>CAZHET010000267.1:0-9025 GCA_964531585.1 uncultured Planctomycetaceae bacterium | reverse complement strand
ACTGGCGAGTGCAGAAGCGAGACTCAGCTTCCTGCCGGTGCAGGAAGAATTCTACGACCTGTGCTTCTGTAAGTCCTTTGCCAACGATCGACGCCTCAAAGCGCTGCTGAGCGTTGTGCGTTCGAGTGTCTATCGCAAACTGCTGGCGGCACTTCCCGGCTACGACAGCTCAGAAACCGGAGATCTGGTCGCGACCACGTGAAACACTGCATAGCGTTGATGCCACACAGTAACACAGGATGCCGGTGGACGATGAGCCAAATGCTCTCGAAGCGAAATACCATTCAGATGCTGTATAATTCAACAAGCGTCGGCGGGCTTAGCTGTCTGTTGATATCCATCGTTCTGATTGGCTGCTCGCCGCAATCGGTTCCGGAGGTCCAGCAATCAGCATACAAAGATGTTCACACAATACAAAAGACGTCTGTCCTGGTCGCCGCTGCGGCGAACCTGAAATTTGCGTTTGACGAAATGGAAACCGCCTTTGAGCGACAGCATCCGGACGTGGATGTGGTTGCAACCTACGGCTCATCCGGAAACTTGTTCGCTCAGCTATCTCAGAAGGCTCCGTTCGACATCTTCTTTTCCGCCGATACGAAGTACCCGCAACAACTCATTGCGGATGGGCTTGCCCTGAACGAGTCGTACTTTCCGTATGCATCGGGACGAATCGTCGTGTGGATTCCGAAGGGATCATCGCTTGATTTGGATACTCTGAAAATTCAGGCTGTCATCGACCTGTCGGTGAAGAAACTTGCGATTTCCAATCCCCGTCTGGCGCCCTACGGATTGGCTGCTGAAGAGGCTCTGAAAT
This sequence comes from uncultured Planctomycetaceae bacterium, assembly GCA_964531585.1. Taxonomy (GTDB): domain Bacteria; phylum Planctomycetota; class Planctomycetia; order Planctomycetales; family Planctomycetaceae; genus JAWKUA01. The sequence goes on along the minus strand of CAZHET010000267.1, from coordinate 8,211 downwards.
CGTTTGGTGTCTATGATCAGGCAAAAGACCGACTTGTTCTCGGAGAGAACATCACGCAGACGGCCCATTTCGTTGATAGTGGAGCAGCGGATATTGGAATTCTCGCGTTGTCACTGGTTTTGTCGCCTGAGTTGTCGCAGAAAGGCAGGTTCTGGCAGATTCCTGCCGAGGCTCATTCGCCGGTCGACCAGGCAGCCGTTATTCCGATCCACAGCAGAAACCCCGATGCAGCGAGTCGATTGAGAGAGTTTGTTATTGGTCCTGAGGGACGTTCGATTCTTGCGAGGTTCGGTTATTTCCACCCGAAGGATTAGGCATGGATTGGACTGCGATCTGGCTCACGCTGAAACTGGCGACCTGCACGACACTAATTCTGTTTATTCTGGGTCTGCCGCTGGCATATTGGCTGGCAATGACTCGCTGGCGAGGCCGCTTGATCATCGAATCCGTGGCAGCGTTGCCTCTGGTGTTGCCGCCCACTGTACTGGGATTCTATATCCTGATGGTAACCGGCCCCCGAAGCATGATCGGCCAGTTGTACGAGCAGGCCACCGGATCGCTGCTTCCATTCACTTTTCCCGGAATCCTGCTGGGATCGGTGCTGTACAACCTGCCATTCGCAGTCCGACCCTTTACTGCGGCATTCGAACGGATGGATCGAAAACTGATTGAAGCGTCGTGGTGTCTTGGTGCGTCGAAGTGGCGTACGTTCTGGCGAATCTCGTTTCCGCTTAGCTGGCCGGGCATCCTGGCCGGTATCGTATTGACGTTCGCTCACAGCGTTGGCGAGTTCGGTGTTGTGCTGATGGTCGGTGGAAATATTCCCGGCGTGACTCGCACAATTTCCATCGCCATTTATGACGACGTTCAGGCTCTGGACTACGCCTCAGCCAGCCAGACCGCAGTGTGGCTGGTCATCTTCTCTCTGATTGTGCTGACCGTGGCGCAGGTTCTGAGTCGACGAGGTGTTCCGGTATGAATGGACAACTTGTCGCCGGATTTGAAAAGCGATTTCAGGATCAGGCTGTCATCACGGCGCGGCTGAAAGTTCCTGTCAACGAATTCTCGACGACGGTTCTGTTTGGCCCGTCCGGGTGTGGCAAGACAACAATTCTGCGTTCGCTGGCCGGCCTGGAACAACCGCAGGCGGGCAGAATTACCTTCGATGACGAAGTGTGGCTGGATGCGGAGCGTTCGATCTGTCGATCGCCGCAGGAACGAGGAATCGGGTTTTGCTTTCAGGAGTATGCTCTTTTTCCGCATCTGACCGTCAGCCAGAACATCGGTTATGGCTTGCGAAGTGACGGGCCACGCCTTCATGCCAGGGTTGCCGAAATGCTGGAGCGGCTTCAACTGGCTGGCCTCGAACATCGCTTCCCTTATCAGATTTCCGGCGGCCAACAACAGCGCGTCGCATTGGCTCGAGCCCTGGCGAGACAGCCCCGGCTGCTGCTTCTGGATGAACCACTGTCGGCCCTGGACGCGACTCTGCGTGACGAGCTTCGCACCACGCTGCGCGGACTGTTGAGAGACTTCAGCGTTCCAGTCGTGCTGGTCACCCATGACCGCATGGAAGCGATTGCGTTGGCGGACCAGGTGGTTGTTTTGGATGGCGGACGAGTCGAACAATCGGGGTCCATCGAAGACGTCTTTTCCAGACCGCGGAACTCAATCGTTGCCAGAATTGTTGGCATCGAAACCGTTATGACGGGTGACGTGATCAACATCTGCGATGGCCTGGCAACGGTCGATGTGCGAGGAGTATATCTGACCGCCGTCGCACCTTCTGAACGACAACAAACAGAACCACAACATGCAAAACTTCAACAAGCAGAGAAACAGCAAAAGGTTCACGTTTGTATCAGGGGCGAAGATGTGACTCTGCAGAACGGAGAACCCGGGACGCAAAGCAGCCGAAATCACCTGGCCGGAACGATCACATGGATCACTCCGGAAGGCCCGCTGTTGCGAGTTGGCATCGACTGCGGATTTCCGTTAACCGCTCTTGTCACCCGCCCTGCGCGCGAAGAACTGCGGCTACAAATCGGCAACCGCATTACAGCCTCCATCAAAGCCCCCGCAATTCACCTGATGCCCATGAGGTAATGCCGAAGTGCATGAAGGCTCATGCGTTCTCGTGTGCCTTCTGAGATCTCTTATTGCGTCTGTCCAACTGCAAATGCGGGACGCCGAACAAACAAACCGGCTCCGGCAGCAAGACTGATTCTTTCCAGAAAGTCGTCAGTGATCACCGATGACGGCGACCGAATCATGACGACGGGGCGACCTGGTTCGCTGAAAGATAGGCCTCGCCTCGTGGCGACAGCCAATATCCAGCCTCAAGGCTTTCCGTCAGACCGAGGTTCTTCAGTTCGCGGATGTTTGTTTTGAGCCATTCCTTTTCGAAGCCACTTTGGTTGGCGAGGTCAGCGGCATGTCGTTCGGGATGTCCGGCAATCAGGTTCAGGACCATCGTTGTCCACGGACCAATCCTGCTGCGGTCATCAAGCCGAGTCAGTCGGGACCGAAGAACTTCGATGTGGCCGTCGGACAGATCTGAGTCCTGTCGCAGAGCGATGCGAGGATCATCCCCGGCTCTCACGAACGCGATGCAGTACAACGTTCCCTCACGCTCACCGAGGGAACCAAGCAACTCCTCAACACTGTCGAAGCCGGCCCGTTTTGCCGCCTGCAGACTGATCTGCTCTTCGGCGGTGACCTCAAGGGACCGAATCAGCAGAACGCCAATCGAGGTCCTGAGATGACCGCCCGCCCTGACAGTGGGACGCTTCCAGCGACGAAAGGCGAGCGTCACCTGTCCTGTCGCAATCCTGTCCAGAATGAACTGTTTGAAGAGCATGCCAATCCCGTCACTGATGTCGTGGTATTACAACATCTCAATCTGATCGCCATGTTCGCGGATTATTGTGCTACGCCAACTCACCGTTGTCTTCCAGAAGCAGGCAGTGTCAGACGACTGTGGGACCACTTGAGGCCGATAGCGCTGCGCAATGGATGTTCGCCAGGTGAAAACCCTTCGCCGTACCAGCGACCTCTTTCTGCCGAAGTGCTTAAGAATCTGATCCATCTCCATATCATTCATTGCGGCGACCACCCAAAACACATCCAGTTGCTCACAAACCCGTTTGCGGATCAGCTCCGGCACGTTCTCAGCAAGCAGTAGCTCCTTTCTCGTCGCGAAGTGGCGGTGATTTGCAGCGTCGATGTGGAACGCCATTGATTGACGTGGATCCGACAATTCTTCAAGATCGTCAGACAGAGTTGACCGCGAAACTGGTCGGAACCTCGGCGGCCCGACTGTTTCTGTCGCAACTCGGAGAGTTTCCGCGAATGTTAAAGACAATTCCAGCCGTACTTGCGTTCTGTGTTCTGGTCGGATGTTCGGACGGTGGCGGGCCGTCGTCGGAAGAAGGATCGGCGTGCGGCTCGCAGCATTCAGCGACGTCGCGGGACGGTTCGTTCGACGCGGGCACCTCTGCCACTGACGCGTCTGCCGATGCTGCAGCGTCGGAATCCGTTCTGCCCGCCAGACTGGCCAGCGAGCATCTGCCGAATCCTGTGCGGGTGCATGAGAAGGTGATTTCCGGCGGTCTGCCGGAAGGTGATGCCGCGTTTCAGGAGCTGGCGGATCTGGGCATCAAAACCATCATCAGCGTGGACGGCATGACGCCCGATGTCGCGACGGCCGCGAAGCATGGCCTGCGATACGTTCATCTGCCGCACGGCTACGATGGCATTCCGGGACAGCGAATTCAGGAACTCGCCAAGGCTGTACGGGATCTTCCCGGTCCGATCTATATTCACTGTCACCACGGCAAACACCGCAGTCCGGCTGCTGCCAGTGTCGCCTGCGTGAGTGCCGGATTGATTTCGCGCGATTTGGCTGTGCCGATCCTGCAACTCGCGGGAACCAATCCGGGATATCGGGGCTTGTTTGAGGCAGCTCAGCAGGCCACTCCGTTCGAAGACGCGCTGCTGGCTGAACTGGACGTGGACTTTAAAGAGGTCCAGGAAATTCCGCCGATGGCAGAGGCGATGGTCGGGGTGAGTCATATCAGCGATCACCTGAAACGGATTGCCGAAGCCGGCTGGAAGTCCCCCGCCAATCATCCTGATCTTGAGCCGGCTCACGAAGCTCTGCTGCTGCGAGAACTCTTCACGGAAATGCTGCGTACCGAAGAAGTGAAACAGCAGCCGGATGATTTCCCGGAATGGCTGCGAGATTCCGAAGCCGCCGCTCTGGCACTGGAAACACAGCTCGGCGAATGGAAGAACTCGCAGCAATCTTCGCCGCCACCTGCTTCACCACCTCCGGCACTTGCGATGCATCTGGACCGCATTGTCGCAAACTGCAAAGCCTGCCATGTCAAATATCGAGACGTCCCGTTGGACGAGAAACGATAGAGGCTATCTGAAAAAGGGGTCTGACCCTTTGGACGGCAGCAGTGGGCTGCCCGGAGAGGGTCAGACCCCTTTTGCAGATAGCCTCTGGCCGGCATATCCGCCTCTTCAGAATTCCGCCTGAAACTGAGTGCGGAACAGCGTGCCGTCATCGCCTGCCAGGATATCCGATGTGGTGTTCTGCAGCGGGCTGCCGTCCAGCGACGTGACATCAAACGACACCTTCATCGTGGACTTTTTCAATGGGTACCAGTTGAAACCGGCGGAATACTCGGACGCATTTCCAAATTCGCCGCTGACCTGCGAATACCTGACGTTGAAGTCCAGCAGTTTGGGAATCAGGAAGTGACCGCCTTCCACGAAGAATCCTCGTTGGAAGATGTCCGAAACCGGCAGCGGGCCGTTGCCTTGAATTTGTTCGATCCAGCGCAGAAACAGTTCGGCGTCGACGCTCCAACCGTGATGCTTCCATGCGGCGTCCACGCTGTACAACACAACATCGAAATCCGACACGGTCACTCCGGGTGCCAGGGCTCCCGTCTGAGTCAGCCGCGTTCCATCCGCCAGACGGATGAAATCCGCTTCGTCCAGCGGAACTCCGGCAACCCATCCGGCCTGTGGGGAATACACGAATGAGTGACCAATGCGAATTCTGAGTGCATCGTCGGAGTGGCCGAAGTCGACCAACTGACCGCCAAAATCACCCAGCGGATCGAAGTAGTTTGTGGCCGCGAATGTTAATCGGTCGTCAGACGCAGCGTTGGGGATATTCGCCGAAGAATATCCATTGCCGACCATCAGTTCGTAGTGGCCTGATTCGCCCAGCGTTCCGACTCCAAACACTCCAACGGTCCGATCCGGTCGGAAAAAGTCGTTGGCCATCGGGCGATCGATCAGACGCGTGCTGCGAGCTCCCAGCAGCCACTGTCGACTTCCCGGAACCTTGCGTTTTCCCATTTGAATCTGAAACGAATCGCTGAACTGCCATGCCCACCAGTAATCGAAGAAGTCGAGCGTATGGTTGCCGTCCGTGTCGCCGTCGATCTGAATGAAGTAGGTCGAACGTTGATCGATGACATGCCCCGACAGGTTCAGTCGGGCTCGTTCAATGTCGAAAGCGTTGCGACTCCGTACGGGCCGAGTGACACCGGCATTGTCGGTCCAGGTGTTGGCATCTCGTGCGAACGCGTGGTGCCGAAACTGCACCCAGCCTTCCACCTTCAGATCGAACGGATGCTGCTTCGGATCAAAGGGCCTGATGACAAATCCCTTGTCGTAGTCGGCATAGAAATCGAGCTTGTGAAATTTCTTCTCTGAGCTCTCTTCGCCGCAGTCGGCCTTCGCAGGAAACTCCGCCACGACGGGAACCCGCACAACACTGGACGGCACACACGATTTCCCGCCGCTCACGGGAATGCTCCCGAACAGGCTGGTCTGTTCGTCCAGCCGCTCTTCCAGTTCTAAGATTCGCTTTGCCTGAGCATCAATCTGTGATTCCAGTTGTTTGATTGGCTCTGAAGGCTCTGTCGCGTCGCCCTGATCCGCCTGCTTTGCGGCCGGTTGAGCAAACGTGATGGACGGCATGCAGACAGTTGCGGCCAAGAGTGTGGCGCAGATTGTGAAATATCTCTGCATGACGGTCCTGTTGTCGTTCCTCGGCGGCACTCGGAATTTTCATTCGCTTGTACGGGCGAATGGTCCGTAGGCATTCACCGGAGATGACCAGCATATGCAATTCGTTCGTCTTGTCCGATCCCTGATTTGCTCACACGCCCTCGGCTCACCGCAGGGCACTCACTGCCGAATGGCAGTTATTGCGACTCGCAAAAAGTCTCGGCATTTTGTGCTGAAAACCCGACGCACCGAGTCTCGCGGCCAAGGCCGCCCAATGACTCGTGCTGGCGGATGAGGACAGACATGAGGACGGTGAAAAGCCGGATCGTACAGCGCCTCGCAGAGGCGTTTCTGCGATTGGTTCCGGCGATTGGGCGGCGATTCCTGCTTCAGGACGATCGCGGATTCATTTCGAGCGAAAGCGAGTCCACTCGATTCCCAGCTTGCGCATTCGCGCACGCAGTGTGTGAGGGTTGATGTCGAGAACTGCGCCAGCGCCGTGTTTGCCTTCCACCTGGCCGTTGGTTTCGATCAGAGCCCGCTCGATGTGAGTTTTGACACTTGCTCCAGCGTTAGAAGCTGGTCGGGCTCGTCCGTCCGGGAAGCTCTGAGGACTTCCGGTTTGAACTGCGACTATTTCGATATGCCGACAGGCTTCCCGCCAGACATCCAGCAGGAACTGACTGAATCGCTGCACGTACGCTCTCCTCGAAATCTCAGACCAGCACATATCACGGATCCGTATCGTCTACAGTGACTCAGTTCCCATTGTATATCACGGGACTCGGACCCGGGCAGCCCGAGCCGCTGCGGCTTCGAGATTAGCGCTATCAGAAAAAGGGGTCTGCCCAACGCCGTGAAGAGTTTTTCCCCCGGAAAACACGCTCGTTTAACCCGTGGCCGAAAGGCCAGGCCGTCACGGCTTGCACCAACCTGGCCTCTCGGCCACGGGTTAAACGAAAATAAACTCTTAACGGCGTTGAGGTCTGCGGCTGCCCGGAGAGGGTCACGGCTGCCCGGAGAGGGGCAGACCCCTTTTTCAGATTGCTAACGGCGGAGGAATATGCGGCAGAATTGGCTGATTCGGACGTCGTGCTCGTCCCGTGAAATATCAAAGCCAGCGAATACGACGGCCGGATGCTGTCACATATGCTGGCGGAATGAAGAATCGCAGGCCGGTTTGCCGAAAGTCGCAGCGGCACGCGGTTTGCCTTCTGCAGACTTCCGGCTCGGTTCCGACTGTCCTTCGACGGGCAGTTCGATCTGAGCCGGAAGCGAAACTGTCTTAGAGGCACTAACAAAACCGGGACAGGCACCCTCGCAAGTCCATAGTTCCATGCGATTCCTGCGTCGTTCGGGAGCCAGTCCCGGTTTTGTTAGGCGTTCTTAGCAGCAAACTTAAAGTGAAGGTCGCGATTCGATGAGCATGGAAGCCTGGGTCACGCTGGCTGTCGTGACGGTGTTGTTCCTCGCGCTGGTCAAAAACCTTGGTCCCCCGGACCTGCTGTTTCTCGGTGCCACGACGTTCTTTGCTCTGTTCGGCATCATCACACCGACGGAAGCCTTCGCGGGTTTTTCCAACTCCGGAATGCTCACCGTTGCGCTGCTGTTCGTCATCGTTGCCGCACTTCGGGAAACCGGAGTTCTGGATTTCATCGGACATCATGTTCTTGGACAGGCAAAGACCGAACGTTCTGTTCTGACGCGGCTGGCCGGCGTGATTCTGCCCATGTCGGCCTTTCTGAACAACACGCCGATCGTGGCGATGTTTGTTCCGGTCGTGATTGACTGGTGCCGACGCAATAAAGTGTCGCCCTCCAAATTGCTCATTCCACTTTCCTATCTGGCGATTCTGGGCGGAACCTGTACGCTCATCGGCACGTCCACAAACCTTGTGGTGAACGGTTTGATGATCGAAAGCGGACTGCCCGGAATGAGCCTGTTTGAAATCGGCAAGGTGGGCCTGCCGTATGCCGTCATCGGAGTCATCTATTTGATGGTGATCGGGCGGCCGTTGCTGCCGGAGCGCAAGGAACTGCTGGTGGCTGAAGGTGGCCAGTCACTGGCCGGGATCCGGTCTGCTGACGCGAGCGGCCGACGCCGTGCAACAGTACGTGGCGGAACTTCACGAGGTCTGGCGCGGGGCGAACCTGCTGCCGGCCGACTCGGGCCGCA
>CAZHET010000266.1:5052-9106 GCA_964531585.1 uncultured Planctomycetaceae bacterium | reverse complement strand
CCGATCCACCAGGCCATCGCGGCGGGCAGACTTTCTGCCCCGGCTGAATGCGTATCAGGCAGCCGGGCTGACGAGTACAGCGCTGGGACTGAACGGAGTTCGCTGCGTGATCGACGCAGCCTGTGCGTCGTCGCTGGTGGCGCTGGCTCATGCTTCGCTGGCTCTCAGGACCGGAGCGATTGACCAGGCGATCGTTGGTGGCTCGACGTACAACAGCGTCGACAACCTGATTCTGTTCTCCCAGTCGCAGGCCTGCACGGACGGACTGTCGTGTCCGTTCGACCATCGCGCCGGCGGTCTGGTCAGTTCCGAAGGCTACGTCGCCGTCGTTGTCACGACGGCAGATCGCGCGAAGGCTCTGGGAATGCCGGTGCTGGCGTGGCTGACGGGCCTGGGGATTTCGTCGGACGGCCGAGGCCGCAGCCTGTGGGCACCTCGAAAGGAGGGTCAGGAACTGGCAATTCGTCGCGCCTATCGCGGCCGCACCCCGCTGGATGTCGATTACCTGGAAGCTCATGCAACGAGTACGCAACTTGGCGATGCGACCGAACTGGAAACTCTGACCAGCCTGCTGACGGAGTCGCAGTCGTCACTCCGCAACGCACAACTGCAGATCGGCAGCGTGAAATCGAATATCGGACACACACTGGAATCCGCTGGCCTGATCGGACTCGTGAAGGTTCTGCTGTGCATGAAGCGTGCAGAACTGGCTCCGTCGATCAACATCGAGAAGCTCACTTCGAGCTGTGACTGGGACACGGTGCCGCTGCGTGTTGTCCAAAACGTTCAGCCGTGGACTGGCGGTCAGCGTCCACGTCAGGCCGCAGTCAGCGCCTTTGGCATCGGCGGACTGAACGCACATGCCGTTCTGCAGGAACCATCGGCACACTCCGGCGTCGAATCTGCATCCCTTGACATGACGCCAGCATGCTTGGCAGATCCGATTGCCATCGTGGGGCGCGGAGTCGTGCTGGCGGGAGCAGGCAGCGTCACAGAATTCCAGGCGATGCTGAACGAAGGCCGTTCGGCGCTGGGGCCTGCTCCGGCGGAGCGATGGCGGGACGCCGCGGGAGTCCGCCCGCATCGTTCGCCGCATCCCTCCGGCTGCCCGACGAACGTGGGCGGCTTCGTACGCGACTATCAGTTCGACGGCCAGAAGTTCCGCATTCCACCGAAACAGGTGCAGCAGGCGAATCCGCTGCAGATGATGCTGCTGGACGCCGTCGCTCAGGCGGCCGCGGAATGCGGTGTCGCGACTCCGTCTGATCCGTGGCCGTTCGACCGGGAGTCGGTCGGCGTTTCGGTCGGAAACGTCTTCGGAGGCGAATTCAGCGACACGCTGCAGGTGGGAATGCGACTGCCGGAGATCTGCCGCTTGCTGAAGTCCGCGTTAACCGAACAGGGAATGGACCTCACTGCGGCAGAGGCTGCGGCGCAGGAGTATCGCAAAGTGGTCCTGCGCCACCGACCGGCTTTGCTGGACGAAACCGGCAGCTTTACAGCCAGCACGCTGGCCTCACGTGTGGCGAAGACGTTTGACCTGATGGGCGGCGCGTACGCCATGGATGCCGACGAAGTTTCATCGCTGCTGGCGCTGTCCAACGCAGTGGAACAACTGCGCAGTGGACAGCGCGATCTGATGATCTGCGGCAGTGGCTGTCGGGCGATGAACCTGTATGCGTTTGAACAACTCGCGTTGTCAGGTCGTCTGGTTGCCAGTGGTGACCCGGCTGACATTCCCGATGACGGGTCGCGATATCTGCCAGGCGAAGGTGTTGCGGTGGTGCTGCTGTGCCGTCTCAGTGACGCAGTCGCACGCGGCCTGACTGTCCACGGCACTATTAGCGACGTCCGGCAGACGGAGCCAACAGGTTCGCCGCCCGGCATGGATTCGAACGATGTGCGTCTGATTCGGAGCGTCGGCTATCTCGCGGGCAGCCACGCTCTGGTGCGAACCGTCGCAGAGACACTGACGGAATCACCGACGACGTCGGACGAAATGAATTCCCGCGGACGCTCCGTGACGATTGCCGCAAGCAACGACGACGGCTTCGGTCTCGAGATGGTGATGTCGCCTGGGCCGGCACCGGCGACGCACACGAAGACACGTGCGATCGAAGTCCGGACCGAAGCAAGCCCGCCAGAACCCCGCGCGATGCCGCCTCAGGAGCCAGCACGAGTCACTGCCGAAGCCGCTATGGGAACGGACGCACTTCCACAGCAAGTGACAACGCTCCCGGTCGGTACCGTGGTTCGTATGAGTCTTCGCGAAGTCGGTCCGAAGTCCGGTCGTGTCCTGCGTTTGGCAGGGCGGACGGAACAGGAGCTGGCAGATCGGATTCGCAGCGCCGTGGAATCTCCCGACACGGCCACGAAGCTCGGAGTGCCACAGTTCACGCCGGGCGATCAGTATCGCATTGCCATTCTGCGAGACAGGCCGGACCAGTTCACCGCGCGTCTCAGCGCCGCTCAGTCGCTCTGGCATCAGGGCGTGCGAAGGCGCGTTGCAGATCGCGAGCGGCTGGTGTTTTGGTCGCACCCTGCGGAATCACCGCGGCTGGCATGGCTATTCCCTGGCCAGGGGTCGCACTATCCTGGCCGCCCAGGAGTGCTCAGTGAATTTGCCGAAGCCGGTGATCATCTTGCCTCGCTGGATGCGATTCTGCAAAGCCGCGGTATGACGGCGTTGAGCGACCACTGGAAGAACCAGAACGCGCCGCCGGTTGGGAAAGATGTCTGGCTGGCTCAATTGTGGGTTCTGGGAGTCTCAACGGCTCTGGCGCGACTCCTGTCGGGACGCGTTGCCGCCCCACACGCCGTCGCGGGCCACAGTTTCGGCGAATTCTCGGCGGCTGTGCAGTCCGGTGTGCTGAGTCTGGAAGCTGCCGTCGAGGTGACTCGTCACCGAGCCGATGCGATTCTCACCCGGTCGACTCGTTCCGGAGGCTTGTTGTCGGTGCGCGGTACGGCCAGCGATATTCGTGCTGCGTTTGCCACCTCGGACCTGCCGGTCTTTGTCAGCCACCTGAACACACCCCGCCAGACTGTTGTCGCGGGCGATGTCGATTCGCTGCGTGAGGCGCGGCGGATTCTGAGTGCTGCGAATCTGCCACACGTTGAAGTGTCTGTCCCCGCTCCTTTTCATACGCCGTTGCTGGCCGGTACCGAAGAGCTGTTCGCTCAGTTGTGCGAATCCGTTGCCCTCAAACCTCCGGTCTGCGGATTTCTTTCGGCAACCACCGTCCGTTATCTGTGTGAGCCGGCCGGCGTGCGCGACAGCCTTGTGCGTCAACTGACCAGGCCGGTCATGTGGACGTCGACAATTGGCCGCCTGCTCGACGATGGTTGCGACGTCCTGCTGGAAGTCGGACCGAACAACGTCCTCACACGCATGAACCGCGAGATCGCCGGCGACCGAGCACTGTGCATCAGCGCGGACGTCCCCGGAGAATCCACTGCAGAACGACTGCGTTTGATTCAGGCTGTACTGGAATGCACAGGACTCGACAGCAACACGCAGCCACGGGGGCCTTCGCAGTTTCTGTCGGGACACATGCGTCCGGGCACGGCAGACAAAATCGTGATGCTGGACGTCACGGCATCCGGTCGGCGAAAGCAGGATGTCGACGGTGTACCGGTCGGGACATTGTTGGACAGGCCTCCCGCTGCCACAGAACACGAAGCGGCAACGGAACGAGCGGTTCCGCAACCCGCGACGATTCGCTCGACAGACGAAGAGAATTCGGCAGACGCGAAAATCGAAGAGTTCCTGATCGACCTTGTCGTCGAACTGACCGGTTACGACCGATCCGTCGTCGATGCACACGCCGATCTGGAAGCGGACCTTGGCATCGACAGTATCAAGAAGGCACAAATCATCGGCGAACTGGCGGCATGGCGCGATCTGAATGTCGCTCCGTCAGATCTGAAACTGGAAGATGTCAGAACACTTGCGGACGCCGCAGGGATCGCGGTTCAACTGGCCGGACAAGCAACGGGCGATGCAGTCGCCGCCACTCCGCCACGTGAGGAATTACCACGGACCACATCACCG
>CAZHET010000266.1:0-5042 GCA_964531585.1 uncultured Planctomycetaceae bacterium | reverse complement strand
GCCTCGGAACGGACGGTAGATTTCGGGGGTTCGCGCACTCCACAAGATTCCAGACCGCTGCCTGGTGCCGCGGAACTGGACGAGCTGCTGATCGACTTTGTCGTCGATCAAACCGGCTACACGCGCGACGTTGTCGATATCGATGCGGACCTGGAAGCGGATCTCGGGCTGGACAGCATCAAGCAGGCTCAGTTGGTCGGCGAACTTCGAGAACAGTACAACCTGACATCGGTCTCCGTCGAAGCGCTGACTCAAACGCGTTTTGTGACTCTGCGATCGATTCGTGAATTTGTGCTGGGTCACATGACTGTCGCTGATCCGGTTCCCATCACCAATACGGTGACGGAACGCCATGCAGTCGATATGCAAATTGGCACAACGTCCGCTGTTTCTGAGCGCATGACAGCAGCGCCTTCGAAGTTATCACCGCGTGCCGGCATCGGCACCGGTAACGGTGCCGGCAACCCATCGACTGGATCCGCGGTTGCCGGATTGCAGACGACGCATACACGGTGGCATCGTAACGGCACGCATGGTGCCGATGTGGACAGGCAAGCGGATGCAGTTCGGGGAGTCGAGCCGACCGACAACGTGCTCAACTCGTGGAAAGAACTGTTTCACACAGCAGCTTCGGCCCACGGCGAAACATCCGGTGACTACGAACGGCTCCGTGATGTCGGTCGACGTTATCGCGATGAAATACGAGCGACACTGCGGCTGCTGCACGACCGTTCGCAGCTTACCAACGCTGGTGCGACACAACAGTTCGATGCGACACAACAGTTCGATGCGACACCAGGCATGCGCGGACTGGCTGACGGAGCCGGCGTGATGCTGGCCGCCGTCAGACGGGCCGTGGATGTGCTGCAACGGCACAGCGCACAGAGCGCGGGGCGCAGCGTCCGGAGTGCGGCAGGCTGCGGGGATGTTCAGCCGCGACATGATTCCAGCAGTGCCGATCCCGGCCCGGGCACTCACCGCTTCGCGTTGCGAACCGCACCGTCGCTGCGGCGTGAGGGCGTTCCCGCAGTTCCGGAGTTGCATGGTCCCGCGCTGATTCTGGGAACCGGACGACTTTCTGAACGTCTGGCCGAACGAATTCGCGGTCTCGGACAAACGGCACATGTTGTGGCGACGGAAGGCGATTCGGCGGATGTTGAACAACGACTCGAACAGTTGTGGAGCACACAACTGACGCCGCATCTGTTTCTGATGATGGCTCACGACGACCGCGCGCTCACTTCCCTTCGCACCAACGAATGGGCTCGGCGACGGACGGCGGCACTCAGCACACCGTTCCGAATCTGCCAGCTCTGGATGCAGAAGATGATCGAAGCAGATGTGATGGACGAAGCAAGTGTCGTCTGTGCCACCCGGCTGGGCGGCGACTTCGCTTTCAGCAACCGCCTCACACAAAGTCCGGAATGCATGGGCGGTCTGGTCAAGGCAATGCTGATCGAAGCCTGGATGCGAGGCTTCCGCACAACGCCGATGAAGGTCACCGATATCGCTCCGGAATGTGCAGCCGAACGGGCTGTGGACGAGATCCTTGCAGAACTGGCGGCTCCGTCCTACGACATGGAAATCGCGTTCGACGGTCGTGAGCGTTCTGTCGTCCAGGCAATACCAGCTGCACTGGAGACGACAGCCGAAGCAAGCGACAGCCGACTCATCACGCGCGGCGGAGCATGGCTCATTTCGGGCGGCGGCCGCGGCATCACCGCTGCGACCGCCATGGAGCTGGCTCGGCGGCACGATTTGAAGCTTCATCTGCTCGGCACCGCTCCACATCCTGCACTGTCTGATGCCGACCGCGCGGCAGCAGGCAACCGCAGTGAGTTTCGGCGGGAGGTCATGCGGCGAGCTTCTGAGCAGGGGCAAAGTCCCGTCGAGGCATGGCGAAACACCGAGAAGGCGGTGGAGATTGACGCCACGCTTCGAGCCTGCGCCGCTCAGGGCATCACCGCCGAGTACCACTGCTGCGATGTGGCGGACGTCGATGCGCTGCGTCGCGTGGCAGCCAGAGTCCGGGATCAGCACGGCCCCATTCGCGGAGTGCTGCACGGAGCCGGAGCAGGGCAGGATTCACGGTTCGATCGCAAACGACTCGACAAGGTTGAAAAGTGCCTGCGTCCAAAGATCGACGGCACTTTGGCTTTGATGCAGGTCACCGCGGATGATCCGCTGGACTGGTTTGCCGCATTCGGTTCGATCAGCGGGCGGTTCGGCGCGAACGGACATACCGACTATTCGCTGGCGAACGACATGCTGGCCAAACTGGTCGACAGGTATCGTGAAGAACGTCCGGACGTTCGCAGTACGACGTTCCACTGGCACGCGTGGGACGACATCGGCATGGCCACCAAGCCGGAAGCACGGCTGGCTTTGGAAATGATTGATATGCAGTTCATGCCTGCTCGTGACGGACTGCGGCATTTTCTGAATGAGCTGGAATTTGGCGGCGATGAATCAGAAGTTCTGATCACCGATGCGGCGTATCTGAAAAAATTCTTTCCGAATCAGACTGGAGCGGCCCGGCGAGGATGTTCGTCTCACGTACTCCCACTGCTGAAGACAGCGCGCATTGATCGCACCGGGGGAATACAATCAGTCACGGTGACACTCGATCCGGTCGCTGACCGATTTCTTTCGCAGCACCGGGTCAGGCAGCAGCCAACTCTGCCGTATGTTGTGGCACTCGAACTCATGTGCGAGGCGGCCAGACAGATGAGCGGCGGCAGCGAAGTGACCCGCTGCAAGGACGCGAAAGCTTTCCAGGCCATTCGGTTCGCAGCGGACGATCCGATGGCAGTGACGATCGAAACTACCGAACTGCGGCCGGGCGTGATTCACGCAAGACTGCTGGCCGACGTGCGCCGTCGCGATGGCCGACTGGTCGAAGAAGGACGAGTCTACTTTGAAGTCACCTGCGAAACGGGTCACCTGAATGATTCCGTCAGCAAATCTGTCGGTGTCGGGCAGGCGGACCCGGCGGAATCTTTGGAATGGAGCAGAATCAAGTATGTGGCTCCCGATGCTCTGGTCTATCACGGACCGGAGTTTCAGGAACTGCGAAAGGTCGGGCTGGGACGACTCTCTGCCGTTGGTCGTATCGCCGCTTCTGCACCCGTTCAACTGTTCGGTCCCGATCGGGCGAGCGGCTTCACAATCCCCTGCGCGACGCTGGACGCCTGCCTGTACACTGTTGCCTGGACAGCCTGGCAGCGGCATCGGCAGCCGAGTCTGCCGGTCAGCTTTGATACGATCAGCTTTGGACGCCTGCCGGATCCGGGAGAACCCTGCGATGTCATCATTCCGCAAATGATCGCCGATTCGGAAGGTGCCGTCTGTGATTTTCAACTGATTGGCAACAATGCAGATCTGATACTCCATGTGGCCGGCTGCTGGATTTCCTGGCTTCGCTAACCACACTTGCCCATCTGCTCCACCGTCGATGTTATGTACCAAAGTCCCGTATCCTTTGTTTCGCCGCTGTCGCCTGATGACTACAGCAGTGAGGCTTCGCATCAGCAGGAAGTGCGCGCGCTGTTCCGCCGCTGCTGGCAGCCGGTCGCTGTGGCATCGACGCTGAAGCGATCCGGCGATCAGGTCGCCTCTGAGATCGGCGGCATTCCGGTGCTGGTTCGCAACTTCGATGGGAAGCTCGTAGCGCTGCACAACGTGTGTGCTCACCGCCATTGCCGACTGGTCGCAGCGACACACAGTCACGCTGAAAAGCTCAAGTGTCCGTTCCACGGCTGGGAGTACGGTTCCGACGGACGCACGCGGCGGATCCCCGCGGCACGCAACTTCCCCGACTTCGATCGCGACACGTACCGCCTGCAGGAGTTCGCTCTCGACAAGTGCGGAGATTTCATCTTTGTACGCTGCCGTCCTGACGGTCCGACGCTGCGAGAGTGGCTGGGGATTCACTTTGATCAGTTCGCGGAATGGTTCTCGCAGCCGGCATGGACGCTTTCCATGCACCGACGGCTGGAGTTCTCTGCCAACTGGAAAATTCCCATCGAGGCGTCGCTGGAAAGCTATCACATTCCGGAAGTGCATCCGGCGACTTTCGGAATCGATCCTGGCGAAGAACTCAGCCGTCATGCGTTCGCAGACAATTCCACGTCGTTCTTCACGTCATTCAACACGCCGCGTCTGGTTGACCGGGTGCTGAAAACGGTGGAGGCATTCATTCACCGAGTGCTGGGAGTGCAGTTTTCCGGGCAATACGAACACCATCACGTGCTGCCAAATCTGCTCGTCAGCCATACCGATTCGCTGACGGTCGTGCAGACGGTGAGCCCGGTGACGGCCGTCACTTCGGTCAGCCAGGCGTGGCAGTTCGGGCTGTGCAGCCAGCGGTCGAATCCCGTGTCGCGACTGACGGCATCGTGCTGGAGACAGTTCACCGCCCGACTGGCGATGCAGATTCTGCGCGAAGATATTCGCATGTACCCACATGTGCAGGCAGGTGTGACCGCCGCACACCGGCCGGCAATTCTGGGTCGCTGCGAAGAACGCCTGAACACGTTTCAGCAGTTCGTGCATGACCAGATCCGCAATGAGGTGCCTTCCGATGACGGGCCAGAATCTGCGCTGCCGCAGTGTTCATCGCAGAAGTGTTCATCGCAGAAGTGTTCATCGCCGCCAGGTTCAATGGCGGCAGGTCCAGCGCCGATAGCTTCAACAAGGACATTGTGAGTGTTCACATTCCATGACAAGACGGCTCTGGTGACCGGGGCATCACGGGGAATCGGGCGAGCCTGCGCGATCCGCCTGGCACAGTCGGGCGCGAACGTCGCGGTCAACTATTTGTCGTCTCCCGATGCCGCCCGCGAGACCGTCGCGACGATCAAGGCGCTCGGAGCCGACGCGATTGCGGTGCGAGCCGACGTGTCGCTTCGCGAAGACGCTCACGCGCTGGTGAAGGCCACCGCGGAGCACTTTGGCACGCTCGACATCGTCGTCAGCAACGTCGCCGGTGGCGGCTTTCGTCCGCTGATGGAAGTAACGTCTGCCGGACTGGATGCGGTCAT
>CAZHET010000265.1:0-9130 GCA_964531585.1 uncultured Planctomycetaceae bacterium | reverse complement strand
CGGGTTAAACGAGCGTGTTTTCCGGGGGAAAAACTCTTAACGGCGTTGCCGCCTGCCCCGACGTCCGCGCCGACTTATGGATGGCACGAACGCGAAAACGCCGCTATGGTCCGTCCCTTTAAGCTGCCTGATTCCAGCACAAACCGCATTCGCCACCCCGTTAGAGAGCCCGCATGTCGGATTCCGGCACCACCGAACGACGTGACTTCGTTCGTCAGATCATCGAAGAGGATAATCGCACCGGAAAATGGAACGGTCGCGTACACACCCGGTTTCCTCCCGAGCCCAACGGGTATCTGCACATCGGTCATGCCAAGTCGATCTGTCTGAATTTCGGCATTGCCAGCGAGTACGGCGGGCTGTGCAATCTGCGGTTCGACGACACGAATCCGGAGAAGGAAGACACCGAATACGTCAATTCCATCATGGACGATATTCGCTGGCTGGGCTTTGACTGGGAAGACCGGCTGTTTTATGCGTCCGACTACTTTCAACAGATCTACGACTGGACTGAACAGCTAATTCGTGACGGAAAGGCCTACGTGTGCAGCCTGTCACTGGACGAAATCCGGTCCGGCAGAGGCACTCCGTCGGAACCTGGTTCAGACAGCCCGTATCGCAGTCGTTCTGTCGACGAGAACCTTGATCTGCTGCGGCGAATGAAAGCCGGTGAGTTCCAGGAAGGCGAACACGTCGTTCGGGCCAAAATCGATATGGCTCACAAGCACATGCTGCTTCGCGATCCGATCATGTACCGCATTCGCCACGCCGAACATCACCGAACCGGAAACTCGTGGTGCATTTATCCGACGTATGACTGGGCTCACGGACAGTCGGATTCCATTGAAGGGATCACTCACAGCATCTGCACGCTCGAATTCGAAAACCACCGGCCGCTGTATGACTGGTTCTGCGAGGCTCTGGGAATTCATCATCCGCAGCAGATCGAATTTAACCGACTGAACCTGACACACACGATGATGAGCAAACGGCGCCTGCTGCAGCTGGTCAACGAGGGGCACGTGACCGGCTGGGATGATCCGCGGATGCCGACGCTGTGCGGGCTGCGCCGCCGCGGCTACACGCCCGAGTCGATTCGAAATCTGTGCGCGTACGTGGGAGTGACCAAGCAAAACGCGGTCACCGATATGGTCGTGCTGGAAAACCACATTCGCGACGATCTGAACAAGCGGGCTGAGCGCCGGATGGCCGTGTTGAATCCGCTGAAGGTCGTGATCACGAACTACCCGGAAGATCAAACCGACGAACTCAACGCCATCAACAATCCGGAAGACGAATCGGCGGGGTCACGCACGGTGCCATTCGGCCGTGAACTGTTCATCGAACGTGACGACTTCATGGAAGATCCGCCGAAGAAGTTCTTCCGGCTGGGACCAGGCCGCGAGGTTCGTCTCCGCTGGGCTTACTTCATCACATGCACGAATGTTGTTAAAGGTGCGGATGGCAGTATCACGGAAATTCACTGTACCTACGATCCGGCAACCAGGGGAGGAGATGCTCCCGACGGTCGCAAAGTCAAAGCCACTCTGCACTGGGTCAGTGCGGCTCATGCTGTCGATGCCGAAGTCAGGCTGTACGACCACCTGTTTGTGAAGGAAGACCCGGACGATGTCGATGACGAGTCGCTCGACTGGAAGAGCAATCTCAACCCGGATTCCCTGAACGTGGTCCAGGCAAAACTTGAACCGTCGCTGGCCAGTGCGCAACCGGGCGATCGCTGCCAGTTCGAGCGGCTGGGCTATTTCTGCGTCGACAGGGACAGCCGCTCCGGCAAACTGGTCTTCAACCGCACCGTGACGCTGAAGGACCAGTGGGCGAAAGAGCAGAGGAAGAACTGACTCGGCCGCCGCATCAGATCGCTTAGCAATGAGCGGAAAAAAGTGTCTGACCCCAATTGCCGGGAACCGGCCCTTCGGGTGCTTCGCACAATTGGGGTCAGACACTTATTTTCCGCACGATCCTTAGCCGAGCAGCCACGCAAACAGCCCGCGGGCAAGGTGCATGCGATTCTCGGCCTGATGAAACACGATGCTTTGCGGGCCGTCCATCACCTCATCGGTAATTTCCAGACCTCGCTTCGCCGGCAGGTCATGCATGACTCGGGCATGTTTGGGGGCCGCCTTCAGCAGCTCGCTATTCACCTGAAAAGCGGCGAAAGCCTTCTTCCGACGGTCGGCTTCTTCCTCCTGGCCCATGCTGGCCCAGACATCGGTATAGATCACATCTGCCGACGCCACCGCACACTGCGGATCATGCGACTGAGCAAACTGAGCGTCCGGGAAACGTTGCGTCAGTTCTTCCACAAATCCGCTGCACAACTGGAAGCCTTCGGGCACCGCCAGCGTCATTTTCATTCCGGTCATCGCGGCAGCGATCGCCAGGGATCTGGACACATTGTTGCCGTCTCCCACGAAGACCAGGTGGCGGCCCTGCAGATCTCCCAGAACTTCACGCAGAGTCAGCAGGTCCGTAAGCGCCTGGCACGGGTGCCGGTCATCAGACAGCGCGTTAATTACAGGGCACGAACAGTGGCCGGCAAAGTCTTCAATGAGCCCGTGGGAAAACGTGCGCATGGTGATGACATCGCTGTAGGAACTCAGAACCGTTGCGACGTCATGCAGCGATTCGCGGCCATTCAGGCCCGCTTCGGCAGTGGTCAGAAAGATGCCGGATCCGCCCAGATTGACCATTGCGGCTTCGAAGCTGTTGCGAGTGCGCAGGGACGGCTTTTCAAACATCTGGACCAGCAACCGTCCCGGCAGCAGTTGCGGGCGGTCGTTCTGCTTGTACTTCCGTTTCAGCTCCGTCGCGACGTCCAGAATCTCCGTCACTTCCGAGGGCGTCAGGTCGTACAATGAAATCAGATGTCGGGGCATGGCAGGATGAGAACTGTTGCACCTGACCACAGCCGGGATCAGGCAGGCCGGAAAACAGAAAACGACTGAGTTGTCTCGAAGCGAGACCGCTCAGCCGGAAGAATTTCGAAGCCGGGATTGTGGCAGTTTCCCTGCCGTTGGGTAAGTTATCCTGTGGAATTTATGGGAAGGCTTCATGACACAGCCCGGAGATTCAGGTTCACGAAACCCCGGCCGGCCGACAGGCGAATTCCGGACTCCGGCGACCGGTTCCCGCAGTGGCACTCTGCCGTCGGTTGATTTTCCGCCGGCAATCAGCCGCAGCATTCGTTCACACACATCCCGCGCAAATCTGCGTTCCGTTGCCGGCGTGTTCACACCGTCGATCCTGCTGACAATCGTCATCGAAGCCGTCACCTGCTTACTGCGATTCGGCTGCCGCCTGGAATCGACGAAGCACACGGCTTCAACCATCGGAATGCTGACCTGCGGAAT
Source organism: uncultured Planctomycetaceae bacterium (assembly GCA_964531585.1). Classification (GTDB taxonomy): domain Bacteria; phylum Planctomycetota; class Planctomycetia; order Planctomycetales; family Planctomycetaceae; genus JAWKUA01. The sequence goes on along the minus strand of CAZHET010000265.1, from coordinate 5,759 downwards.
TCGCATTCATCACGGCTACATTGGCGGCGGTGCGATGCTGCTGGCGTGCTGGCTCTGGGAACGGTTTCCCGTCGCGTCCAAATGGCTGCTGGTCGTCGGACTGGCGCTGTTTGTCAGCGATGCCGTGCATCATTTTCTGGTGCTGTGGCCGGTCACCGGAAGCCCGCAGTTCGATCTGGTTTACCCGCAATGATCAGCGGAAGTCTTCGTCGTCTTCGAAGTCATCCAGCTCTTCGTCGTCAAATCCGTCATCGAACATCTGCACTTCTTCGTCGGCGGACTCTTCGTCAAAGCCCTCGTCGACGGCCTCTTCACCGTCCAGAGTATCTTCGAATGACTCGTCATCGGCAGCCTCGTCGACTTCGTCTGCGGCCTGTTCTGCCGGAGACGCTTCCGGGCTTGCGAGCGCAGTCGTCGCGGCTGCACCGTCAGCAGGGTAGTACAGAAACGTGGCGATCGGAGCAATCGCCGTCGCGAGTGCTGCGAGAAACGCCAGTACCCAGATCACGGCAGGCATGATGCTGGAGAAAATGCTGCCACCCGATCCGCCAAACAGAACTCCCCACAGCAGGCAGACTATCAGCAGAACGCCAAAGGTGCCGGTGAAGACCGTCAAAGCCAGGACTTGCTTTTTACTCATCGCGATGTCACCTGTTGCGCGTGCTGCCATTTCACGAAACGCTGAACTGCAGGCATCGTCGTCCAAAGATGCCACCAGTGCCCGAAGGGGCCGTCTGTCGTCTTATCGGCATCCTACGGCGACACGATCAGCCGTCGCAAGAAGTACCCCCGGACTTTAGAGAATCCGGCAAGCAGGCTGAAAAATCCGGCAAGACCGTCGCACACTGGACCTGCGGGACAGGGTATTCACCGAATTCCCTGCGAAACGAACAAAGCCCGGTCCGCCGTTGCAGGCGGGCCGGGCTTTCGTGTGTCAGTTCGTGCTGTGACGCGAACCGGGTCGCGCCGGCAGCAGATTACCGGTTCCCTCAGCCACCATAATTGCAGGAAACTTCCGGCACGGCGGCGCTGTCGTGAACGCCGTATGTGTTGCCCGAACCTCCGTACTGCGAGCGGGAATCATAAGCGTTTGCCGCGTCGTTCAGTTCGTGGGTCACCGCGTACTGCAGACTGGTCAGTCCGGCGATGGAACCCAGCACAAGAATCGTGCCCACAAGTATGACTTCCGACGACAGAATTATGCCCCGGTCGTCGTTCAGCAGGCGATTGATCAGGCGAAACATCTGGAAAACTCCCCAGCGAGCATTCAGTCGTCAAACGGGATATCGTTCCGAAACGGCAACGTGCCGAATTCGAAGAGTGTTGCGTTTTGGCAACTCTAGCTCACAAAACGCAGTGTCACGAAAAACGGCCGATCCGACAGACCATAATTCAGGCAGCAACCGCAACCTGTGGCGAATCTGCCAGTTGCACGGGCGGGGACAGAAGCCGCGGTTGGTGGACGTTAGCAATGAGCGGAAAAAAAGTGTCTGACCCCAATTGCCGGGAACCGGCCCTTCGGGTGCTTCGCACAATTGGGGTCAGACACTTATTTTCCGCACGATCCTTATTCCCTGCGAGTCATTGAAATAACGAAGTATTGAAACGATTCCCGCCTGCCGGCCGCATTGCGACAAGCGGGCCGACGGAGACACATGCGTATGACAATTTTCGATTACCGCTTCACCGTCGACGCTCCACTGGCGAGTGTTTCCGAGTTTCATTTTCGCCCGGACGCATTCCGCAGGCTGAAGCCACCGCTCGTGATTATGCACGTTCATCGTGCGGAACCCGTCGCCGAAGGGTCTGTCTACGAATTCACCATGTGGATGGGACCACTGCCCGTCTACTGGAAGGCCGTGCATTCCGACGTCAGCACCAGTGGATTCACGGATACCCAGGCGGCAGGCCCGATGAAGTTCTGGCGGCACACGCATCGCTTTTCGGCGATCGATGATTCCACGACAGAGGTGCACGAACACATCGAGTTTCAGCACCACAGCGGCTGGAGGGGCCTGAGATCGCGGCTGCTGTTTCCCCGTCCGGCGCTGGTGGCGCTGTTCACCATCCGCAAGCGAATCACGCGACACGCAGTATGCACACAGCAGGCCGGTGAAAGCGAAACGCTGTGAGTCTACTCGAACATCCGCGGTGAGCGCGTGTCAGGAGGCCGGTCGGTGGGAGCCCGGTCGTCGGCGTCCACTTCGAACGTGACCAGATCAAGCTGTGCTTCCTGGAGCAGCATTTCCGCCGTGGCGATGTGCAGCCCCGGCCGGATCGCTCGCAGCTTCAGCACAATGCGGCGAGAATCCCCGGCTGCCAGCCGAGCGATCCCGTTTTCGATGCGGCGGACAGGCTCTGCATCGTCCAGCGTGTGGTGACCAAGTCCCCGGTCCAGAGTGACCCGCAGGTCAACGCCTTCCGCCGCAATCGTGCCAACATTTGTCAGATTGAAGTAGACTTCGAAGACCTTGCCGACCGGCACGATTCCGACGGGCTTTTCCAGCTTCAGCCGAACATCCGGGCGTCTGACCGGCGGCAGCGGACTGCGGTTCGTTGAGCGTCCGGACTGTACGGTCGTCGGGCTCGTCACCGCGGCAACCGCCGAAATTTCCGTCAGCGATTCGTAGCGGCCGGGGCGATCTGATGTGAGGTCCAGCCGGTAGACTCGTTCCGCCAGCGGATCCAGTTCGTCAATCAGCCACGTCACAATTCCGGACCGATAGACACCGGCTGGCTGCATATTCGTGGGCTGCCAGCCAATGGGCAGCACTTCCCTCAGCAGCAAGCCACTGATGCGACCGCGGCCCGTGTTCTGAACGCGAATCTGGACGCTGAAGCCTCCGTCCGCCGGGGCTTCCGGTGTGACTTTCTCAACTCGCAGGTCGCTCGACGCCACCATCCGCCCGGGAATCACGTCGACTCGCGCCTGCAGGTCCCGCACAGCAAATTCGGAATCCTCCCGCAGCGGTGCCGCCAGGTGAAGAGTGTCGTCCCTTCGCGGCAGGCGGTAAGCGGAAGCCAGCCAGTCGTCCCTGGTCCATCGCAGAGACGTGATCGCTCTTTGAACCGTCTCCGTCAGGGCAGGAGCGGCAATCGGCCGGCCGCGCAGTGCGAACTCCCGACCTGTGGGATCGATGCTCAGTCGAAGTTCCGGCCCGGACAGCCAGTTGCGATCCGTTTCCCGGCTCAGCACCGGCTCAGGAAATCTGCCGCGCTGGTTGTTGCGACGCAGGTCATCAAATTCGAACAGCGGCGGAAAATCGGAATCCGGCTGCAGCGAGATTTCAGGGCGCAGGTCGTTGCGTTCCGGATATTCGGCAAGCAGGTCCACTTCGGGCAGGCGATACCGGTTCAGGGACCGAAACTGTTCTACCAGATTGGACACCCCGGCTTCGGGCAGCACGCCAGGCGACTCCGGGATGCCGCGGGTGACTGCTCCGATGATCGGGGTATAGTCCAGCACGCTACCGGCATTCAGCAGCGTTTGGTCGTCAAACCTGACAGCCTGTGCTTCTTCCGACAGACCGCTGAACATCATCAGGGCGATCAGCACGACGCCGGTTGTGCCGGACGCGGCGGCGGTCACCCACCAGCAGTGGTCGGTGACAAAGCACCACGCTGCGTCAAGCCCGTCGCAGAGACGATCCCACGATTCCGCCAGCTTGTCACTGGTCGCAGTCAACCAGCGACCATCAAAGAATTCCACCAGACTCAGTTTCTCGCCATACACCATGACGAGGAAAACGAGGCTCAGCAGAAAGACCGCGGCGAGAGCCAGATTCATGGCAGACACTTCCCTGCAGAAATTACCGGTATCCGCGGTGTAGCAAAAACCGGCAGTGGCGGGAAGTGGAAGGCACAATTCGCCGGAAAATCACACTGCGCGCGAACGAAAACGGCGCGCAAGAAAAACGCGGCGACAGCTACAGCGCCCGGATTCGATGCAGATCTCTCAAGTGGTGCGAATGCTGTGTTCCGGAACTCTGTGTGCTGGTCGCCGCGATAGCCGGTTCGTGGTGTTTCTGAAATCACTGGGTAGCATCGCGACAGGACCGACCAGCCGTCCAATCGTTTGAGCAGCCTGGGACCGGACGTGGTTTCTTGCGTTTTTTTTCCGGAAATCATCAAATATCCTCCACGACGACCCTCGCAAAGTTGTTGTAATCCGTTTTCCCATAATGACTTCCGTCAATTCGCAGAATCCCGCGCCGCCTCGGAATTTCCGGAAAACTCACGCCTGCGTGTCGCCGCAGCGGCCGCAAATGGTCCAGTCCTCCCGCCCTGATGACGACGGGGCAGAATCCGGTCACCGCGAGCATTCAGCCGACAACGTCTTGGCGGAGTGCGGAGTTTCGGTGTTGGAAGGCGCTTGCGAACCGCCACCTGCCGGGTCGCAGCAAACCTCCTAAAGGTCCCGATCTTACTGGTCCTTGTTGGAAACAATTGCTCTCGGCGTCTCCTTGGCGATTCAACTATCCTGTGCCGACGGACTAACTTCTGAGCCGTCCAAATGTTTGAGTACCTCGCCGGCAGTTCGAATTTGTTCAACCTCACAGCCGCCACAGACCGAATCTTGGATAAGAATGTTCGTATCCGCAGAACCGCGCGCTCATCGTGCGCGAAGTTGTCCACCGTTTGCGCACCGTGTGCAAGGTGGCAGTCCGGTTGCCGCTGTTCAGAGGCTCTCCGAAGCCATCGAAATCCGTGTGAGATGGTTCGACGGCATCGGGGAGCCGTCGTGCGAGGACTCGCTGGTACTTCGACAGCCCGCAGGGAGGCCCACGGTGAAGAGTGCAGAGTTCGCCTGGTTCAACGCCTGCGTCACAGACAGCCCGGCATCAATCGCCCGTCCTTCCAGTCTTGCCGATCCTTCCGCCATCCGTTTTGTGTTGCTTAATCTATGCCGTCTGCGTCTTGGTTTTAGGCGTTGAGTCTCGCATAACCCCGTTTCGGACGTGTCACAGCACGCCGCAGGGATTATAAATCCTGCCACGTCAAGCGGTTCTTGTCCTTTCAGTTTCAAACTCTGGGTTAACTGCCATGCTGTTGAATACCTGGCTATCCGCCGCTAAGCGCCACCTGTTTTCTGCACCTGGCAACCGCGCGCACGCGGGACGTCGTCTGGTCAAGACGCGGCGTCCGACGCAGGCGACCGAACTGCTGGAGGACCGTGCTCTGCTGACGGCGCTGGTGATTAACAGCAGCAACGTCGGCGACTTTATCAACGCATCCGGCACGGTCGTGGTGAACAACAGCCGCCTGGGCGCGCACGACTCGGTGGTGATTGAAGATGCCGTGCTGAATTCGGCTGGCAAGGCACTGACAATCAACCTGTCCAACGTCAATCTGGAAAGCATTGCCATCGAATCCACGGACGTCACTGCGTTCGTCGGCACGGCCATCGAAATCAACCTGACAAACGTCACCGGACTGAACACGATTGCCATTGAAGACGTGGCCGTGAACGGTGTGGACGAGGGTGGAAACGGGCTGGGGATTTCCATCAGCCTCAGCGGCACCGATGTCGGTGCGATCACCATCGATGACTCAGAATTTCCCGGCGTCCGTATCAATGCCGCCAACAACAGCGATATTCTCAATGGTCTGGTGACGCAGAACACAATCGTTGCGCCCGCGGGGTTTGAAGGCGTGTCGGTGACCGCGCTGACCGGTTCCACCGCAAACAGCTTCCGTGTCATGGACAATATGCAGATTAACGCGCTGGACCGTGACGCCGTTAAGTTCAAGCTTACCGA
>CAZHET010000264.1:0-9138 GCA_964531585.1 uncultured Planctomycetaceae bacterium | reverse complement strand
GCCCAGCGGTCGGCATCAGAAAGATCAGTCAGATCCGTCGGGTTGGACTGATCTGACTGATCCTGTCTGAAACGCTGAGGCACGGCGCGCACTGCCGATGCTTCGGCGGAATCCGGCGCCCACTGCAGCAGCCGCCGATGACGCAGGTAGTCTTCGTAGTCCAGCAGCAGTTCTTCCAGGCTGGCGCGAGCGACATTTACCAGCCGCAATTCAGTTTGCGACGAAGTTGCGGACGCTCGGCTGCCTTCGGCGATATTCTGTCGACCTGACCGCGCGGCCTGGACCATCTGATCGACGGTCCGCGACCTCGAATCCAGAAACCGCTCGCAGAACCAGACGGTCGCGTCGTAGATGATCGTCGACGTCTGAAACGAAGCCAGCTTGCGATAACCGCCGCTGTTGCGAAAACGTGCCATGGTCTTGCAGAATAAGATCAGTCGGATTGGTCGGATCGGACAAATCAGTCTGATCAATTGTTGAACGGCCAACACGACCGATCACGCACCCGCAGATCAAATTCATCACTGTTGCCGACCAGTTCGGGGGCGTACATGCCTTCGATGATGGTGGGCAGCGCGCTGACTTGTTCGCTGGGCAGTTCGGCTCGCAGACGATAGCTGATGCTGTGCTGTCCTCGTGCCAGCGTACTCAGGAAGAACGTGACTCGGTCGTCGCGCAGTTCGCGGTAGGCTCGCAGACCTTCGAACACGTAACCGCTGCGCTGGTCGTCGGGTTCGAAGCCGCTGGGTTTGCGGTCTTCCAGCATCAGGTATTCGTAGTCGTTCTTGCTGTCGACGATCAGTTCCACTTCGACAAGCTCGCCGCTCGTCACGCTGTCGAGATTCTCCAGCGGAATACGTTTGAATTTCGCCGTCTGCTGACTGACGACCTGTCCGCGATCTCCCTGCACGCTGACGTCTTTGTCGTCTCGTTCGAGCTTGTAGAACCGCCGAGCCACTTTGACTTCCAGTCCGGCGGCGGTGATCGGGTCTTCCTTCGTGAAGTTGGTCAGGTAGGCGTTGAAGTACAGCGGGCCGGTCCCCGTGCGGCGAATTTCGATCTTGTGAGTTCCCGTCTTCACGGCATCACCGACCAGTACCATCGCGTTGTCAAAGCTGAAGAGTGTTTCCGGCGTGATGGACACCTTCTTATGGGAACGACCGTCGATCAGGATTTCGACAGTCATGTTGGGCTGATCTTCGCCGGTCGCCGCGATGTAGTCGGCCAGAGCTTCCACGACCAGCGCCGTGTCGCGGGTGCTGTTCCAGTATGTGCCGTGTTTTCGGTTGTTGAGCAGATACTTGACGAGGCCTGGAGCCGTTTCGCTGTCAGGCTTTACTTTCAGCAGCAGTTGCAGGTAACGAGCCATCGCTTCGTTTTCGCTGCCATACCAGTACCACCAGAGGTTGCCCGGAAGCCGCAGCCAGGCGGTGTTGTTCTCGTCATCGGTGGCGAGAAACTGTTCGATGTTGCGAAGGATCATGTCGCGGCGGTCGAGAGCATCACCCCTCACTCAGGCCCCCCCGGCCCTTTCCCCTTCGAGGGGCGAGGGGACAGCTTCAGAATGCAACACCAGGCCCGTCAGAGCCATCCCGTACACGGACAGGTCGACTCGATCGCGGTACAGGTAGTCGCTCATCGCGGGATCGCTGCCGTCGTGTTCGGTCAGGACGAACGCCACAAACGCGTCCATGTTGTCGGCTTTGTTCTTGTACGGCTTGTGGCGGTCCTTAAGTTCGTCCGGATGTTCCCTGCGCCAGTCTCCTTCGCGCAGCTTCTCCAGTTCTGTGGCCTGATAATTCTTCAGCCAGACAACTCCGCGCTGAATGACGTCGGGAAGAATTGCGACGTCGTTCTTCTGAGCGATTGTCAGGCCGTGAACAACCTGCGACGTCAGGTGAGCGGTCGAGTGTTCTCCGAAACCGCTGAACCAGCCCCAGCCGCCGTCGGACAACTGCATTTCCGTCAGCGCCTTGACTCCATCAGCGATGATGACGTTCATTTCCGTTTCGTCAAAGACCGGATTGCGGTCGTAGCGTTTCCACTGAGCTGCTCGATCGGCGGTGTTGCTAAGTTCCTGAGCGTTCAGGTTCGTGCGTTTCGCTTTAACGTCGGCCAGGTTGACTCCCATTTTCTGCAGTGTTCGCTGAGTGATCACGGCGGGCAGAAAGCGGTTGAGCGTCTGTTCGGTGCAGCCGTACGGATAGTCGATCAGGTAGGGCAACGAATCGACCATCGCGGACGCCAGCGACGGGCTGTAGCGAATTTCCAGCCGCGACTGTTCTTCGATTCTTGCCGCGGGAACGTTGATATTGACGGTGGCCGAATCGCCGTCCGGGCGGATGACGCCGGTGAAGCTTTCGGTTTTCAGAATGCCGTGGACGTTGACGGGAACGGTCAGTTCAGTGGCGTCGGATTCTTCGTCGGTCAGAGCCTTCATGCGAACGGTGGTGGTCCCGGACGCGACCACATGGACGTTCCAGTCGACTCGCGCTTCGCCGTCGGCGGGAATCTGCACGATGCGTTCGGCGTCGCCGAGCAGTTCGAGCTGCCCGCCTTCGGTTTCCAGGACGACTCGGGCGGACTTGGCTGACGTCAGGTAATTGTGCACGACGGCAGACAGTGTGATGCGGTCGGTCTCTGTGAAGAACCGAGGCGTCTGCGGCCGGATGATGAGATCCTTGCTGCTGATGATGTCGCTGCTGCCCTGGCCGACTCGCGTGCCATCGCCGAGCGTCCAGGCTTTGACCTTCCAGGTCGTCAGATTGTCGGGAACTTTGAAACTGGCTTCGACGATGCCCTCGCTGTTCGAAGTGACAGACGCGACCCAGTACGCGGTATCGGCAAACTGAGAGCGCACCGCCGGCTGAACCTCGGCGGCAGATGAGCCACCAGCGACGGCAGTAACCGCGTTAAGCATGGCGGGCATCATTCGACCGCGACCGCCAAATCCGCCGCCATGAACTCCGTAGCCGAACATCCCGCCACCACTCATGCCAGGGTCGCTGCCGTGGAGCTGCTGCATCGCGATCTGATCGGGCAGGTGCAGCGGCTGAGAAACGTCGTCCAGCGTCGCTTCGTTGTGAACGCTGTGGTAGCGCCGCACGTTCCAGAAGAAAGAACGGATTTCGGGAATCGAACTCGCCGCGATGTATTCCAGGCTGGCGTCGTAAACGCTCAGCACCGTGTTTCCGACGAATGGCTTGCCTTCAAGATTCGTCAGCCTGAGTTTTACCTTCGCTTCTTCGCCGGGACGGTAACGTTCGGCGGACGGCAGGACTTCGACATTCGCGACGCGTTCTTCCGGTGGAACGACGATTTCGCGCATCTCGCTGTGAAGTTTGCCATCGGTGATCGTGAGTGCCTCGACGAAAATGTTCGGCATGTCGCGGCGTTCGATCGTGAGGTCGAACGTCGTGCTCTTGCCGTCGAGTCGCAGAATTTGCGGCTTGGGGACCAGACGGTTCATTGGGCGGACGAACAGCAGCACGGTGCTGTCTGCCTTGTTCGTGTTGATCTGCAGGCTGACTTTTTCGCCAGGCTGGTATTCGCGTTTTTCGGTAATCAGCTCCAGCGCATTGAAGCGGTAGCCCGAACCGTCTTCGTTGGGGCCTCGAACGAAGAACACGTAGCCGCCTTCCAGCTGTGCCTGGACGTCCTTGTCAGTCGTACGCGTTAGCGTCGGGTGCTGGCTGGTGGAGGTCGCACTGCCTGGGCCCGCGGCTAGCGCCGTCGGCTCACTGGCGGTGACTTTCACCGAAATACGGAACTGGCCCGAATCAGGCACGGTCATCTTCAGGGATGCGTTTCCAGTATCGTCGGTCGTTATGTCCCAGGACTCAACTTCCGTTTCCTTCGGCATGTTGGAACCCGGTTCGTACGCTATGGAGAACAGCGTGGCCGTGCCGGTCCCGTTGACTCCCTTGCCGTCGGGCGTGCGAGCCTGAATGCCGACGTTGGCCGTGTCGCCGGTCTGGTAGTGGCCTCGATCGGTCCAGACGAACACTTTGAACGGATCGCGGGCGACAATCACGCTGCCGGTGCCGATGATCGTGCGGCGGGACTGGTCGACGACTTCGGCGGTGATGTTGTAGTTGTGATCGCTGTCGCTGTGCTCTCGCAGAGCGGCGGCGGTGTCGATGCTGATTAGATACGTGCCGTCCGGACCGATCTCGGCATCACCTTCGGCGACGACTTCCGGAGGATCAGGATTCCAGCCCCACCACGGCGGAATCGGAGCCCAGCAGCCCCACCGGCTCCAGCCCGGATACCATTCGTAATTCGGGCTGAACCACCAGTATCCGGGCGAGTACAGCCAGTCCCAGCGACCGACCGGATACCACCGCTGATCCTTCTTTGTGCGTTCGACTTTGTAGTGAACCGTGGCCTCGGCGACGGGTGCTCCGAAATAATACCGAGCCGTGATCTTCGCCTGGATTTCGTCGCCGAGTTTGACCGGCTTGTCGGGAGCATCGACGGTCACTTCGAATTCCGGCTTGCGATATTCCTCGACCCGGAATGTTCCCTGGCCAAGCGGCTGAATTGTCTCGACCTGATACTCTTCCGTTAAGCCATTGCGTTCGCGGACTCGAGTTTCAATGACCTTGTGGCCAATACTCACGCTGAACTGCCCGAGTGTGGCGTCGGCTGGGATCGTCCATTCGCCATCGGCACCCGCCCAGCGGTCTGTCACGACGTCTTTTGTGAAGACGGCGTCACCTTTAGGATTGCGAATCTCAATCGTAAATGCCTGATCGGCAAATTCCGTGTCGTCTTCATGAAACCTGGGTTGACGCACCCACAATCGAAATTTGACTGTGTGTTCCGGCCGATAGACGGGCCGGTCAGTCACCGCATAGACCTTCGTCGGACTGTAGTTCAGTTCGCCAAGCTGCTGGGGATTCCAGACTCCCTGAAAACCGTCGTAGGCCATCCGACCGTCTTGTGTGCGAGCAACGACCAGCCACTGGTACTGCGTGTTGAGAAACCCCGTTGACGGGATCGCCAGACCGTCATTGTCGGTGCGGTCGGCGAAACGGCTGGTGCGAACAACCCAGCGCCGCTGCCGAGGTCCGCCGACGTTTTCCTGACGGTAGCCAAAGAATTCCAGGTTGGCTCGCGCGACGGGTTTGCCGCTGACGGCGTCGGCGACGAAGTACATCGTGCCGCCCTCGACTCGCTTGCGAGTGATCGCGGTGTCGGCGACCCAGGCGACGATGCGCGTTTCGTTGCCGTCGGCCATCGTCGCCGTGATCCAGTAGGCGCCGGCCTTTTGCAGCGGAGTCGTCACGGTCTGGAGCGCGTCGAAGTGGTTGGCGGGCGGTTCGAGTTCCAGCGTCCAGTCGGCGACCGATTCGCCGAGGTACTTCTCACGGTCGTCCTGAATCAGCCGGTAGCCGACGTTTTCAATCTGCAGCTTCTGATGATCGAGCTGATCAGGCGCGCTTTGCAGATACGCTTTGGTGTCGGCGAGCAGTTGGTCGATATTGACCGGCCGAGCGGTGAAAGTGACTTTGTTGCCGTTGCGGAACCGAATGTCGAGCGTTGCTCCTTCGCCCGCCGGCTGAACCTTCGTGCTTTCGAACTGCACCCAGTGACCTTCGATCTGATCGATACGCTGCTGAACGTTGTTGCGGTCATTGTCGTTCGCCGCGAGTTCAAGAATGCGTTTCAGAAGCTCGACCGCCTGAGCGTACTGGTGCCGATTCATTCTCACGCCGACAAGCGCTTCCAGAGCCGGTCTCAGTTGGTTGTCACTGCGATCGACGACGTTCCGGTAGATGACGACGTGGTTGAATTCGTCGGGCAGTGCGAAGCGTTTGACGCCGGTCGCCAGGCGAGCGGTCGTTTCTGTGTCCGGCAGTTCGTGAGCGTTCCAGGGTGTGGCGTCGCGCGGAGTATCTTCCGCTTCGTTGATTTTCACGACCGGCGTTGGGCCGATTGCGGTGGTGGAGACACCGAACTGAGACTGCAGGAAGCCAGCCCACACCAGATCGATTTCGCTGCGTCGCTTTTCGTCGGCCCTGACGACCTGTGCGAGCGCCCAGCGCCAGCGTTCACCATCGGACTTTGCGGTTTCCCATGATTCAGGCAGTTGATGGAAGACCGGATTGCCGTCTGCGTCGACCGGAGCGCCTTTGTTATCGCTTCCGCCCATGCCTCGCCAGCCCCATTGCTGCGATTCTTCGTAGTCCGGCAGAGTTTTCAGGTCGGTCAGATCCTGCAGCTTCCACGCTCCTTCGAAGCGGATGGATCCGACGACATCGGCGAGACGTTTGCAGACGATGGCCTTCTCTTCGGGTGTCGCGTCGGAATCATCAAGCAGTGCGATCGCCTGTCGCAGAAGCTGGATGGCTCGCACACGATCGCGGGCTGCGGCGGTTACGAATTTGCCTCCGCCGCGGTGATGGCCGCGTTCGAACTGCCCGGCGATCAGAAAACCTTCGTGAGGAACCTCAGTGGCCAGCACGGTTGCTGCCCTGGTCAGCAGCATCCAGTTGCCGGAATGAGCCGCGACAACCTGTTCAAAGAAGTCGTCAAATTCGTCGACGCGGTTCAGTCTGGTGAGGCACTCGACCGACCGGCTCAGGGCGACCGGCACGACATTGCCGGTCGTTTTCGCGTCCAGAGCGAGTTTCTGGTAGAGCTGCAGGGCTTCCGCGTAGTTGTTGTCGTTGTACAGCGTGTCGGCCTGTGCCCGTGTTTCGTTGTCATCCTGAAGCATGGTGTGAGCCAGCAAGGCAGTGGAAGTTGCCAGAACGATAGAGGCAACGAAGCAGACAATCTTTCGCATCGAAGCGATCCTATTCACAGCGGTGTACGGTGATCCGTCGGTCGTATTGTAGCAGGACGCACGGGTCTCCCGGGAAGTTCAGCGTTTCACAACGTTGGATGGTTCAAAGAATTTCCGGGTGTGCAGCACTGAAGCCTGTTGCACCGACGGTGTTGTGAAACACAGGGGCACGGAGATCGCAGAGCCAGGCCGAATTGACGCCTGGTGCTTCTCCGTGGGCTGTGTGCCCGACGGCTTCAACTGCTGCGGCGTTGACCTCGCGCGATGCCGGTTGTCACACTATTCGCTCATCTCTGCAGTCACTCGTCTCTGCACCGGCCGACTCCGAGTCCCGTCGTGCATTTTTCTCCTTCGAAACTCAGCCGATGATCGCTCACAGCAACGGACCTGCGAAACGCGAGCGCGAACCGCGGTTTCCGATCACGTTTAGTGCGTCGTCGGTGACTCAGCTGCTGGCGGCGGTCGCGTGTTACCTCGGCGCGTTTGTGCTGCCGTTTAACTACCCGGAACTCGGTGACGTTACACGGACGATTCTGCTGGTGGCCGGATCGGTTTCGCTGGTACTGGGAATCGGCAACATCCTGTTCGGCCGGTTCTTCGCGCGTCTGTTGCTCCGCATCGGCATGAGGTCTCGTGTCATCATACCTCGCGAGGGCATGGTGTATCTGGGGATCATGCTGATGCTGGCTATCGGAGCACTGCTGGGGCACCAGAACACGCTGCTGCTGGTGTTTGGACTGATGGCCGGGCCATTTGTGCTCAACGGGTGGGCGGTGTACGCGATGCTGCGAGGCGTCACGGTCGAACGCTCTGCTCCGCGACGAGCGGCGGCGGGGGAATATGTCACGGTGGAAGTGACCGTGAAGAACAGCAAACGCTGGCTGGCATCGCGGCTGCTGGAAATCCGTGACAGCATCGCGGGCGAAGCGATGAAGCGCGAACGGCGGAATTTCGAGGGTGCCGTCACGTTTGTTCGCGTTCCGGGAGGCAGCACGCGCACCGGCCGCTATCAGGTGAGCTTCGAACGTCGCGGGGGGTACCGGCTGGGGCCGCTGCGAGCCAGTTCGCGGTTTCCTCTGGGAATCGGTGAACGAGGCCATTCCTTTTCTGACTACACGGACCTGCTGGTCTGGCCACAACTGGGGCAACTGCATCCGCAGTGGCAGCGACAGCAGCGAGAACTGGCCGAATCGGCTCAGAACCGACAGTCGAAGCTTGGCGTGTTCGACGACGAGTTTCATCGCATCCGTGAATACCGCGTCGATGACAATTCCCGGGCGATCCACTGGCGATCTTCGGCGCGACGTGGTGAGCTGATGGTTCGCGAGTTCGAACAGCACCGGCAAAGTGATCTGTTCGTCCTGCTGGATCTGTGCAGTCAGCGAAACTTTTCTCACGAAGATCAGGAAACGGCCATCAGCCTGGCAGCCACGATCTGTGTCGAGCAGACTCGGGCGGCCTCCGGTGGCCAGTTCCTGCTGGCGATCGCCGGAGAACGATCGGATGTCGTCACGGGCCGAGCGGCCGGACCGTTTCGCGAGGCGGCACTCGATGCGCTGGCGACCTGCAAGGCGTCGAGCAAAGCCGATCTGGAACACGTGTTGACGCAGGTCATCGAGTCCGGCGTGGTCGGAAACGGCCGCGGCGTGCTGATCACTCCACGACCGGATTTTGCTCGCCTGATGATCCCGGAACTGTCGTCCGCGCTGTTGCCGGACGGCGTGAACTTTCTAACCCGGACAACGATCGTCGCCGCAACCGCAGACAACCTGCGCCAAGTGTTTACTCTTGCCGGCAGCGAATGACATGCCGCAGCAACTTCGCGCCACACGGCATCCCCATCCTGCTGTTCAGTCAGGTTGTGGCACATAGCCGCTGGAAAACGCCAACCTGCGATCGATCCACGCAGCACGCAGACTTCTGTGGAGTCTCATATGCGGAGGGACATGCGAGACAAGTAAACTATTGAAAGTGCCCCGCCAGGCCGTGAGACCTGAGAACAAAGTCCTCTGAATCCTCTGGGAGACAGACCGTCACAAGACGATCGCGTGACTTCTCAAGTGCGTGCGAATTGCGGCCTGTTTCACAGACCGTGGGTGCTGAATCCGGAATGCGATCCCGTCCCGATTCGGTTCATACGCGAGGCATTGCGTTCCGGCTCATCAGGTAACTTGATTGCGAACGAGTCCTTAGTGTGCGAAGCGGAACCGGGGAGATGGCGTGTGGCATTGGCACGGCAATGTGGTCACTTATCGCGGGCGAACGTCATCGAGGAGCGTTTAGTATCGAACAAGTCGAGTCTCCCACGGACGTCAATAGATCAAGGCGATGTTTGCTTCCTCCGG
>CAZHET010000263.1:300-9145 GCA_964531585.1 uncultured Planctomycetaceae bacterium | reverse complement strand
CGCGTCAGGTAGATTGCCTTGGCATAGCAGCCGCCTTCGATGTTGAAAATGCCGCCGTCGGTCCAGCAATGCTCGTCGTCGCCCACCAGCAGACGTTTCGGGTCGGCGGAAAGCGTCGTCTTGCCGGTGCCCGACAGGCCGAACAATACCGATGACTCGTCGGTGTCACGATCCAGTGTGGCGGAGCAGTGCATCGACAACACATTCGCTTTGGGCATGAAGTAGTTCATCAGCGTGAAGACCGCTTTTTTCATTTCGCCCGCGTATTGTGTGCCCAGAATGACAACTTCGCGATGTTCCAGACTCAGGTCGATGCTGGTCTTGGATGTCATGCCGGTTGTGTGGCGGTTCGCCGGAAAGGCACCCGCGTTGTAGATCACGCAGTCCGGATCGCCGTACGTTGTCAGTTCGCTCTTCCGGGGCCGAATCAGCATGTTGTGCATGAACAACGCATGGTACGGCCGCGCGCAGACGACGCGGACTTTGATTCGGTGAGCAGGGTCCCACCCGGCAAAGCCGTCAATGACATACAGCGTCGAGCAGGTGTTCAGATAGTCGATTGCCCGTTCACGGTTGACTGCGAATGTGCGTTCTTCAATCGGCACATTGACCGGCCCCCACCAGATGTTCTTTTCGGACTCGGGGTGTTTCACGAGGCGTTTGTCATTGGGAGAACGTCCCGTCTTGTCTCCCGAGTAGGCGATCAGAGCACCGGTGTCCGACAAAGCCGTCTTCTTGTCCCGGTTCATCGCTTCCTGATAAAGCGTTGCGGGCGAAGGATTTCGCAGGACTCGCTCCACGTCAATGCCGTGAGCGGACAGATCCAGTGACTGCATTTGTGACTCCGTGAGTTTCGTTAATCTGTCGAACAGGGCTGCGCGCTTTCGGCGTTGCGCGAAGTGTCGCATCTACCGGGACGCAACTCACGTTCCGCAGCCGTTTTTTTCAAACGGCCCCGCCGCGTGTGCGGAACGGCTCACCCCGGGCACATGTCTTCCTGGCAGAAACTCGCGTCGGAGCGGCCTGCCCGCAGGTGACCGGATTCCTGCAGCGCACGGCACGGAAGCTGCTTTGCCGTGTTGTCATGTTCCCCATCATCGAAGCCGGATTTCTCGCGCCGGACGTGAAACTCTTCCGGGTTGAAGCTCCGCGAATTGCCAGCCATCGAAAAGCCGGCCAGTTCGTCATCGTGCGAGTACACGAACACGGCGAACGGATTCCGCTGACGATCGCGGATTCCAGCCTGAACGATGGAACGATCACGCTGGTCGTTCAGGGAGTTGGCAAAACGACGAAGCTGCTGAATGCGCTGGAAGTCGGCGACGCGATTCTCGACGTTGTCGGACCGCTGGGCGAGGCGTCCGAAATCGGGCTGTTCGGTACCGTGGTTGTGGTCGGCGGCGGAGTCGGAACGGCGATTGCCTGGCCCACGGCAGTGGCCATGAAGCAGACCGGCAATCGGGTCGTCACGATCATCGGAGCCAGAACCAAAGAGCTGCTGATTCTGCAGAATGAACTTCGTGCAACCAGCGATGAGCTGTTTCTGATGACCGACGACGGAAGTTGCGGCGAGCAGGGATTCGTCACCGGCAAGCTGCAGCAACTCCTCGATCAGGGCCGGCAGGTCGATCGCGTGCTGGCGATCGGCCCGATTCCGATGATGAAAGCCGTTGCCGATGTCACTCGAACGGCAGGCATCCGGACGATCGTCAGTCTGAATCCGATCATGATTGACGGAACGGGAATGTGCGGCGGCTGTCGAGTGACCGTCGGAGGCCAGACGCGATTCGCATGCGTCGATGGCCCGGAATTCGACGCGCATGAAGTCGACTTCAAAATTCTGTCGCAGCGGAACACGTTGTACCGTCCGCGTGAACTCGCGGCACTTGCCGGTTTTCAGGCGAACCCGGCGCATGACCTGAGTGAAGTTCATCACTGCCGCCTGCAGCAGCAACACCCTGAAGCCGGTCCGCCGGTGAAGTGAGCAAGCAATGGCCGACAGATTGCCTCCCAAAGAGCGAACCAGAATCCCGCGTCAGCCGATGCCGGAACAGAATCCGCACGAACGGGCCGGAAACTTTGTCGAAGTCAACCTTGGGTTTCAGGCAGCTGTCGCAGAGAAAGAAGCTCAGCGCTGTCTGGCGTGCAACGACCCGAAATGCGTTCACGGCTGTCCGGTCGGTGTCAAAATTGGCGAGTTCGTTGATCTTGTTGTGGAAGGGGAATACCTGAAGGCGGCGGCAAAAATTCGCGAAGACAATGTGCTGCCTGCCGTCACCGGCCGGGTCTGTCCACAGGAAAACCAGTGCGAAGGTGCCTGCGTGCTCGGTAAGCGCTTCAGCCCGCTGGCGATCGGACATCTCGAACGGTTCGTGGCCGATTACGAACGAGCAACCGGGCAGGTCGGACTCCCTGAACGAGCGGCGTTAACCGGGAAGAAGGTTGCCATCGTCGGAAGCGGACCCGCGGGCCTGAGCTGTGCGGGTGACCTGGCACTGAAAGGCCACGACGTCACCGTGTTCGAAGCGCTGCATGAAATCGGCGGCGTGCTGGTTTATGGCATTCCCGAGTTTCGCCTGCCGAAGGACATCGTTCGCAATGAAGTCGACAACATGCGGAAAATGGGCGTCGAGTTTCAGACCAACGTCGTCGTCGGAAAAACCATCACCGTCGATGAACTGCTGACCGACGAAGGCTACGACGCCGTGTTCATCTGCACCGGAGCCGGCTTGCCGAAGTTCATGAATCTGCCCGGCGAGCATCTCGGCGGTGTCTATTCGGCCAATGAATTTCTGACTCGCGTCAACCTGATGAAGGCCTACGATCCGGCCGAGTACGATTCGCCGATCTACGACTGCCGCGGACGCAGCGTGGCGGTTATCGGTGGCGGCAACACCGCGATGGATGCGATCCGCTCGGCCCTCAGACTGGGAGCCGCCAGCGCCAGCATCATCTACCGCCGCAGCGAAGAAGAGATGCCCGCCCGGCGTGAAGAAGTCCGCCACGCCCGGGAAGAAGGCGTGACGTTTCTGAATCTGCACAACCCCGTCGAGTTTCTCGGCAATGATCAGGGCTATCTGACGGGAGTCCGCCTCACAAGAATGGAACTCGGTGCCCCGGACGAATCCGGTCGCCGCCGCCCTGTTCCCGTCGCAGGGGCCGACTTCGTTCTGCCGCTTGATGTGGCAATCATTGCGATCGGCACGGGAGCAAACCCGCTGGTTCAGTCGACAACGCCGGACATGCAGACCAACCAATGGGGCTACATCGTGGCCGATGAGGAAACCATGCGCACCACCAAACGCGGCGTGTTCGCCGGCGGCGATATCGTCAGCGGTGCAGCCACGGTGATTCTGGCGATGGGCTCCGGACGCAAAGCCGCACGTTCAATTCACGCGTTCCTCGAAACCGGCGAGTGGTAGCAGCGGCAAGGTCACAGAGAGCAACTGCCTCGACCGTCGCTGCGGGTCTCTGTCACACGGTCATCGTCAGGTCGTGGCGCAACACTATCGCACAGGCTTTCTCCAGGTGCGGGAATTCAACAGGTGCGGGAATTCTCAGCGCGTCCTGCTATAACAGGAATCCGCTGCAGTCACAGGAATGTGTTCGCCGCATTCAGATGCCGGGTGCGGGACGCACTTGCCGTGGTCGGAAGTTTGGTTTGCCGCCAAAGCCTGGCGAGATCTGTTCGGCCGGCAGCACAATCCTGGTCGAGCGGCTTTCGATGGAACATTGGAAATGAGCGACGTCGGTCCACGGGATTCTGAACCAGCGGGCACCAACACCGAACGTGCGACGTTCGCGGCTGAGCCGACTTCCGCTGAACGTGTTGTTCCTGAAATTCCCGCGGGATTCGTCAGAAACATCAGGAACAAGGTGGCCGTGGTTACCGGTGCGGCCGGCGGTATCGGCTCAGCAGTGGCACGCGAACTCGCCAGCCGTGGTGCAAAGGCCGTGCTGCTGGTGGACCGCAGCGAAGCCGTTCAGGATCTGGCGACAGCAATCAACCAGACAACCGGCCGAACTGTCGCGGAAGCGATTCTCGGCGACACCACGGATGACGACTTCCGGAAACAGGTCTTCGACGCAGCCGCGGACAAACACGGCCTGATTTCAATCTGCGTGCCCGCTGCCGGCATCACACGAGACTCACTCGCTGTCAGGATGAACAGGCAAACCGATCGGGCGGAGATCTATCCGCTGGAGACTTTCCGTCTGGTCACGGAGATCAACCTGCTGGCTCCGATTTATTGGGGCGTCGAAATGGTGGCCCGCATTGCTGACGACCGGCGGCACCGTGGACTCGGACGCTGGGAGCCGGATGAAGCCATTCAGGGCGTCGTCGTGTTTCTCGGGTCTGTCTCTTCACTGGGAAACAAGGGACAGATCGCCTATTCCGCTGCCAAGGCGGGGCTGACAGGAGCGACCGCGACTCTGGCGAAGGAAGCTGTCTTCCACGGAGTTCGTTGCGGAATTGTTCACCCGGGATTCACCGATACCCCAATGGCCCGGGCACTCGGCGAAGATTTCCTGAACAGAAACGTGCTGCCCTGCACGCAGCTTGGACGACTGATTCGCCCGGAAGAGGTCGCTGAAGCGATCTGCTTCATGATTTCCAACCCGGCTGTCAGCGGTGAACTCTGGTGCGACGCCGGCTGGCACCCGCCGGCGTAGAAGCAATCTGAAGTAGGATCTGCCGTTCTCAGGGCAGCCCAGCGCTACGTTGCCGAATGCCGGGACCTGCTGCCGTCTGCCGACGACGCAGCATCCGACCCAACAAGGCGTTGTGCGCGGAAGCTTCGGGCGGGGTGGCATTGTCGAGGGGCTGAAGGTGTGCGACTGGCCTTGCCAGTGTTTTGCGTTGACCGGCTCACGGCACCGGCAAATCCAGTGGCACAAACACGTGATTCACACAACATCACAAATTCGTGTAAGCCGCTTTCTGTTCAACGGCCCGTTGGGAGTGACAACCCGTCGCCCTCAGGCTACGATCGAGACGAAACGGAACTCGCTGACGTCATTGAATCCGCAAGAGCGAGCCGTCGACGTCTGATCCCGTCCTCCGCACACGAAGCGGAAGAGTTCAACGCACGATCTACGATGCCGGATCCCTGCGGCCTCATGGATCGCAATTCGTTGTGCAGTAAAGTGGAGCTCGTAGCGTGGTCTCCTCAGAAGTTGATTCCTTTCCTTTGATCAATGGCCGCCTCTCGATTCGTGATACCACGATCTTTCTGACAAGCGACACGGCGTCTTCACTGATCGACCGTGTGTTTGGCAGGAACCGTCAACGTCGCTCATTTGTGTTTGCAGTCATTTTCGGCTTTCCACTCGGCGTTACGGCCGCAGTGTTGATCAATAACGGCCACATACATGCGGCTGTATATCCTGCTTTCTTTGCCACGCTCTTCCTTACGTCGCCCTTGTTCTATTTTGGAACGTCCCACCCGGATCAGATTCCGATCAACGATATCCAAGCCGTCATCGGTCACCCACCGAAGAAACATCGCTCATTAGGACATTTCACGATACATTTCATGCTCAACGACACGCGAACCAGGACATCTATCGCCCTCCCATGCACTCACTCAGAAGAACAGATGGCTTTATTTCAGCACGCAGTGTCCGTTCTCGATCGGGCGGGCATTGCGGTTGTCGATACTTCAAACAAACCTGCATAACCAAACAATGCACTTGCGGACTGGAAATGGTTTGATGCCCAGCGGGTCAGACCCCCATTCTTCCAGAGAGCCTTTCGCGACCCCCCGGCTGATCACCGCCAGCCTTGCGAAACTGCCTGGCGGAGCGGATCAGGTAGGGAAGGAATTCCCGTCGGCATCTTGATGTGCTCCCGTGTCGCACAGTTGCCGGAGCGTGCTGATCCGCACGCCTCCGTGCGTCGAAGAATCTGCACCACACGGAAAAGAGCCGTGCTGCAGGTGCGTAGCAACGGTCGGCGCTCGCGGCATACGATTCGCATCCTGAACTCACTTCGTCTGCCACAGTCGGGGAAGCCATGTCGGGGTCAATTTCGCGAGTCACAAAAATCGTCGGGGTCGCACTGACACGAGTGCTGCCGGTGGTAATTGGTTTGACGGTGCTGGTCGGCATCATCGCATGGATGTCCGGCGCGTTTGAGGAAAAGGTCCAGCCGGGGCAGCAGGAAGTCGCCGTTCGCACGCGTGCGGCCGATCAACCTGTCGCGACGGTCGGGGAAGTTCGCAAGGACTACATCGAAGAAGCGCTGGGGACTCTCAAGGCGGCGAACCGCACGGTGATTTCTGCCAAAGTGTTGGCGCGAATTCAGGCCATTCCTGTGCAGGCGGATGAAGAAGTTCAGCCTGGCCAGGAGCTGGTGGTGCTGGAAGAAGGCGAGCTTCGGGCACGCCTGAACCAGTCCAACGAAGCTGTCCTGGCCGCATCCGCCAGTGCAACGGAAGCTCAGGCTGCATTCGATCGCACGAAGATGCTGTTCGAAAAGGACGCGACGAGCAAAGCATTGTACGACCAGGCGTTTGCGAGGCTGAAAGTCGCTGAAGCCGACCTGCGTCGCGCCGAACAATCGGTCGCGGAAGCAACTGCGATGCTGTCGTATACAACGATCGCTGCTCCCAGCGCGGGACGAATCGTGGATCGGCTGGCGGAACCCGGTGACATGGCGACTCCCGGTCAGCCGCTGCTGACAATGTACGATCCCACCACACTGCGGCTGGAAGTTCCTGTCATGGAACACCTCGCACTCAAGCTGAAAGTGGGTGACCCGGTGACGGTTCGCATCGATGCACTCGACCGGGAACTGCAGGGCACGGTGGCTCAGCGAGTTCCTCAGGCCGAAGTGTCCAGCCGCTCGTTTCTTGTGAAAGTCGACCTGCCGCAGTCGGGCGAACTGTTCGAAGGCATGTTCGGTCGCCTGCTGATTCCTGCCGGGCAGCGGCTGCACCTGTGCATTCCGAAGGACGCGATTCAGACAATCGGGCAGCTCGATTTCGTCGACGTCGTGCGCGACGACGACACACTGGAGCGTCGCTTCATCAAGACGGGCCGCGAAGGTCTGCCGGGCAAGGTCGAAGTGCTCAGCGGCGTCGACGCAGGGGAAACCGTGATCGTAAAGTCCGCAGTCGCGGCGAGCGACGGGGCTTACGATGAGTAGCGACGCTCAACAAACTCCCTTCCTCACGCGGCTCGTCGAGGTGTTTCTGCGAGGCGATGTGGCGATCCTGCTGACGATCGTGTCGCTGATGCTCGGTGCCGCGGCCATGTATCTGACGCCGCGGGAAGAAGAACCGCAGATCGTCGTTCCGATGGCTGACGTATTCGTCAGTGCGCCGGGGCTGTCCGCTTCCGAAGTCGAACACAGCGTGACATCCCGGCTGGAAAAGCTGCTGTTCCAGATCGATGGTGTCGAGTACGTCTACTCCATGTCCAGCCCCGGGCAGGCCGTCGTCACCGTGCGATTCTACGTCGGCGAAGATCGCGAAGACTCGCTGGTCAAGCTGTACAACAAGGTCAATTCCAACGTCGATCAGATTCCTCCGTCAGTCACCAGCTGGGTCATTAAGCCGGTGGAAATCGACGACGTCCCCATCGTCAACGTGACTCTGAAATCCGAACGCCCGGCGGAGTATTCCGATCACGAACTGCGTCGGCTGGCTGAACAGATTCAGTTCGAACTCGAATCGATCCCGAACACCAACCGAGTGACCGTCATCGGCGGCCGCCCGCGGCGCGTGCGAGTCGAGCTGGACGCAATGCGGCTGGCATCCCGGCAGACGTCGCCGCTGCAGATCGCGGATGCATTGCGAGCCAGCAATGTCAATCAGCGGGCCGGAAGCTTCGACCAGCAGAACGAAAACTTCATCGTCGAAGCCGGCACGTTTCTGAAGGACACGACGGAACTGGAAGGGCTGGTCGTCAACATGGCCGGAGGCCACCCGGTGTACCTGGGCGATGTGGCCAGGATCACCGACGGGCCGGCAGAAATTGAAAGTTATTCGTGGATCGGCTACGGCCCTGCCAGCGAATCGACCTCCAGGATTCCCGGTGAAGTGTTTCCCGCCGTGCATGTGGCCATCGCCAAACAGAAGGGCACGAACGCTGTCCGGGTCGCCGAGGCGATCGATAACCGCATGGCTGAACTGGCGGCAACGCATCTGCCCGACGGCGTGTCGTACGTGATCACCCGCGACTACGGCGAAACGGCGAACGACAAAGTCAACGAACTTGTCGAAGGGCTGGTCATCGCCGTGCTGACGGTGATCGGCCTGATTGGTCTGACGCTGGGCTGGCGTCCGGCGCTGGTCATCGCACTGGCGATTCCCGTTTGTTACAGCCTGACGCTGTTCATTAACCTGTTGGCCGGATACACGATCAACCGCGTCACGATGTTTGCTTTGATCCTGTCGCTGGGGCTGCTGGTTGACGATCCGATCACCGACGTCGAAAACATCGCCCGGTACTTCGCCATGCGAGTTCTTCCGCCGCGCGAAGCGACTTTGCGAGCGGTTCAGGAAGTTCGTCCGGCGCTGATTCTGTCGACGCTGGCCATTATCGCCAGCTTCCTTCCGCTGGCGTTTATCACCGGAATGATGGGGCCGTACATGGGCCCGATGGCGCTCAATGTGCCGCTGACAGTGACCGTTTCGACAGTGGTTGCGTTTCTGCTGACGCCGTGGCTGGCAATGGTTGCGATGCGCAGGTTGTCCGACGCTCCGGCTGAAGGCAGCGAGCCATACGATATCACCCGATTGCCGCTGTACCGGTTTTTTCGAATGCTGCTCGGCCCGGTCCTCGACCGCCGCTGGCTGAGTTACGCTGTGCTGGCCGGAGTCGTGCTGCTGCTGTTCGC
>CAZHET010000263.1:0-290 GCA_964531585.1 uncultured Planctomycetaceae bacterium | reverse complement strand
GCGCATCTCCTGCAGCCGTGGCAGGCTCACGGGTTTTCGCTGCGGCAGCGGTGATCCACCCCGCTAGTCTCCACGACAATGCTGCTGCCTCTGCTGCGACTGGTGCCGCTGAAGATGCTGCCGTACGACAACAAGAACGAGCTGCAGGTTGTCATCGATATGCCGGAAGGTTCGACACTGGACGAAACGAATTCGGTGGCTTTGGAAGTTGGGCGCTACCTGGCAGGCATCAACGAAGTTCACGATTTCGAAGTCTACGTCGGCACGGCTTCGGCAATGGACTTCAACGG
>CAZHET010000262.1:0-9177 GCA_964531585.1 uncultured Planctomycetaceae bacterium | reverse complement strand
GACGTTCGGCGTTGGCTTTCACCGTGGCTTCGTCTTCGCAGTGAGCACAGATCGGTAGCGTGGTTTCCGCGAAGATTCGTTCCAGCGCTTCCTGCTGATCAACAAGCAGATTTCCCGTGCTCGATCCGATGAAGATCTTGATGCCGGGAGTTCGCTTCGCGACTTTGAGTTCGGCAACGTTGTCCGGAGTCGCGCCGATATAGAATCCGTAATTGACAACGCACTTCGTCGCCGCCAGAGCCAGCTTGTCGTGCAGCGCGTCGACGGTGATCGTGGCCGGTCTGGTGTTCGGCATTTCCAGAAACGTGGTGACTCCGCCCTTCGCGCAGGCGTGACTGCCCGTGGCCAGATCTTCCTTGTGAGTCAGCCCCGGATCGCGAAAGTGAACCTGGTCGTCGATGACTCCCGGCAGCAGGTGCAGACCGGAAGCGTCAACGATTTCATCGGCGCTGGCAGTTGCGGGAGCATCCAGACTGGCGATTGTGCCGCCGTCAATCAGGACGTTGATTTGTTCGACGCCGTCGGGAAGCACAACCGACGCGCCGCGGATCAGAGTTTTCATTTCTTGCCCGCATCGCCCGTGGCCGCAGCGTCCTTTGCTTTTTTGATCCGGCCGAACATGTGGCCGCCGACGTCATCGTGCTCCCATGTTCCGGCATAGCGATCTTTGTGGAACAGAACGCGGGCGGAAAATTTACCTTCCATCAGCGGAAACGTCTGGTCTGTCAGCGACACCATCGGAGTATCGCCCGCCCATTCGACGGGGACGGTGAATGGCAGCTTCTGGTCGAAATTACCGTACTTCACCCGCGCATTGAACACCCACATGCGATCGCCGACCTTCGTAACGCTTTCAATTTCATAGCGTTCCGCTTTCGGCGGTTTGCCGTCTTCATTGCCGTCGATCGTGAACGAACCGATCATCACAGTGTTCGACATCCGCTCCGAAAACGCCTTCTCGCGCGCAACCTGTTCAGCAGCGGGTTCGTCGGCAAGCGTGGCAGCGCACAACAGGATGCAGATGAGACTCAGTATGGCAGAAATTTTCATGCTGTGAACTCCCGAACGTCGAGGATCAGGTCAGTGAGAAACGAAATTCAGTGATACCGGATTCGCTGGCTACCAAGCTAAGCGCGAAGAGCCGCGATTTTCAAGTGCTTCAGACCGGCTGAGCTTCCTGACGTTCACTGGCCGATTCAAAGTCGCGCGCAAGGCCGCTGCGTAGAATCCTGTCATTCACCAATTGCGGTGCTGCCGGGCCATACGAACCTGCGGTGATCCGTCGCCATCATAGCGACACGATGTGACGAACACCCGCCACCGAATTCACCGGTGTGTCAATTTAGCGGCCGCAAGAATTCGACTCAGTCGTTGTCCGGATTCTGCACTGCTGCCGAACTTCGCCGCAGCTTGCCTGCCGATGCGCCATTGCTCGCAAAATCGCGTCCAGCACGCTGTCCAGTTTCGCTCCCACATCCTGCACCAGAAACCGCAGCACGAAGTAGCCGTGTTCCTGAAGCAGCGCGTCTTTGCGACGATCGCGACGATAGGCGTCTTCGTTCACAAAGTGCTGGCCGCCGTCGAGTTCAATCACCAGCCGACATTCTTCGCACAGAAAATCCACTTCCATCTTTCCCCAGCCGTCGAATGCGATCTGCAGTTCGGCGTTCAATCGAAAACGTCCTTCGGTCTCCTGCAGAGTTTCCAGACGTCGAAAGAGAAACGCTTCGCTGGCACTACGAGCTCGCTGCACGCCTTCGTCCTGCGGTTCCACCGTGCGAGCCGCATGCACGAACAGCCTGGCCAGTGGTTCGTCGACTCCGTCGCGGACGAGACGCCGAACACTCGCCGCGTAGTCCGTCTTCCACTGAGGATCGACCGGCAGCGGCACGTCTGACGGCCAGCCAGGAACGGCGCTGCCGGGCAACAACACCGTGTAACCCACCGCTTCATAGCCCTGACAACGGCGGTCGAACATTCGCGACAGCATGGGCACGTTCAAATCCGCATAATCGTAAACTCGCACTGCGGTCTTGCCGTCGTGCAACCGGTGCAGACGACCGACATACTGAGCAATCGTGCCGCGCCACGAAACCGGCAGCGTCAGAAACAACGTGTCCAGACGTGAATCATCAAAGCCTTCGCCGATGTACCGGCCCGTTGCCAGCAGGACTCGCGGTTCGCCTTCGGGAATGGACGCAAGCTGCTCCTGAATTGCTCGTCCTTCCTTCACGCCGGTGCCTCCGTGGAGCACGACAACATGAGGCACATGAGGTTCCATTAACGCCGCCAGCGCGCTCAGGTGTTCCTTGCGTTCTGTCAGCACCAGCGGCGACCGACCGTCGTTGACGGATTGCACGACGTCATCGCGAATCGCCAGATTGCGGTCATCGTCGGCGATGAGTTCCCGGTACAAATCCTGAAACTGCATTCGCATATCGGGGTCGGCTTCAACCACCGGTCGAAACGAGGTCGGTCGCACGAACACGGAATGACTGAAGGGTCGAGCGATCGCTTCTGACTTCGCATCGACCGTATGCCTCACGGGGCCGCACTGCATGAAGATGATCGGGTGATGTCCGTCCTTGCGAGTCACCGTGGCCGACAACCCGGTCACGAATTTCGCTTTGGCTCGCCGAGCGACCAGTTCGAAACTCTGAGCCGACAGGTGGTGGCATTCATCGACAACCAGATGCCCGTAATCCGCCACGCAATCCCGGACCACACCCTTGCGTACGAGACTCTGAATGATCGCCACATCGATCCGTCCTTTCGGTTTCTTCCGACCGCCACCGATGCGACCGATATCCTGTTCGTCGACGTTCAAGAACTGAGCCAGGCGTTCGACCCATTGATCGAGCAACTGTCGACGATGGACAAGCACGAGCGTGTTGACTCCGCGAGCCGCAATCAGCCACGCGGCCGCCACCGTTTTCCCGAACGCCGTCGTCGCCGATAACACACCCGTGTCATGTTGCAGCATCTCATTGACGGCGGTCTGCTGGCCCGGACGCAGTTCGCCTTGAAACTCGACGTCCAACGGTTCACCCGTCACACGCCTGTCCTGAACGTCGACCTTGATCTTCAGGTCTGTCAGCAACACCTGCACATCTTCCAGACAGCCGCGCGGCAGGCCGATATGCTGAGCGTGCTCTTCCGCGCAGGCGATGATCCGCGGCTTGTCGTACGTCGGCAGCCGCATCGACTGGGCTTTGTAGAACTCCGGATTCTGAAACGCGGCCGTTCGCACCAGTCGGTTTCGCAGTTCGGGCGGTAGTGTTTCCCTGGCGATGTAAATCTGATCTGCCAGAGTCAGCGTCACCTGTTTCGGCAACGGCCCGCTGATGGCAGGTTCACGTGTTCGTCGAGAAGGAGCCGCCAGCCACGGTTCCGCGTCGTCGTCATCCGACACCGCGATCCGCACGTTGACAATGCGGCCTCGCTGACCGGCGTCGTGAACGATGGATTCGACCTTCGACCGAGTCATCCGTTTGACCGACGACAGAAACGCCCATTGATCGTCGTGAGGCATTCCGTCGTCGTCGAGAAACACGCTGTTCCCGCGAGATCGGGGTTGCTTCTGCAGCGGCAGAGCAATCAGATTCCCGAATCCTCCGCGCGGCAACGTATCCTGATTCGGAAAGAAGCGATCGTACGAATCCAGCCCGATGTCCGGCCGCCGTTCCATCGTTTCAGTCAGCACGTGGGATCCCAGTCGACGAGCAATCGTGGCGGGAATGGCTCCGTCGAAAAAGATCCAGACATGTCCGCCATTGCCGGACCGCGATCGTTCCAAAGCCGCCGGCACATCCAGCCGACGACACGTTTTTAGCACAGCCGCTGTATCATCCCGCCAGTGCGACTTGTCGAAATCCATGGCCAGAAAGAAGCACGTTTCATCCAGCAACATCGGATAGACACCGGCGGTGAAGTCGGCTCCGGTTACATCCTTTCCCGACAGATGCCAGCGAACAACATCATCCGTGACGGCAAGAAACTGTCGATGCTGACAGGCTGCACACTTCACTCGCGGCTTCTCACAGATGCCTCGTACCCATTCGTTGCCACACGCCGGCGAATAGCCCGACTTGCCGGTCGAGCGACTTTCAAACCGCTGCGGATAGACATCATCACGACCACGGAACAACGACCGAAACAAAGCAATTTTCGTTTCCGGCGACGAGCGATGATGAATGTCGCCGGTTGGTGGCATGGTGCGACTCTGCGTGTTCAGCTACTGCTGCTGTTGATCCAGAAAGGCGACCAGGTCGTTGATGGATTCGGCCGTGCGGCTCAGGTTGAGTAACTCAGATAACCGATCGGCCGAGCGGACCGATTCCAGCCGGTTCGTCAAGCGCAGATGGCTTTCAGGAAACCGCAACTCGATGACAACCTGAATCCCGGCACGAAGTCCTTCCTCGCGACCTTCCTCGCGACCTTCCTCGCGACCTTCCTCCCGCCCTTTCTCAAGCCCTTCACGTCGGCCGTCTTCGACCCATTCTTCAGCGATCGTTCCCATGATTTCTGTTCCGCGTTGTTTGTAAATCTTTTCGATCTGCAATCGAAGCTGTTGTTTGCTGACCTGCTTTGTTCCGACAGACACATAGACCAGAAACGCTCGCAGCTTCTCCAGGCCGTCCGGCTGGCTGAGTAACTCCCGCAGCAACGCAAGGACTCGCCCGAGTCGATCGGCCAGTTCGGCGCGAGCGATATATTTGAGCAACAGCAGGGTCGCCTGAGTGATCTCCTCCTGAGGAAGATCATCGTCATTATAGCGTCCCAGGTCGATCAGGTGAGACACAAAATCCGGAGCATAGGCCAGCAATTCCGCCGGACCTTCCAGCAGTTCCCGCAGAGTTCGAGCCGTTGTCCATTCCTGAACGCCGTGATACACGATCACCGGGATGACGGGCGGCAAAGGCAGGCTCTGCTTCTGACGCTGTTCCCAGATGCGAACCATGTATCGCAACAACTGCAGCGGAGTCGTTCGTTCCGGAGTGCTCTTGTGCTCGAACAACACGTACACCAGCGCACGGCGTCGAAGGTCGTTTGAGCTTTCGTCGCCAACGGGTTCCTCAGCATCCGTCGGTTGACCAACAAGCGAGACTTCAAACAGCAGGTCAGACTGGCTCGACTTCAGATCGGCATCAACAAAGGATTCCTTTGTCAGATGCAGCGACCGAAGATCCAACACGGCACAAACCTCGCCGGGCAGAAACGTCAGCAAGAACTGACGAGCTGTTTCGACACGCGAAAAGCTGTGGCGAAAGAAGGCGTCGTGGGGGTTGGGAAGGCTCTCGACCATGGCGACAGTATAACCACAGCGTCGCCTGGTGCCCTTTGCGCCACGGAACAAGTTGCGGTGGTTCTCGGAATGTTGCATTACTTGCGCGAACTGAGCTACTGGCGACCGTGCCCGGGTTGCGCAGAATCCATGCACCCGCCGGCGTGAATCCGGTGGCGATGCGGTGTGCGGTTGCCTCAGCGCCACACCGTAAATGACCACAGAACAGTGCCGATCGATTCGCTTCGGTGTACCAGGCCGTCAGTCAGCAACTGGTGGTAAATCACGGAATTCACTCTTGTCGTTCGCGTCGGCCATCTATTTGTCAAAATGAGCTAAAGTATATGAATTCACATGATACCAGCTTTCGGTGCAGCACATGTTGCCTGTAATGGCAACATTGCGGAGCGTTCACGAACCCTTTTTTGAGATCCTGGGCAAGGCGGACCAGAGCTTCCACAACCAGCCAATCCCAGATCCGTAGCGGTGGACTGTGTGGTTGATCGAGATCACCGTCGATGTCTTCACAAAAGGCCACACCAACGGCAATCGTCGTCAGAAAGCGAATTCGTTGCATGAGTTCACGCACTCCAGGTACCAGCTTCGTCGCCAGTTGATCGGCGATCTGATACAGCCTCAGCGGATCCAGCGCACCCTCGCTTGCAGCGGCAGGATCGTAGGCACTGAGTTTGGGAAAGGTCGTTTCCATATCGGGCGGTCACCACTTCGCGGAAGGCAAAACGAAATCAACCGTCGCTGCATGAGTCAATGGCCTGCAGGAAAGCCCGGGAAGGGTGGCATGGTGAAACCAGCTTATTCAGCTACGGCGGTTCCCGGGATTCTTGCACTACGCGTCGAACCAGGGTGTCGGCGTGCGCGTGGGGTGGTGCGAAGGCCGTGAATCCATCAAATGCATGCTGTGGCAGTGTGACAAGTTCTGGCTACGCGCCGAGGAGTGCGGTTACGTCGACGCTCAGCTTTGGCAAGAGCAGGCCGCTGGCGTGTTCGCCGCTGCGGAAGACTCCGTGCTCGATGTAGGCCGCGCCTTCGAGTATCAGGACGGTCACGCATTCTTCCTGAGGGTCGACGATCCAATATTCCGAGACACCGGCTTTGGCATAGTCAGCGCGCTTGTCGTCGTAGTCGCGCCGGCGCGCGTCTTCGCCTTCGCTGACGATCTCAACTGCCAGGTCAATGTGGGCCGGGTATTTTTCGTTCGGTGCGGGAGCGTTCTCGGGGGCGATGTACAGCAGGTCAGGTTCGCGAATCGTGCCAGGAAAGAGTCGCGTCGGCAGCGGAGCGATCAACACAACAGCACCGAGTTGGTCTAATGCCGCGCCTCGAAACAAATCAAGCAGCCAGATGAGAATACGCTGATGTTGGAGCGTCGGCATCGGGAGGATCTCCAGTCTTCCGTCGACGAGTTCTGCCATACGGTTGGTGTGCAGCTTCAGAAAATCCTCTTCGTGCCAGCGTCCCTGCGGAGGCAGCAGGACGGCAGCTTCCCAGGCCGGATCACCGTTGGGCGAGGGGATTTGAGGCGTGATGGTCGACATTCAGCGATTCCTCAAAGGCTTTTCGACAGCGTTCGCTCCGACGCGGATACCGCCATGTTTCGCGATGGTCCAATGTAACGGCGGGAAACCCCATTCGCCAGACGTCGTTGCGTCTGGTCCGACCCAGCCTGGTGAGCATTTCAGATTCGAATCGGCAAGGAGAGGTGTCGCGGAAGTGAGCGGAACCGATACTCCGAGCGGTTGACCGCATTGGTCCTGAGCGAAACGCTGTCGGCGGAAGAGCTGCCGAAGCTGATTCCGGAGTAGCGTCGCTGCAAGGCAAGTGTCTTAGCGGAACTGTTTGTCACAAAACGACGTACTCAATCCAGGTGACTCTTCTACGGTCGCGATCCGCCAGCAGTCCGGGCATTAGCGCCCGCGACAAAGGCCCTCCCGCAATTCCGGAAACTCGCGAGACACGGCGGCACTTTCCGACTCGCCGGTCTTCTTGCTCCGGGTGGCTAATCATCTTACGATCGAGACAGTCCGCAGATCACCTGCTGCGGGTGATTTCTGTGAGGAAGAATCTCGACTGAAGGATCCGACACTTGAACGCCGTTGAGATTGAGGAAGCGGTTAGCAAGCTTGTTGAAGACGCATTCGATGCGTCCGAGTTTCCTTTCGCTTTCCTTGAAGCATTCGGAAACAAGCCTGCGACCATCAAGCGGTTGCGAAACGGCGGCAAGAACACGACGAACAAGAGCGACATCTTCGGGGATGGCGTTGTTGCCGTTCTGCAGCGGAACAACATCCACATCGCGACGTGCGATGGCGGACCTGATGCTGCCGCAGATCTGCTGGACAGATTGACGCGAAGTCCGACAACGGCAAAGCACAAAGCAAAGTTTGCTCTGGCGACCGACGGAGAAACGGTCCATGCGGCGAGTTTGAATTCAGACGAGCCTCCACTGGTCTGTAAATTCGAAGAGCTGGACGATCACTTCGGGTACTTCCTCGAACTGGCCGGTATCTCAACCGTTCGGCAGATCCGCGAAAATGCGTTCGACATTAAGGCAACCGGACGACTGAACCGGCTGTACGTGGAACTGCTCCGCAAGAATCCGGATTGGGATGGCGACCAGCGTCGTGAAGACCTGAATCATTTTTTCGCTCGACTGATATTCTGCTTCTTTGCCGAAGACACCGGGATCTTCCACGGCAAGGAACCGTTTACCGACACGATTCGCCAGATGAGCGAGCCGAGCGGCGACAACACGCACTTTGTGCTGTCCGAAATCTTTCGCGCGATGGACATCCCGGCGAAGGATCGCAACGCGGCAGATCTGCGATCGTGGGCGAACCAGTTTCCGTACGTCAACGGCGGCCTGTTTGGTGGCGGTGCCAGCGTCGATGACGTGCCGAAGTTCACGCAGATTGCCCGCTCGTACCTGCTGCATATCGGCTCGCTGGACTGGACGCGGATCAATCCGGACATTTTCGGTTCGATGATCCAGGCGGTGGCCGACGATGAGGAACGCGGTGCACTGGGCATGCACTACACCAGCGTGCCGAACATTCTGAAAGTGCTGGGTCCGCTGTTCCTTGATGACCTGCACAACCAACTCAAAGAAGCCGGCACGAACGCTCGCAAGTTGTTGAACCTTCGCAAGCGATTGGCTCGCATCCGCCTGTTCGATCCGGCGTGCGGCAGCGGGAATTTCCTGGTGATCGCCTACAAACAGATGCGAGCGATCGAAGCGGAGATCAACGTTCTGCGGGGCGAACCCGACAGAGCATCGGACATTCCGCTGACGAATTTCCGTGGCATCGAATTGCGTCACTTCGCCGTTGAGGTCGCCCGGTTGGCGTTGATCATTGCCGAGTATCAATGCGACGAGTTGTATCGCGGTCAACGTTTGGCACTCGCCGAGTTCCTGCCGCTCAACAAAGAGAACTGGATCACGCACGGCAACGCGTTGCGATTGGATTGGTTGAAGGTGTGTCCGCCGACGGGCACCGGTGGAATCAAACTGACCGAAGACGATTTGTTTCAAACGCCGCTCGATCAACCGGAGATTGATTTCGAGAATGAGGGTGGGGAGACGTACATTTGTGGGAATCCACCGTATGTCGGGAAGGGCAAGTTAGACTCAGGCCAAAAGAATGATATGAAAACGGTCTTTGAGGGCCGCGTTAGCAAATGGGGGTATATTGATCTCGTTGGTGCATGGTTCCTTAAGTCAGCTGACTATTGCTGCAAGACAGAAGCATCAGCCGCTCTAGTCGCAACGAACTCTGTCGTCATGGGCCGACAAGCCCCGGTTCTTTGGCCATTAGTTTTTAACTGCACTTTAGGGGAACGTCTATCACAGGGTGATTGATCTTGCGACGAAGAAG
>CAZHET010000261.1:313-9201 GCA_964531585.1 uncultured Planctomycetaceae bacterium | reverse complement strand
GACGCCTGACTCGTGCGTCATCGGCTGACTTCGCGGCGACACATGGCCGGCAATCGGGCGGGCGAAACTCCTGGCCAGCCGCTGCTGCATCGGTTGCCCTTTGGCGCACGCGGCTCGGCGGGAGCCTCGCCCTCCGCATGGTCGGTCGCCTGCCCTGTCGACAGATCTGCCCCGCAGTCGTGACGGCGTTTCTGCGAATCATTCGCGAGAACTCGCACGTGCTACTCGACGCTTTGCGTGTCGGGAGATATACCAACGGCTTGCACATTTCTTCATGACGACTTCTGCGACTGAGGCATTTAATGAAGCTGCCATTGACTTCTAAAGCGTTGCTGCTGGCATCCGGCGCTGTGTCAATCTGGGTGACCACGTCGTTCGCTGCCGATCACATTCGCGAAATTCAGCAGCAGGCCA
The DNA here is from genome assembly GCA_964531585.1 of uncultured Planctomycetaceae bacterium. Lineage (GTDB taxonomy): Bacteria > Planctomycetota > Planctomycetia > Planctomycetales > Planctomycetaceae > JAWKUA01. The sequence goes on along the minus strand of CAZHET010000261.1, from coordinate 8,787 downwards.
TCACTGACAACGCAGCTTCGTTTGGTCACTGGGGCACGGAGCCTGGCAACTACACTCAGTGGAAGACTCATTCCAATCGCCTGGTTCCGGTTTACACATTCGGGACCAAAGGTGCGGGAGACGGCATCGATCTGGATGACTATCGCGGTGAAAACAGCCTGTACCGTGACGCAGCCCGGGTGCAGCGGCTGTATGGAAGAGTTCCTGAACGCACTGTCGACCCGAACGCTGACTGGATGGACCAGACAAACGTCGCAGATATTCAGCGAGCTGCTGTGGCGGCGGGCCGCAAGTTCGTTTTTCTCGTGGTGTTCGACGGCATGGACTGGCAGACGACTCGCGCCGCCGCGATTCTGAACGAGAATGCCGTGTCGTATTCCGCAGGTCGGGGAACGGGCACGCATTTTCAGGACTATGATGCGGACGGAACGGCTCAGTTCCATTATTTCGTCACGAGTCCCCACAACGAAGGCACCGATGTCGACGTGGACACGCAGACGGTGAAGAACCCCGGCGGCACAGTCTTCGGCGGGTACGACGCCTCGGCCGGCGGATCGACTCCGTGGGCAGTACCCGCAGACGCCGGCTATCTGGTCGGCAAACCGGCCGACGGAAACCCAAAACATGCCTACACCGATTCCTCCTCCTCCGCCAGCAGCCTGACCGCAGGAATCAAGTCGTACAACAACGGCGTGAACGTGGGAGTTGCCGGCGAACAGATCGTGACGATTGCTCACGACCTGCAGGACCGCGGCTGGGCTGTTGGCGCGGTTTCATCCGTACCGATCAGCCATGCGACTCCGGCATGTGCTTACGCTCACAATGTGACTCGCAACGATTACCAGGACATTTCGCGCGACATGCTGGGACTGCCGTCGATTGCTCACCCGGATCATCCGCTGGCCGGCATGGACGTTGTCATCGGCGGCGGTTACGGCACGACCGGGCAGCAGGGCAAGTCGCAGGGAAGCAACTACGAGCCTGGCAATATTTATCTTGCGGACAGCGACCTGCAGCGAGTCAGCATCGACAATGGCGGCCGGTACGTGACTGCTGTGCGAACGTCAGGAGCGGACGGTCGTTCGCTGCTGCGGGATGCCGCCATGCAGGCTCGCGAGGGCCAGCATCGGCTGCTGGGTTTTTTCGGAGTCGGTGCCTACAACGGACATCTGCCGTTTCAAACGGCTGACGGAAATTACGACCCGGTTCCCGGCAACGGCAAGAAGGCGGAAGTCCTCACTCCAGAAGACGTGTCAGAAAATCCGACGCTGGCCGAAATGACGGTTGCCGCGATTTCCGTTCTGGAGACCAATCCGCATGGATTCTGGCTGATGGTTGAAGCGGGAGACGTCGACTGGGCCAATCATGACAACAACATCGACAACAGCATCGGCGCGGTGAACAGCGGTGACGCAGCCGTCCGCGCGATTACTGACTGGGTCGAACAGCACAGTAACTGGAACGAATCTCTCGTCATTGTCACGGCCGATCACGGTCACATGCTGGAGCTGACAAAGCCGGAACTGCTGGTCAACGAAAAGTCGCCGTGATTGTGGCCGTGACTCCTGCCGGCCACGCAGCCCAACGGAACCGTGGCGGATTCACAAGCGACGGGCGAGCGGCGTAACGTAACGTCCCGTCTTCGGCGAAGTTCTTCCCGTCGTTCCGTCCGGAATCCCGTTTGGTCCATCCTGCGTCTGTCTCCGGTACACGCCATGAAAGCTGCGGTCTTCGACGAATTTCGGCACGCATTGACTGTGCGGGCTGTTCCCGATCCGACGCCGCACGCAGATTCGGTCATCGTCAAAGTGACCGCCTGTGGACTCTGCCGCAGCGACTGGCACGGCTGGATGGGGCACGACAGCGACGTTCGACTGCCGCACGTACCGGGGCACGAACTTGCGGGATCGATCGCGGAAGCCGGTGCCAGCGTGAGTCGCTGGAAGGTCGGCGACCGGGTCACCACGCCCTTCTGCTGCGGCTGCGGCACGTGCCGGGAATGCGTCACGGGCAACCAGCAGATCTGCGATAACTACACGCAGCCGGGGTTCACTCACTGGGGAGCGTTCGCGGAATACGTCGAGATTCGTCACGCCGACGTGAACCTCGTGGCGCTGCCGGATTTCATCGACGATGTCACCGCCGCAAGCCTTGGCTGTCGCTTTGCGACGGCGTTTCGAGCGGTTGTGCAGCAGGCGCGAGTCGCCGGCGGCGAGCTTGTCGCTGTGCACGGCTGTGGTGGAGTCGGCCTGTCAGCGGTGATGATTGCAGCGGCGGCCGGCGCGCGAGTGATTGCCATCGACATCGACAACGCGCGCCTGCGACGGGCGCAGAAATGCGGTGCGGAAGTCACCATCAACGCGTCGCGAACAACGGACCTGGTCGGCGTCATCCGGGAAATCACAGAAGGTGGGACGCACGTCTCGATCGATGCTCTCGGCAGCCGGGAGACTTGTTTCCATTCCATCGCCTGTCTTCGCAAGCGTGGTCGTCATGTGCAGGTCGGACTGATGCTCGGCGACGACACCAATCCGCCGGTGCCGATGAGCGACGTGATTGCCAAAGAGCTGCAGATCTACGGCAGCCACGGGATGAGCGCTGCCAGCTATCCGGCGCTGCTGCGAATGATCGCGGACGGTTCACTGCACCCCGAGCGACTGATTGGTGACCGTGTCACGCTTCAGAAAGCCGCCGAACTGCTGCCGCGAATGAATGAGTTTCCCGGGCCGGGCGTGATTGTGATCGACGCGTTCGGTTGACGCTCGGAGCCTCGCTGTCACCGCGAGACAGACCGCCTTCTCGCGTTCCGGGGCTCTGCCCTGGAACGCACTGCCGTCCCCTCGTTCCAGGGCTCTGCCCTGGAACGCTCTGCCTTGAAGGCTCTGCCTTCCGGCAAGCGTGCCGAAGCAGCAACGCCGGCAGATCCGTCAAAGCCGGGGATTCTCGTACCAGATCACGCCCAGATTGTCGCGCTCTTCGCAGGTCAGCACATCGAGGTCGCCATCGTTGTCGAGATCAAGAAGTTCGATTCTGTCGAACTTGACACCGGCGGTTTCACGTTGCCAACGGCAATCGATGGCCACGGGTGTTTGATGACAGCAGAATCCGGCCGGAAGCAAACGCGGATTTGTCCGCCTTCTTCCCACGCGGTGGCAATGTCAGTTCTGCCGTCCTGATCGACGTCTGCAAGACGTACGCCGTCAGCGCCTCGCGAAGAGTCGTCAATGGTATGCATCGGCCATGTCTGAGCACTCAGATCGGCAGCATTGAGCAGGATGATGAACAGCACGAACGCTGGTCTGTGCATGGTTGATTCCTCGGAACGGACTGAACCTGTTGTCCAGCGATGTCGTCAGAGACGCGGGCCAGCATTTTCGATTGCTGGTGTCGGACGCGGCCTGAGTCTATGTTCCGCGGGCACAAACGATCCACCCATCTGAAAGCACATGCAGGCGATGAGCGGTCCCAACTTTGTTTCGCGACGCAGCAAACTCATTCGCAGCCTCAAAGACGCTGGTGTTGACGGCCTGCTGGTCAGCGGCGTGGCCAACGTTCGCTACCTGACCGGCTTCACCGGCGATTCCACGTGGCTGTACATCAGCCGCGGACTCACAACGCTGATCAGTGATACGCGCTACGAGACCCAGCTTGCCGACGAATGCCCCGGCGTTGCAGTCGAAATCCGCGACGCCACGACGAAGATGACCGATTCGGTGGCGAAACTGCTGCAGCAGGCAAAAGCCGCTCGCGTGGGGATTGAGGCCGATGCCATGACCGTCGGCCAGCATGAAGCGCTGGTCTCCGCAGCGGAGCGAACAGAGTTCGTCGTCACGCGCGGTCTGACTGAACGTCTTCGCGAAATCAAAGACGGCTGGGAGATCGAGCAGATCCGTGACGCTGTCGCCATCGCGGAACGAGGTATCAGTGTGGTGTGCAGCAGCCTTCGCCATGATCAGACGGAACGCGAAATTCGCTATCTGCTGGAAGCGGCGATGCGGAACTTCGGAGCAAACGGGCCTGCATTCGAGCCTATCGTCGGAGTCGGACGCACCGGAGCGCTGCCGCACGCTCACGCGGGAAATCTGCGAGTCGCGGAGTCCCCAATCCTGCTGATCGACTGGGGTGCAGAAACACAATCCGGATACCGCAGCGATCTGACACGGACATTCGTCACCGGCAAACCGACGAAGCAGATGAAGTCGGTCTACGAGGCCGTTCTGGCAGCTCAGCAGGCAGCGATCGCGGCAATTCGCCCCGGAGCGTTGTGTAAGGATGTCGACGCGATTGCTCGCGGGATGATTGCGGACGCGGGATTTCGCCGACACTTCGGACACGGCCTGGGACACGGCTTCGGGCTGGAGATTCACGAATCTGTCCGGCTGAGCCCGCTTTCGGAAGAATCGCTGCAGCCGGGGATGGTGGTCACCGTTGAACCGGGCATCTACCTGCGCGGAAAATTCGGCGTGAGAATCGAAGACGATGTTCTGGTGACCAGGGACGGCTGCGAGGTGCTGACGTCTGTTCCGCGGGAATTCGAACAGGTGGTGATGGAATTCCTTGCATAAATCCGGCAGTTCCACGAAGCTGTGCGGCCATTTTGCCCGGCCCGCACTCAGGCCCGTCCGTTTGTCTGACGCACCTGTTCGACGAGAAAATCACATGCCCAAGGCTCCGGAACCAGACGACAAGACCGGCTTCAATCTTCAGAAGTTTCGCCGTCTGCTTCAACTGATGGAAAAATACGGCGTCACCGAAGCGAACCTGACGAAAGACGGTGAATCCTGGAAAGTTCGCCGCGGGCCGAAACGCGTTGCTGTCGCGCCGGAAGTGACATTCGGCGCTCCGGCATTTCCAACACCAACGGCGGTGCCGACCGCAGAAGCATCGTTTGCTCAGGCGAGCACAACACCGACTGCCGCGAAAGGAGTCACCATCGATTCGCCGACGGTCGGTACGTTTTATTCATCACCCAGCCCGGACGACGACGTGTTTGTCAAAGTGGGGTCGGTGGTTGAGCCGCAGACGATCGTTTGCATCATCGAGGCGATGAAGGTGCTCAACCAGATTCCCGCCGAAAAGTCCGGCCGCATCGCTGAGATTCTTGTCGAAAACGGCGACGCGGTGGAATTCGGACAGCCGCTGTTTCGACTGGAGCCGGCGTAGGTGACACGACAGCGGCAGACGTTTTCGACGCGCGATCCGAACACACCGTCGTACGACGCTGGCCCCATTGCAGGTGCTGCGCGTGCCGCTCCTGTTAGACCACTGGCCGTTCCACGAATTCGTTAAAGCCGGGTTTCTTCCCGACGGAATATTCGTCCATGTTTCAGCGCATTCTGATTGCCAACCGCGGTGAAATCGCCCTGCGAATTATCCGGGCATGCCGGGAACTGGGCATCGAAACCGTCGCTGTGTTCAGTGAAGCAGACCGGGGCTCGCATTATCTGGATCTCGCCGACGAAGCCTGGTGCATCGGACCGGCTCCGGCGTCGCAAAGTTATCTCGTCGTCAACCGCATCATCAGCGCGGCGGAAGTCGGCAACGTTCAGGCGATTCACCCCGGCTACGGCTTTCTGTCGGAGAACGCACACTTCGCCGAAGTCTGCCGTAAGTGCAACATCGAATTTATCGGGCCATCGCACGAGGCGATGTCGATGCTGGGCGACAAAGTCAGCGCCCGGAAAATTGCGATGGCCGCCGGAGTTCCCTGCGTTCCCGGCAGCGATGACCTGATCTCAGACGTCGGCGAAGCCGTCCGAATTGCGGGCGAAATCGGCTATCCGGTGCTCATCAAGGCAACTGCCGGCGGCGGTGGTAAAGGCATGCGAGTCGCCGGCAACGAAGTGTCCTTACGCGCCGGTCTGCAGGCTGCATCAGCCGAAGCAGAGAAGGCCTTCAGCAACGCCGGAGTGTATCTGGAAAAATACGTCGAACGCCCGCGGCATGTTGAAGTTCAGATTCTGGCAGACACGCACGGTAACGCGGTCCACCTGTGGGAACGTGACTGTTCAATGCAGCGCAAGCATCAGAAACTGATCGAAGAAAGTCCGGCTCCCAACCTGCCGGATGAAGTCCGGACAAGGATCTGCGAATCAGCCGTGAGGCTGGTTCACCAGGCCGGTTACCACAACGCCGGCACGGTGGAATTCATCGTCGACAAGGAACACAACTTCTACTTTATCGAGGTCAACGCCCGCATTCAGGTTGAACACCCTGTGACGGAAATGGTGACGGGGATCGATCTGATCAAACAGCAGATCCTGATTGCCGCCGGTGAAAAGCTGCCGTTTACACAGCAGGAGATTCCGTGCAACGGCAGCGCGATTGAACTGCGAATCAACGCAGAAGATCCGGAAAATGACTTCCGCGGCAGCCCCGGACGAATATCAAAACTGAGACTTCCCGGCGGCGCAGGAGTTCGGTTTGATTCGCACGTCTATGAAAACTACACCATCAGCCCATATTACGATTCGATGATCGGCAAGCTCATCGTCCACAAGCCGACTCGCGACGAAGCCATTTCCTGCATGAAGCGCTGTCTGAGGGAATTCGTGGTGGAAGGAGTCCACACGACTCTGCCATTGGCGAAGAAAATGTTCAACCACTCGGCATTCGTCGACGGGACGGTCGATACGACGTTCGTGGAACGCACCTGGTGAGTTTCACGGTGGTTCATACCACACGCGGGGGAAGATGGGGTCAGGTCCCGGTGCCGGAACGACCTGAAAGCTGCTTCGCACAACGGGATCTGCCCCCGCTTCCCCCCACCAGTTTTCCCCGCAGACGACGGACAGGAATGTCCGTCTTACCACAGGAAGAATTCTCCTCCGCCGCTCACCTGCGAAACTCGTCAGACTGTCGTGACACTCGTTGTCCTGTAATCGAATGCAATGGCTTTGTGTGTGACGGCCTGGTCAGGCGGTCTCGTTCTGCCTGCTGTCCTGTTCTGCCTGGTTTCCTCTACTGGTACTCAGATCCATGACTCACAAGATCCAGAAAATCGCATTGCTGTTTGCCGGTGGCCCGGCTCCGGCTGCCAACGCGGTAATTTCCACCTGTGCCATTTCCTGTCTGAACAATGACATTGAAGTGGTCGGCATTAAGTTCGGCTATTCGGCGCTGATTGACTACTCGCCCGATAAGCCGCTGCGGGAAGGGCACGACTATCTGAATCTGCACGAGATCATGTTGCGCCGAACTCGCAGCAAGCAGGGAATCATCATCGGTACTGCGCGAGCAAATCCTGGCAAGTACGTGACCAGTCCCGCTGACCTGGAGGACCCGGAAAAGTCCGCACCTCTGAAGCGAGTCTACGACGGACTGTGTTCGCTGGGTGTCGACGCGCTGGTGTCCATTGGCGGCGATGACACGCTCAAGACCGCCAACAAGTTCAAGATGTTCCAGGACCGTCTGCCAGCCGGCAGCAAGCAGATTCCGGTCGTGCATGTGCCCAAGACGATTGACAACGACTACATGGGCATCGATTTCACGTTTGGCTACTTCACGGCCGTGGAGACTCTGGGAACGGAAATCCGCAACCTGCACGCGGACGCCGACGCGTCGCGAGCCTACTACATCGTGGAAAGCATGGGACGCAGCGCCGGCTGGCTGGCCTACGGTGCCGCGATCGCCGGTGAAGCCAGTATGGTGATCAGCGTCGAGGACATCGACGAACGATTCACCGCGCCGGAATCGTCACCGGAACGCAAGGTCATGGACATCGACAAAGTCGTCGACAAAATCGTCCGAGTCATGCAGTACCGGCACGATAAGCAGGGAAAGGAGTACGGCGTGATCGTACTGGCTGAAGGACTGGCCGAGTACCTTTCGGATGAAGCATTAAAGGATGTGCCACGAGACGATCACGGGCACATTTCGGTCGCACACGTCGATCTGGGAAAGATGTTTGCCAAACGAGTGAAAGCCGAGTTCAAAAAGCGAACCGGAATTGACCGCAAAGTCACCGGGCTGCAGCTTGGCTACGAATCGCGCTGTGCCAGGCCGCACGCGTTTGACGTCATGCTGGGAAGCCAGCTTGGTGTGGGAGCGTACCGGGCTTTGTGTGAAGAAGAGCACAACGGAGTGATGGTTTCCGTTTCCGGCCAACTGGATCTGCACTATGTGCCGTTCGAGAATCTTGTTGACCCGGCAACGCTGGTGACGGTGGTTCGCTTCATTCCGCCCGGCAGCGACTTTCATACGCTCGCGCGGTTTCTGGAAACCAACATCGGGTAGTGCTTCGTCAGACCTCAAATTCCTCGTCAGACCGTGAATTTGGGGTTGACCGTCATTCCCGCGCAGAGTCCTGGCCTCGCGAAGGCGGGGGCGGGAATCTACGTCCTTCTTCTTCTCCCTCCCTCGTCATTCCCGCGCAGGCGGGAATCCAGTGCGGAACCGAAACACAAAATCGTCATTCCCGCGCAGGCGGGAACCCAGAGTCATCACTGGATTCCCGCCTGCGCGGGAATGACGCA
>CAZHET010000261.1:0-303 GCA_964531585.1 uncultured Planctomycetaceae bacterium | reverse complement strand
TTCTCCCTCCCTCGTCATTCCCGCGCAGGCGGGAATCCAGTGCGTCAAAGTCTGGATTCCCGCCTGCGCGGGAATGACGAACTCCAACACCGGAAGTTGACAAGGCAGTCGCCTGTGTGTTCGGGCAGTCGCCTGTGTGTTCGGGTAGCCCGTGCGTGTTCGGGTAGCATGTCTGTAGCCCGCATCTGTCGCGATCGGCCGGATGAATTTACTGCGTCTCGCTGGCGTTCGCTGCGGCTTCCGGTTTCGGCAGAGGCAACGCCGTCAGCCAAAGCGTGACCGTTGTAGCTTTCGCTCGGACGG
>CAZHET010000260.1:0-9243 GCA_964531585.1 uncultured Planctomycetaceae bacterium | reverse complement strand
GGTCAACGCGAGTTCCCTGACCGGCAACAATCAGCTCGACCTGCCGGCCTTCGGCCTTCGCGGCATCGCGAACGGTGCGCTGCAGTTTCTGAAACAGGCCGGTGACAGGCAGCCGCCGCAGATCCATCAGTTGCTGCCGGAAGCGGCCGATCAGGTGTTTGACGGCGGAATTGTCCTGATGCAGCGGTTCGCTGACTTCCTGCACACCGCGGCCGAGTTCCCTCACGTCGTTGGCCAGTTCCGACAGAGAACGCGACAGCCACAAATTGCTGATGGCTGCGCCGCCCGAATCACCAGGCGCAAGCGGAGACGCGTCGGTCGGCCGCTGTCTTTCCGCCTGAGCGGGACGTTGCACGTCGGCCACTTCCGCACTGGCGTTCAGAATTCGCAGCCGGTCGGCGCAGCGGTTGAGTTCGTGTTCCAGGTCGTGCAGCGTCGTCACGTAGGTGTCGCGGCGGTTGCGGAGCATGACCAGTTCGGCCAGCAGATCCATGAGTTGATCGAGCCGCGATGCTTCCAGACGAATGAAGTGCTCGGGCGGGGCGTTCGTCTGCGCCGCCGCGCCGCTGACGCGCTGCAGGGGAGCAGATTCCCGCGCTTCGGCGGCGACCGGCAGTGCAGGTTCCGGAACCGCCACCGCCGCCGCGACCGGCTGCGCGCCCATGACGGGCGGCGCGACCGACTGCGCGCTGACGGCAGACGGCGCGGATTGTGTGGGACATTTGCCCGTCAGCGCTGTCAGTTGGTCACGCACGGCGTCGACGCCGCCCAACAGCACGTCCACGTCCAGTGGCTGACCGGACGCAGCCATCGCTTCGACGCGATCTTCAAGCGAATGCAGCCACGCCGCAAGCTGACTGAGTCCGACGGTGCCGGAAGCACCTTTTAACGTGTGCAGTTCGCGGCAGAATTCGCGAGCTGCCTCGACCGGTTGCTGGCCGGATTCCAGATTCAGCAACGTCGCTTCCATGCGTTCCAGACATTGCTGAGCGTCATCGATGAACGCGGCCAGCAGTTCCGGATCGTCTATGGTCTCGGCGGCACCCGGCGCTGCCGGAAGAAGGTCCGCTGCATGCGCTTCGGGAGGGCGAGGCTCCTGCCGAGCCGCGTGTGGCACGCTCGTCGTCCGAGGCTGCGGCTTAGCAGGAGCGTCGCCCTCCCGAACCTGTGGGGTTGCGACTTCGCTGTCCAGGTTTCCCAGCGACGCGAGGATCGATGTGATGTCGAGATCACTGACCGCAACTTCGTCGTCCGGCGACAAGTCGGTGTTCGATGAAAACAGTTCGCTCCAGCCGTCGTCGTCAGACTCGGACAGGCAGGACGACCTGGTGATGCGAAACCGTTCGTCGGGCGCGAGAAGTTCCAGGCAGTCTCCCCAGCGTTCGATCGCAGTGGCGCGAATACTCCTCAGTACTTCGTCGTCCAGATCTGCGGTGGCCATAATCTTCGGAAGACCGGTGCCATCGCAGAACGCGAAGATGTCGTGTGCGCGAGACGCTGCGTCGGCATCCCGCGCGAACGTGTCAGCCAGTTGCAGCAAATCGATCAGCAGCGCCGCAACGTCAGCCACCGCGTCATCGCCGGCTTCGGCTGCGCGTTCTGCCAGCGGAATCAGTTCAGCCCGCAGCGTTGTGAAGGTTGCGTCGGAGACGTTCATCGGCGGAACTCCCCTTGTGTCACCGCGGTCACCAGTTCGTCGGCTCCCGCACGTCCGTCAGCAGTGGCTTCTGCATCGAGTGACGGATCGCGGCCTGCCATGCGCGTGATGACGGGCCGGCTGGCTGCCGACGACTCATCGGGCTGATCAAAATGAAACAGGGGTGACAGCCGCTCTTCCAGATCCTGTGCCGACGTCACCAGATCTGTCGTCGTGTAGCGGATGCCTTTGGAAAGTTCCTGAATTCGGGCAGCGAATTCGGCCATCTGCTGCATCGCCTGCACGATGTTTTGAGTGCCGCAAAGCTGTTCGGTGGTGGCCTGAGAGATCTCCCGCGCGCGATCGGCCGAATCGGTGGACGTGCGGCTGATGTGTTCCAGAGTAACGCCCGCTTCGTTGACGCGAAGAACCTCCTGCTGCACCTGCGACCGCTCATCGGCCATCGTCGAAATGGTGTCCTGAGTTTCGAGCTGAATGGACTCGACCAGGCCGGTGATCTCGCGGGATGCGCTGGCCGTGCGTTCGGCCAGCTTGCGGACTTCTTCTGCGACGACGGCAAACCCGCGGCCTTCCTGCCCGGCTCGTACGGCTTCGATCGATGCATTCAGGGCCAGAATGTCGGCTCGCGACGAAATCGCTGTCATCGTTTCGACGATTGACCCGATTTCGCGCGAGCGGTCGCCGAGCGACAGCACTTTGCGTGTGCCGACTTCGACATTCGCGCGAATGCGGTCCATGCCGCGAATGAGTTCGCGCACCAGTTCCAGTCCCCGCGCGGCGGCGTCTGACACTTCCGTCGCGGCGTTGCTGGCCGCTTCGGCGTTGCTGGCCACGCGGTCAATGTTGCCGGAAAGCTGTTCAACCGACTCGACGGTCCGGGCGACGGTGCGCGCCTGTTCCTGCGCGCCCCAGTGCGTATCGTTGGCGGACTGCACGATGTCGTCACCGAACGTCAGAATGCGGCCCACATCCTTGGCCGCAGATCGAACCAGCCGGCTGAGAGCCGTTCGCAGCGCGTCACTGCGTCTGGTTGCCGCCAGCTGGTCGTCGCCGGAAACATCCGGGTTAAGCCGCGCCAGCAGTTCATGCACTTCGTGAACAACGGTTCGCTGAGTTCCGAATGCCGTACGCACACGCAGCGCGACGTAGTCCATGTCTGCCAGGCCGCGTGTTTCGGGGACATCCGCCACGGCGAGCAGCGCTGCTTCCATACGCTGCAGTCCGCGGACGAACAGCAGCACGACGGTTCCGGCGGAAGTCGCAATGCCGACTCCGCAGACGACAACGAGCGTTGCAATGCCGGCCGGTGTTTCGTGCCCGGAAACGCACGCGGCGGCAGCTCCCGTGATACCCGCGACGGCGTGACTGATGAACAAAGCAATGCGGTAGTTCATGGTTTCACGCACTCCAGACAGTGTTCGACGTGGCACGGCCGGCGGCGCGTTCCGCCAGTTCGCGTTCCGCCATATCCCGCAGACTGGCCGGATCAAGAATCTGCACGACGTGACCGTTGTGCGTCGCCCAGCCGATGACAGCCGATGACACAGCATCGCTGCCCGGTTCCGGAGCGTCCGAGAACTCCAGTGCTGCCAGTGTCAAAACCTCATCCGCCAGCACCGCCCAGCAACTGTCCGAATCGTTGACCACCAGCATGATGCGTTCCGCGCGTCCCACGTCGTCGTGCGGAACGTTGCTCAGATTCAGCACCGGCAGGAATTCACTTCGCAGATGACACAGTCCCGCAAAGCGATCGCTTGTCGAGGGAACATTCACCAGCGATGGACTCGGCAGAGCTTCCCTCACGCTGGCCGCCGGCAGCGCCAGCCACCGACTTCCGTGACGAAAGATGCAGTGTGTGCGCGCGTGCGGACCGGCGGCTGCGGCGTTCGTGGTCGTTGTGTTCACGATGGTTGTGGTCATGACGGTCGACTTCGTGATGGTCGCAGTGGTCGTTGACGGCGGGATCATGAATTTTGTGAGTTCGAACCGGCTGACCGAATTCGATCGGTGATTCTGTTCGCCAGCTCGGCCAGCCGGTCCGCCTGCGGAGCCAGCGGCGAACCCGTGCGACGGGACTCCGTTCCCGCCACGTTTTTCGATAAATCGGGCGGCCGACTCGCGGCAGTGCTTCGCGCCGATGTGCCTTGTGTGTCAGTCTCTCGCGTGTCAGCGGTGCTGCCCGGTCCTGGCGTCGTCGGGGACCGCTGTTGAGCGGCACTCATTGCGGAGCCCTGCGACTGGCTGGCGGGCTGCTGCAACTGCCGGATCAGCTCATCCAGCCGGCTGAAGTCGCGATCGAAGAAGGTCCGCACCTGCTGGCGGAATTCGACGATGGTGTCGCTCACGTGGCCGGTGCGTTTTTCGTTGTCTCGTGTCGCAGGAATCATGATCGGGTTTCGAAAGTGTCCGGTGAGCGGATCGGGTCAGATGAGCAGGCCGCCGCTGAGATAGCCGTTGTCACCAAAGCGCCGCGTCCATCTGAACACGACGTCAAACTGCTGTGGAAGGCGTTCCGTGGCCTGACTGAGCAGACACAGCACAGGATGTCCGGTCGGCAGCTCGTTGTAGTGCAGGACTGCGATGCCGATGCGTTCAGGGCGGCGGCTGCGATCGATAGAGATGTCTCGCACGACGCCCGTCAGAATGCGGTGGCCCACATGAAATTCCGCGTCGACGGGGTACGGAATACGCTCGGCATGTCGGCGGCAGCCGCACGGTGCCTGTTTGACGATTCCTGTGAGTTGAAGTTCCGGCATCGGTCCGCAGTTCCCGGCAAAGGCTGTTTACGGCAACGCAATACACGATGCGAAGGGCGTTGCTGTCAGAGCCTAGGTCGCGAATCCAGGACGCGCCGCTGAAAACAGACGCACCAGCACATTGTGCGCCGCCGCGATGATGAAGTTTCTCCACCCGGCGTGCGGAATGAATCACCAGGTGAACACGGAGCTGGCGGACCGCGGGTTTTCTCGCCACCGCAATCGCTACGAAACGACGCTGCGGCTCACAGGATTGCCGGTGGGATTTTCCAGCATCAGCGTATGGGCCGACACATGCAGACCACGCTGCGCGGCGGGGTTCGCAAAGCCGCAACTTGCCACGGCGTGCAGGCTGTCGGCACGTGCGCTGTACGACATCGCCGATTCTCGGACCGCGCTGTCCTCTGCGCTGCACCCGCGGGGTGCTGGCGTTCAATCACGCGACTCGGTACGCTCGCCGACCCGTGATCGTTCAGCCCCTGCTACCACGCCGCGCGAGACATCCCGCATGAACAACCGTCTGATCTTCTGGTCATTGACGTCGGCACTCGCCAGTTTTCTGTTCGGCTTCGACACCGTCGTGATCTCCGGTGCCGACAAGCCGATCGAAGCTCTGTGGGGGCTAAGTCCTGCGACGCACGGGCTGGCGATGGGGATGGCGCTGTGGGGGACGGTTGCCGGTTCGTTCATCGGTGGCTGGCCGACGGATCACTTCGGCCGCAGGCTCACGCTGCTGGCGATCGGAGCTTTGTATTTTGTGTCGGCCGTCTGGTCCGGCCTGGCGACGGACGTGTATTCGTTCATGGTCGCTCGCTTTATTGGCGGCGTGGGTGTCGGGATCTCGACGGTGGCGTCGCCGCTGTTCATTTCTGAAATTGCGCCGCCCGAAAGTCGCGGCCGGCTGGCCGGGATGTTCCAGTTCAACATCGTGTTTGGAATTCTGGTCGCCTATCTGTCGAACGCGCTGCTGGGAGGCATCGGTGAAAACGCGTGGCGGTGGATGCTGGGAGTCGAAGCGATTCCCGCGCTGATCTACACGCTGATGTGCTTTGCTCTGCCGGAAAGCCCTCGCTGGCTGATCACGAACCGCGGCGATCGTGACGGAGCCATCCAAGTCCTGCGGCAGGTCATGCCCACGCTGTCCGATTCGGAACTGGAATCGAAGGCCTATGAGATCGCGGCGTCTTCGCAGCAGACCGACGGACCGCGGCAGTTCTGGACACCACGGCTGCGGATTCCGATTCTGCTGGCCATTCTGCTGGCGTTCTTCAATCAACTGTCCGGAATCAACGCCGTGCTGTATTTCGCGCCGAGAATCTTCGGGCTGACGGGGTTGAGCGATCAGGCCGCACTGCTGAATTCGGTGGGCATCGGGCTGACGAATCTGGTCTTCACGTTCGCCGGACTGTATCTCATTGACAAACTGGGCCGCCGTTCGCTGCTGTACATCGGGTCGGTCGGCTACATCGTTTCGCTGGGGCTCGTCGGCTGGGCGTTTGTCACGTATGCGGTCCCGTTCAACGTCGCGGCAAAGGCGATCGAGCTGGACGCTGCGATTGACGCCGCTGAACAGGCAGGCGGCAGTTCTGTGGAGCAGGTTGCGTCAACCTTGCAGGCGGCGAAGCAGGAACTGGCTTTGGCAACGGCCGCCGACGGCTACGCGGGAACTGAAGTCAGTATGTCCGAAAATATGCCGCCCGCCGATCTTCGCGAAGGGGCAAAGCGTGCGCTGACAGAAGCGTCCGCTGCGTCGCGACTCGGCGGCCTGACGGTCCTGATCTGCATCTTCGCGTTCGTGGGGGCTCACGCGATCGGGCAGGGAGCGGTGATCTGGGTGTTCATCGCGGAAATCTTTCCGAACCGGGATCGAGCAGCCGGCCAGTCGCTGGGCAGCTTCACTCACTGGATCTTCGCGGCGCTGCTGACCACGTTCTTTCCCAGAATGGTGACCGCGTTTCCGCCAGGCTACGTGTTCTTTTTCTTCTGCGGCATGATGGTGCTGCAACTGATCTGGGTGAAACTGATGGTCCCCGAGACGAAGGGCGTGCCGCTGGAAGAAATCGAAAAACGGCTTGGCGTGCGAGTGGAATAGGTTTCGCGGCACCGCCCTTGCAGGCACGTGAGCTGTCGCGGTTTGCCGGGATCAGCCCGCCGTCCCACGTTGCGATCGTCAGCCTGGTTCGGAAAGGATTCGTAATGACAGACAACCCGTACGAAGCGCCGACACAGCCGAATTCGGTGGCTGGTGAAGGCAAGACCCCTGGTGTTGTCGCCATCGTGTTTATCGTCGTGCTCACTCTTGTTTCAACGGTGGTCACATTTTTCGTGACGTGTTTTGTCAGCGGGATCGCACTGCTGAGTATTAGCGATTTCGGCATCTACGTTGCGATCGTTCTTGGTTCGATCGCCGCTTTGCTGGTCGGAGTATACATCGCCCGTGGACTGTGGCGCGGCCTTTCAGGGTGATTACGCGCCGGCGTTGACGGTCTTCACCGATTGCTCCGGAACTTTCCTGGAAAGCCTCTCAGTCGCGGGTTTGAGCGACACGGCGATCGGTCTCGGACTTGTGGCCGGAATCGCGATCGGAACATTGCCTGCAGTGTGCGTCGGACGGCTCTTCACGTCGACCTTGCGGAAGTCATTCAGACATGAAATACCGCGACTACACCTTCCTTGGTGTCACGCAAAGTCTGTGTCCGGACTGTCTGGACGTTGTCCCGGCAAAGATCGTCTCGCGAAACGCCCGCGTCTACTTTCGAAAGAGCTGTCCCGAACACGGGGCTCGTGAAGATTTTGTCTGCAGCGACGTCAAATGGTTCGATCGCACCGACTACAGCCTGCCGGGGAAGGTACCGGTTTCATTCGGTGTTGAACCGCGGCTCGGCTGCCCCTGGGACTGCGGCCTGTGTACCGAACACGAACAGCACACATGTATCGGACTGCTGGAGATCACGTCGAGCTGCAATCTGGAATGTCCGATGTGCTTCGCTGTCAGCGGCCCCGGCGGAATTCATCTGACGTTTGACGAATGCAAGACGGCGATCGATCGGCTGGTCGAAGTCGAAGGTCAGCCGGAGATTCTGCAGTTGTCCGGCGGTGAACCGACAATTCATCCGCAGTTCCTGGACGTCTTCCGCTACGCCTGCGGTCAGCCGATCGACATCGTAATGATCAACACAAACGGCATTCGCATCGCGAAGGATCCGGGCTTCGTTGAACAACTGGCGGCGCTGCGTCACCGCTGCGAAATCTATCTGCAGTTCGACGGTTTCGATGACGCCGGCAGCCGGATTCTGCGCGGTGAGTCTCTCGTGGACATCAAGCACAGGGCTATCGAGATTCTCGGACAGGCAGGCCTGCGAACTACTCTGGTCTGCACGCTGCAGCCGGGTGTGAACGACAATCAGACCGGACGGCTGGTGGAATTCGGAACCTCCCGGCGATGGATCACGGGAGTCAGTTTTCAGCCCGCAACGTATTCCGGCCGATACGTGCTGCCGGAAGTGCTGGAACAACGAGTTACGTTTCCTGACGTCATCAAAGGCGTCGCCGCAGAAACGAACGGCGTGTGGCGGGAAACAGATTTTTCACCGCTGCCGTGCGCTCATCCAAACGGCCACACCCTGGCCTACGCGTATCGCAGCGGTGACCGGATCCTGCCGCTGGCTCGGTTTGTCGACTTCGAAAATCACCTGGATCTGCTGTCCGGCCGCATCACGTTCAATCGGCCACGAGCGAAGGAGCTGATCGCCGAATACCTGTCGCGGCAATGCTGCTGCAACGGTGGATGCGGGCCGGCCAATGCCGTCACGCAGGTTACGGTGGCAGCTCGTTCAGCCAGCGGAACTGAGATTACCGAATCAGAACTGAACCTGGCAGGTGACTTTCTTCAGCGAGCGATGACGGAAACGCTGGATCCGGAAGACATGTTTCGCATCACAACGACATCGTTCATGGACGCGTACAACTTCGACATTCGCCAGTTGATGAAGTCGTGCGTGCATCACGTGCTGCCATCCGGGCACCTGATTCCGTTTTCCGCGTACAACGTGCTGTATCGTCCCGGCCACGTCCCGCTGCCGGAACTCGCCCGGCCAACACGAACGCTGGTGCAACTGCCGGAGCCGGTGGCGTAAGCCGTCGCGACCGCATGTCGGCAGCTTCATCCCGGAACACGCGGGGTGCCCCCGCAGAGACTCCGCGGGTCATCCAGGCAGCGCCGCGGCCGAAATTGCCTGAGCTGACGCAGCCAAGTCACCATGGGAGACAAATTCGTGTGTGAACCCGGTCACGCAGTGTCTTTGGAGGAAGGAGGCTGGCGTTCCAATGTTGATCGCCTTCTACTTTCTGCGCCGATGTTTGGTTGACCGCACAAAGCTGACGTTGAGGTCGCGGAGCATTTCGAACGTGTTCGCGTATTCGACACCGAACTCAAGGCAGACGTTCGGCATTGGCACTTTGCGTTTGGCTTCAGGCGCGAATTCTTCGTGAGTGACCACGACCTGTCGATTGACCGCAGCGTAGGCAATGACCCAGCCATCAGCGACCGACGCAAATTCGGCTTTGGCCGCGTCAGTGAACTGGTCCTGAGCATACACCCAGATCAGCATCTGCTGAAACGTATCGATCACGTTCTGGCCGACTGATTTCTTGAACAGCGTGTCCGGAGCAGCATCGGCCCACGACTTCAATTCGTCATCCTGATCCGCCAGTTCTGATTGAATGCGGTCGATGCTGAAAATTCGTTTAGCAATGAGCGAAATAAAAGGGTCAGTCCCGAATGGCACTGTCGTGGATGTAAAGTGTTTCAGGCGTTGCCTTTATCATCAC
>CAZHET010000259.1:0-9295 GCA_964531585.1 uncultured Planctomycetaceae bacterium | reverse complement strand
TCGCGTCGGTGAACAGTTCGCGTCGAATCGCCGAGAGGTTCGTGACTTCATCAACTGTGCAGGTCTCAAAGAGGCGTTTCCGCAACTGCATCGCAGGTTCGGCACGGTGATATAGCCACGGTCCGGCAGGTTGCACCATCGCGACCTTGCCATCGTCACGAACGAGTTCCAGTCCCTTGGCCAAGAACAGCGGGCCGATGTCGTTATTGGCGACCGACCAATGATGTGCCTTGGCCCATGCTTCGGCGTTCGTCGGCGGTGCATCTTTCTTTTTGCGAGGGTTCGGCGAAAAAGTGGCAGCGATGTCCGACGTCTTCTTGATTGACTTATCGCCCCACGGCGCATTGCCAATGACTAGGTCGAACGTCCCGTTGTCTTCGTGCGTTTGAAATCCCGAATTCGACTCGTCGAAGAAATCGTTCGCGATCAGCCGCTTGCCACGTAGCGGTGGAAACACTTTTTCGCGTGTGACGTAATGCTTCGGCTCGATGGCATCGGCCATCGCGAGGTAAAGACTGAAGCACGCAACCCGCACCGCTTCCGGGTTGATGTCCACGCCGGTGAGATTCCTGGCCAGGATTGGTTTCAGATCGCTGACGAGCGGTTCGCGGCCGTTGGCTCGACGCCAGCGGTAAATCAACCGCTGAAACGCCTTCACGAGAAAGATGCCGGAGCCGCACGACGGGTCCAAGATTCGCAAGTCCCACTCGTCGCCGTCCCACGGCAGGACCGCGTCGAGCACGTAGTCCACGAGATGCGACGGTGTGTAGAAGGCTTTGGTCTCGTACTTCTTTTCGTTGAGAAATTCTTCGTAGACGCTGCTGATGAACTCCAGCGGGATCGTGTCGAACGAGTATTGTGGCCAGAGCCGGAGTTGTCGGTCCGTCGTGTCGATGGTACCGGACACCAGGTCCGCGAGAAGTTGCAGATGATCGGGGCGGACAGCATCACTTTCCGCTTGCCAGGCAGCGTCGCGATCCGCAGCGGATGAGTCTTCCTTGCCGGGAAAGAGGTCGCCGTTGAAGCGATCATCAAGCCAACGAAACAAAGCATACGTTGCATCATGATTCTGAAGGATCGATCCCAGATCGTAGTGAGTTGGTTGCAGTATTCCGTCCTTCTTGAGGCGATCCAGAAGGCTCGGACTGAAGAACGCTTTGCCGTCGCCATCCCGACGGTGAAAGAGGTACTGCGTGAAGATGATTCGCGCCAGCAAGTCGTGGCAGAAATTCGTCGGCAGCCCCTTCGCGATGAGTTCACCACGAACGTGCCGCAGGTTCTTCAGCAGCAACGCATCGGCTCGTCCGTCAACGGGAAAGTAGTTGGGACGCTGGCGTTGAATGTGGCCAGTGATGAGGCTGACCCAATGCAACAGGTCGCGAACATTGCGCTGCTCCGGCGAGCCCGATGGCTTGAAGCCCGGCGGCGTGGGCAATTCGCAAACTCTTCGCAATGCTTCCGGCTGATTCGGATCGCAATAACACGTCCAGGCAATGATTCGGTGCGGCTCCAACGTGACGAGCAACGAGGTCCGAGAGAAGCTCCAAGCGAGACGATGAGCTTCGTTCAGCACTTTGTCGCTTGCACCGTTCGCAAACTGACAAACCACCGCAAGCGGGGCTGTTGTATCGGCTGAATCCGAATTGAGAACGAGAATGCCCGTCTCAACTTTTAGCTGCGGAAACGTCTGCTTGAGCGAATCATTGATCTTGCGTTTGGCGAACTCCCAAGTCGCCCTCGCACCTGCACCTTGCGGATCAAAGATTCGCTCCGGCGTTGGCCATCCGAGCCATCTATGTGCTTGTTCCAGAAGCATTGACGCAGTTTATCACGAGCAAGAAAGGGGCTGAATGACCTCGGCAATGTTACGGGATTCGACCTCGTTTTCCCATCCGTAGGGAACGCGACGGTGTGCGACGCTTCGAAGGGATTTCGGGTGAATCCTCAGCCGGGAGCAATTCTTGATTCGTTCATCCTCATTCTGGGAGAAAACGACATCGCGGCATTTCAGGACGAAGGAATTCCCGCGATGCGCTCGGCGTTCGAGCAATTGCGGGATTTCTTCCACGGTTTCGACTACTCGGCGGCGCTCGATTCATTGTAGTCACTTCAGGATCTCGCGAGCGGCAAGGCGTTAGCCGCCGGTGGCCTGCCCACGAAAGAACCGGCGGCTAGCGCCGTGCCGCTCACAAAGTGAGTGCCGCTGGCTGACGCCACCGGCTCACGGCATGTCCGCCCGCCGGGGCTGAAACACACGTGAACAAACGCCCCAGTTCCCGGGATGCCGATTCGCGGCACGCGACGACGGCATTGTGCAGATCCGTAGTGCACCGGACTGGAAGGTTCGGCAAAGTCTCAGCAACCCGATTGCTGAATAGTCTCACGGCCACGGCCTTTGTTAGAATGACCGGCACGGAACCGGACATTTGAAACCAGGCTGTGCCGCGGAGAACTGCGTTGTCAACTTTCATCAATCCCTGGCCGACGATTCGAACATTCCTTTGCTGCGTGGTGATCGCGTGCAGCATCGCTCCACAGGTGCGCGCTTCTGACCGCGACCGTCAGGTTGCCGAATGGGTGCTGCTGTCCGGCGGTACGGTGCGGCTGGAAGGACAGGCCGAGCGTGTTCGCGATGTCAGTCAGTTGCCCGCGGTCAACTTTCAACTGGAACTTGTTGACCTTGTCGGAGCCAACATTCTGCCGCCGGACCTGAAGTGGCTGGACGGCCTGCCGAACCTGAAGGTGCTGAACCTGCCCGGCCCGATGTGGAACCCCAGTTCCGGTGCTGACATCAACTACAGCAAGGATCTCGGTCTGCTGGCCGGACTGCAGACACTCGAACAACTGACATTCAGCTACACCTACCTGGTTGGCATCAAGTTTGACGACCGAGGCATTGAAGCCATTGCGCCGCTGGGTTCCAGTCTGAAACTGCTGAGTCTTGAAAACACCGATGTGAAAGGCCATGAACTGGCTCCGTTCACCCGCCTGGAATCGCTCGATCTGGTTTATTGCCCGGTTGACGACGAAGGCCTGCAGCAGATGCAGGGGCTTACCAGGCTGCGTCGTCTGTTGCTTCGCGACGCGCTGATTTCTGACAACGGACTGACGTGGCTGAAGAATCTGCACGATGTCGAACACCTGGATCTGGGCGGCACAAAGATCGGCGATGACGGTGTTGCCGCGCTGAAGCACATGAAGAAGCTTCGCAAGCTGAGTCTGCAGGGCACCGGTCTGACAGACGAAGGTGTGCAGCATCTGCTGAGCATGCCGCAGCTTCAGGAACTGGATCTGTACGGCACCAGCATCAGCAACGTTGGTGTCGATGCGCTGACGAATCTTGCTCACCTGCGCACAGTCGACCTGCGCTACACGCGAGCCTCGCGGGGCGGCGTGGAATCTCTGGCAGCCGCGCGGCCGGAGTGCGAAGTGGTCTTCGTGGACCTGGACGTCAGACCGTCGATCCCGGCCGGTGCAGATCGCATGGTTGCCGGCCAGGGCGACTCGGCAGTGGCCGAATGGGTCACCGCGATCGGCGGACAAGCGATGGTCGAAGACGGCCAGTTGCAACACATGTCGCTGGCAAACACGAGCGTCACCGACGAACTGCTGGCCAACCTGAGCATGCTGAATCACCTGCAGGAGCTGGACCTGCAGTTCACAGAAATCAGTGACCTGGGAATTCAGCAGCTCAGCAACCTGGCAACTCTGACGGCGCTTGACCTGAGCGGAACGATGGTCTCGGACGAAGGCCTTGCTCAGCTTGCCGGCCTGACGAATCTGCAGCGGCTGACACTGACGCACACGCACGTGGATGGTTCCGGCCTGAGGCATCTGAACACGCTGCGGCCGACAGAAGTCAATCTGGCCGGATCGCCGGTGACCGACAACGGACTCGGGTATCTTTCGGAACTGACTTCGCTGCAGACGTTGTCCCTGGCGTTCACCGATATCACCAACGACGGCCTGAAGCGGCTGACGACTCTGCCGCAGCTTCAGCGCCTGGATCTCGCGGGCACGGACGTCGGCGACGACGGGATGCAGTCGCTGGCATCGATCACGGGCCTGAAGGAACTGCTGCTCAGCTACACTCGCATTACGGATGACGGACTACAGCAACTGTCGCCGCTGACCGGGCTGACACAACTGGGACTGATTCGCACGCGCGTGACGGACGACAGTATGAATGTCGTCGGCGAATTTCGAAATCTCACGGATCTGAATCTCGACTACACCGACGTCAGCGACAGCGGGCTGAAGTTACTGAGCCACCTGACGGAACTTCAGCGGCTCAGTCTGGACAGTGCCAACGTGGGAGATTCCAGCGCGGAAGTGCTCGCAAAGTTCGGCGCGCTGAAGCTGCTGAACCTGTATCACACGCTGGTGACCGAAGACGGGTTCCAGAAGATTCGACCGGCGCTGCCGGAATGCGAAATCATCTGGGATCCGCTGTCGAGCGATCCAACTCGCCGCAGAAGTTAGGGACTCGTTCGCGAATTCGTGGCCCATTTGTCAATCAGCGGGAATGCGTTAGCACCCGGCTTTCGCGGCAAGCACTGGAACCACGAGCTGACGCTCGGCGGCTGATTTCGGCAGCAGCTCGCAAAGTGAGTGCCATTGGGCTCACGCCGTGCCGCAGATCCTGATGGATCACACGGGCGGGGGAAGCGGCAGTGCTGCTGCGGTTTCGGGGGGGCTTATTGGCACACACGGCTCGGCGGGAGCCTCGCCCTCCCGGCTTTGCGCGGCTCGGCGGGAGCCTCGCCCTCCCGGCTCAAAAGGAACCACACTCTCCGGCTTTGCGGCAGCCTGGTTCTCCCGAGCCCTGGTCGCACATCGGCTTCCATCGAATGACGAATGACGAATGACAGCCCACAGAGTCGCGCCGCAATACGCGAAGCGTTGTCGTCACGCCAGAATTTCGCGAACGACCCGTGACGGTTCCACACCGGTCAGTCGAGCGTCCAGCCCCTGAAACTTCGCCGTGAAGCGTTCGTGGTTGATACCCAGCAGATGCAGCAGCGTGGCGTGGAAGTCTCGCACGTGAACTCCGTCGCTGACGACGTTGTAGCCCCATGGACAGGTCTCGCCGCAGCTGACTCCCGGCCTTACGCCGCCTCCAGCCATCCACATGCTGAAGCAGCGCGGATGGTGGTCCCGGCCGTAGTTCGTCGCAGTCAGTTTACCCTGCGAATAGTTCGTCCGGCCAAATTCTCCGCCCCAGATCACCAGCGTGTCCTGCAGCATGCCTCGCTGCTTCAGATCCTGCAGCAGTGCCGCCGCCGGCTGGTCAGTTTCCTGACACTGCGTCTTCATACCGCTGGGAATGTTACCGTGATGATCCCAGCCCTGGTGATACAACTGAATGAACTTGACTCCTGTTTCCGCCAGACGCCGGGCCAGCAGGCAGTTGGCGGCGAACGACCCGGGCGTCTTCGCATCGGGACCATAGAGCTCGAAGATGTGATCCGGTTCAGACGACAGGTCGGTGACTTCCGGCACGCTGGACTGCATGCGAAACGCCATTTCGTACTGAGCAATCCGCGTCGTCAGATCCGGGTCGTTCGTGGCTTCCTGTTGCAGACCATGCAGTTCCTGCAGGCGGTCCAGCATACTGCGGCGGCTTTCGGACGAAATGCCGGGCGGATTGTCCAGATACAGCACGGGTTCACGACCCGCTCGAAACTGAACGCCCTGATACCGGGCCGGCAGAAAACCGGCACCCCACAACCGTGAATACAGCGGCTGGCCTCCCTTGCCTTTCGTGATCAGCACGACAAACGAAGGCAGATTGTGATTGTCGCTGCCCAGCCCGTAATTCAGCCACGCTCCGATACTGGGCCGACCGGCGACCTGATTGCCGGTCTGCAGAAAGGTGATGGCCGGATCGTGGTTGATGGCTTCGGTGTACATCGATTTGACCACGGCGATTTCATCGACGTGTTTCGCCATGTGCGGCTGCACTTCGCTGATCCACGTTCCTGACTGGCCATGCTGATCGAATTTGTAGATCGAGCCGGCAAGCGGCAGGACGGCCTGGTTTCCCGACATACCGGTCAGGCGCTGCCCCTGCCGAACCGAATCCGGCAACGGCTGTCCCTGCTGCTCGTTCAGCAGCGGCTTGTAGTCCCATGTTTCCAGTTGAGACGGGCCGCCGCTTTGAAACAGATAGATGACTCGCTTTGCCGTCGGCGCGTGATGTGTCGGGTTGAGAATGCCGTTCGACGGAATTCCCTCGTCAGAGGCCTGCTGTGCATCGGCCAGCGCGACGTGGTTTTCCCTCGCCCACAGATCAGCCGCGGCGATGCCACCGAAGCCCATCCCCACGCGAAACAGCCAGTGCCGCCTGTCGATGTTTACACCAGAGTCTGCAGAAATCATGGTCTCACCTTTTCATCATGCTCTCGTCGTAGCTGAACAGAGCCTCCACGACAACGGTGGTGGCAGCCAGATCGTCGACCGGCAGGGCGTCGTTCGGCGGACGTTCACCGACATGCAGGAACGTCCCGGCGTCTTCGGGATGCTGACGGAAATAGTCAAGCTGTTCCTTGTGAAGTCGGGCGATGACCTTTGCTTCGGCGTCGTCGGGAGGTCGACTGACCAGACGCCGGAAGGCTTCCACCCAGCGACCGTCGGTGTCTGCGGGATGTCTGATGAGCAGCAGTTCTGCCAGCGCACGAGCTGCCTCAACGTACTGCGGATCGTTCATGAGTACCAGAGCCTGCAGCGGCGTTGTTGTCAGTTCGCGTCGCGGGGTACAGGTCTCCCGGCTCGTCGCGTCGAATGTGATCATCGATGGTGGCGGCGAGGTCCGTCGCCAGAACGTGTACAGACTGCGGCGGTACAGACCTTCGCCCGTTGCCTGCTGATACGACTTGCCGGTCCCCGCTTCTTCCCACAGTCCCGCCGGCTGGTACGGCTTGACACTGGGGCCGCCGACTTTGGGAACCAATAGCTCACTGGCGAACAGTGCGGCATCGCGAACCTGTTCGGCCGAAAGACGGTGCTTCGGCCCGCGAGCCAGCCGGATGTTCAGCGCATCGGACTCGAAGAACTCTGGCTCAGCCGGTACGGATGACTGCCGGTACGTCGCTGACAGCACGATTCGCCGGCACAGGTTCTTCAGATTCCAGCCGTCGTCCATCAGTGACCGGGCCAGCCAGTCGAGAAGATCCGGATGCGATGGCGGCACACCCTGACTTCCAAAGTCTTCCAGGCTGGCAACGATGCCGCGACCGAAGAACACGTGCCAGAAGCGATTCACGATGACGCGACTTGTCAACGGATGCCGTTCGTCAGTCATCCAGCGCGCAAGAGCCAGACGGTCGTTTGTTTCAGGCAGAGGTGCGGGCAGGAACTCGGGAATTCCCTGCTGCACTTCGTCAGCGCGGGAATCGTAGGCACCTCGATTCAGCACCCAGGTCTTTTGCGGAACAACCGCAGGTTTCATGGTCATGATGGCACGGACACCGCTGACGAATTCGTTCTCATTGCGGCGAGCGGCCACGAGTGCGTCTCTGGCACTGCGAACGGCATCGTCGGCGTGCAGCAACTGGTGTTCGACTCGCATCACATCGGTCAGTTCGATGGTCTCGCCGTCAGGTTGCGCGGCACTGTCAGGACGCGCGGCACTGTAAATCGCCGCGACCTCGGCCATTGACAGCGTGCGCTGGAAGATCTGCAGATCGTCGACGTCACCGTCGCGAAAACCGATATCGCGGAAGCGAGCTCCCAGGGCCAGTTCGACTGTGCCGACGCTCGAATCGCCCCATTCGGCCCGATGTTTGATATCGCGGGTAAGCTGGTCACGTTCGACGGTTTGTTCAGCCGCCTGGCCGTTGACGAAGATCCTGAGTCCGGATGCCAGTCCGCTTCCATCGTGAGTCACGGCGAGGTGTGTCCATTCTCCGACAGCAATCGTCTGCGTCGTCTGCACGCGTACCGCGTCGCCGGGCCAGAAATGAATCAAGGAGAACTCCGGATGTCCGTCGTCGAGTGTCAACTGCAGCCCGCGAAAGGCGGAATCTTCCGCCGCCGCCGATTGATGCAGCACCAGCATCCGCGGCTGGCTGACAGCCGGACGGACCCACAGACTGAAGGACAGCGGATCCGAGCGGCCGAATTCCGGAGGGTCTTTGACGACGATTTGTTCATCGCCGTCGCACCGCGTTGCCTGACCGGCAACACCGGGAACATCGCCTTCAAGCGGCAGATGAAAGTCGGGCGACGGCGGATCGGGCAGCGTCTGAATCAACTGGTCTGCGTGCTGTTGCCAGTGGGCAGTTGATGACGCGACCGCTTCCTGCAGTGCGACTTCGCGCGCGGCGACTTCGGCCAGAGCCGCCTTGTGCTGCGCTTCCTGATCGCCGGAATACAGCAGCAATGAAGGAGTCGGCACGGCGCGCGTGAAGTGCGAATACAGCCCGAACTCATCGATGTCGGCAAAGTACGCCGACAACCGGTAGAAGTCGCGCTGACTGATCGGATCGTACTTGTGGTCGTGGCAGCGCGAACATTCCAGCGTCAGCCCCAGGAATGCGGTGCCGTTTGTTGTCGTGCGGTCGGCGACGTTGGCCGTTCGGAATTCTTCAGCAACGCTGCCTCCTTCGTTGGTCTGGCGATGCAGGCGGTTGAACGTTGTCGCCAGCTGCTGATCCGTCGTCGCATTCGGCAGCAGGTCTCCGGCTGTTTGCAGCGTGACGAACTGGTCGTAGGGCAGGTTGTCGTTGAACGCCCTGATCGCCCAGTCGCGCCACGGCCAGACTTCCATTTCGACATCACTTTGATAGCCAAAGGTGTCGGCGTAGCGCGCAACGTCCAGCCACATGCTGGCCATTCGTTCGCCGTACGCGGGGGACGCCAGCAGGCCGTCGACCACGCGTTCAAAAGCTTCCGGCGAATCGTCGTTCAGGAATGCTTCGAGTTCATCGACGGTCGGTGGCAGGCCCGTCAGATCAAAGGAGACTCGCCGCAGCCATTGACCTTTGTCCGCGGCGTCGGCGGGCCGAAGGCTGTGCTCGGTGAACTGCGCCGCCACGAAGCGATCGATGTCGTTCTTTGGCCAGGCTTCAAATTCCGGAAGCTGCGGTGGAGGAATCTCTTTGGGCACCGGTACGAACGCCCAGTGAGTCTGATACTCAGCACCGGATTCGATCCATCGCTTCAGCACGGACCGCTGTTCGGGAGTAAGCTGCTTTCCGCTGTCCGGCGGTGGCATCAACAGGTCGGGATCATCGGATTCGATTCGTTCGACCAGCAGACTGGCGGAAGCGTCGCCGGGAACGATGGCTCCATG
>CAZHET010000258.1:5687-9311 GCA_964531585.1 uncultured Planctomycetaceae bacterium | reverse complement strand
GGAAGGGACAGGACTGCGGTGCCCCCAGCGCCATCGCGGATGTTCCCGGTGAAGCCGCCATCATCTCCGCTCGCAGCTTTCACACCGGCGGTGTCAACGGACTCCTGACAGACGGTTCGGTCCGCTTCTTCAGTGACAGCATCGACCTGGGCATCTGGCGGTCCCTGGGAACACGCAACGGCGGAGAGGTCGTGGGAGAATTCTGATGAAATCGACCACAATGATTTCAGAACTCGGCGGCTGCACCTTCTCGTCGCTCATGCTGCTGGCGCTGAGTGTGATCTTGACGGGCTGTTCCGGTGAAGCTCAGCTTGCTGACGAACGACAGGCCGGCCAGGCAGCTTACGATGCGGGAGTCTCGCAGTTTGAAGCGGGAAATTTCGAACAGGCGGAGCAGAGCTTTCGTGATGCGTTGAGTGGCATTCTGGAACCGGACCTGCTTTTTCCGGCCGCTCGCTATCACGCGATCAGCCTGGCACACACCGGCCGCATCGACGAGGCACTTGGCGTTCTGGCGGAATACGAACAGGGAGCTTCCGGCGAAGATGCCTACATCGTCGCTCGTGCCGAAGCGTATGCGGCAGCCGGAGAGTCCGATCTGGCAAAGGACGAATACGCCGCCGCCCGAGAACTGAACCCGCGCATTGTGGTTCCGAACGAGTACCGGTAGCGCGGCTGATTCATGTGCGTCGTGCGATGGGATTTCGCGTCGCCCGGTCCGGGCTGCGGCCTGTGAGGCACACGGACACACCGACTACGATCTCAGACCGGCGTTCCGCATCAGCCTGGCTGTGGAGTCGAATGCTTCACGGACCCATGCTTCGATGTTGTCCGGATCCGGGCTGTATTCCAGTTCAATCGAAATCACTCCGTCAATCTGCAGCGCGGCGATCTGATTGAGGTACGGTGGAAAATCGACGACTCCGCGGCCCGGCGGCAGATCTCCGTGAACCTTCCCGTCGCAGTCCGAAATGTGAACATGAATTGCCCGGCCCTGCAGACGCGAGACTTCATCCGGCGGGACGTTCGCCAGCAACAGATGCGACACGTCGATGTTCGCTTTCAGCGCAGGATGATTCACTTCGTCGATGAATCGAACCATGCTGTCAACATCGTTGACCAGTGACAGCCGGAACGGTTCCAGTTCCAGGGCAATCTGCAATCCCAGCGTCGCCGCGTAGTCCGCCAGCAGACGGCAGTTGCTAACCGCCGTCTGCCACTGTTCAGCCGGAGGAATGACTTCCTGCTGCCAGATGTATTCTCCCAGCACCAGCAGCAGATTCTGAGCTTCATATTCGTAACACAGATCCAGAAATGCCTTGCAGCGGTCCATGTGAAACCGCTGCACGCTGGGGTTGAAATCAATCAACCCGGTGGCCACGCAGCAAATGGAAATGATGGGCAGCCCCGCCTTCTGACATTCATCGCGAATCAGCTTGCGTTCGCGGGCGTCGATGTCCAGCGGGTCGGTAAAGATGTCGATGCAGTCGAACCCGATTTCTTTTGTCTTGTGAATTCCCCACGCGGTGTCGCGCCCGGCCTGAGCCCAGGCGCTGTTGATCAGTCCCAGCTTCATTGTCATACCTCGATAATCGCTTCGTGTCGCGCCGCCGCTGCCAGGCGGTCGCAGACCAATTGAGTCTTCCGTGAGAGTTCCAGCCACGGGTGACTGACGTGGCGTTGCCGCACCAGTTCACAGAATGCTTCGATCATGCACTGTTCCAGCGGCGGGTGGTCGACCGTGTGCTGCGTTGACGTGCCGTCAGTGTCATGCACCCAGAACCGCGGCCTTCGATCTTCCCACGGACGCGTGAAGTCGTCACAGACTAAAGCCTGCTGCGAACCGGCCACTTCGATCCAGCGTCGTCGTACGGTGTCGAATCCGGATTCCACCGTCGCGACCAGATCGGCGTCGAACCACAGCATGCCGTTCAGCCGTACGTCGACGTCGTTGTGCCACCGAGCTGTCGCGAAGACGCGCGTTGGCATGCGGTTCAGAAACAACAGCGTCGCGCCGACGCAGTACCAGCCGAGATCCATCAGCGAACCGCCACCGGTCGCGCGGTGCATGCGGATGTCTTCCATCGGCCAGGTGTCCCAGCGGAACGTGAATGCCGACGTCACCTGCCGGATGTCGCCCAGCAGACCGTTGGCCACGACCTGCCGCATCGCTGCCGCGCGAGGTGTGTGATACCACATGACTCCGTCCAGCAGCACGACGCCGTGCTGCCGGCACGCGGCCGTCATTTCATCCACTTCGGCAACATTCAGTGCCAGCGGCTTTTCGCACAGAATGTGCTTGCCCGCTTCGGCGGCCCGAATGACCCACTCGCGGTGCAGCGAAGGCGGCAGCGGCACGTAGACCGCGTCGATGTCCGGGCTGTCCAGCGCCGCCTGGTAGCTCGCAAAGCTGACGGGAATACTGCACTCCCGAGCGAACGCGGCTGCGGAATCAGCGGACCGGCTGGCAATCGCGACAAGCTCCGCGCCGGTGGCCGCGTGGATATGCGGGGCAACCTTGCGAGCGATCCGGGCAGCTCCAAGAATGGCGAAGCGAATGGGCTCGGGCATGAATGGCGTGTCGGCGGCAGGAATCAGGCGGCGTGTGAATGCGAGCCGCGATTCTAGCCGGACAGTGTCACTTTGCGAATTCGTACAGGTCCCGGCCCGCCGAGCTGCCGATATTCACTGCCGCTGAGCTTGCCTCTGTGCGGGAGCAAATCGACGACTTCACAAACACAGCCGCCGCTGGAAGCTATCTGAAATCGTGGTCTGACCCTCTCCGGGCAGCCCTGACTCTCTCCGCGCAGCCGTTGGTTCCTGGGTTCGTCATTCCCGCACAGAGTCCTGGCCTCGCGAAGGCGGGGACGGGAATCCAGAGCGGCGAAAACTGGATTCCCGCCTTCGCGGGAATGACGATCAATCTCAAATTCAAGGTCTGACACAGCACTCGTTCAACACGCCGATCAATCCGGTGGCGATGTGGCTGACGGCTTGTTACTGGCTGAGTTCGCTGCTCTCGCCGGCGGCGGCTCGCACGCTTTCGCGATCGGTCAGTCGCAGCGTCAGTTTCTGTCGCTGGCCGCCACGAACCACTTCGACCTGAACGGTCCGGCCGATTTCCGCAAGGCTCACCAGGTTGATCAGGTGATTCTCGTCGACGACCGGCACACCGTTGAACACCACGATGACGTCGTCCTGCCGGATGCCCGCAGCCGCGGCGGGAGTGGGAGTCGGGCTGCGGTAGACGCGAGTCACGCGAGCACCGGCTGCCCGGTCCAGACCCAGTCGGCGAGCGGCTGACAGGTTGAAGTCACTGTCCAGCTCAACACCCAGATACGCCCGGCGGACCTGACCGTAGGCGACCAGTTGTTCGAACACGTGCCGCACCAGATTGCTGGGAATACTGAATCCGATGCCTTCATTGCCGCCGCTGTTGGACGCGATGGCCGTATTGATGCCGACGACCCGGCCATGCATATCGATCAGCGGTCCGCCACTGTTGCCTGGGTTGATGGCTGCATCGGTTTGAATGAAGTCCTGGTTGATAACGCTGTGATCTTTGGTCAGAGACAGGTCGCGGCGTCCTTTGGCACTGACAATGCCCATCGTGACTGACTGGCT
>CAZHET010000258.1:0-5677 GCA_964531585.1 uncultured Planctomycetaceae bacterium | reverse complement strand
ATTCTTGCCGTAGGCCGAGATGCCGACGATGCACAGGATGGCCCCGATGGTCGGGCCGTTCAGGTCGCTGCCCACGGCCAGCACATAGTTTCCAATCGCCACCTGATCGCTGTCGCCCCACTCGGCGGTCTTGGTGGAATAGTCCTGGATCTGCAGAACGGCCAGGTCGCTTTCTTCATCGCGGTAGACACGCAGCGGGTTCATCTCCAGACCGTCGGCCGTTTTCAGGTCGATGTCCTGCAGATCGGCTCCGCGAATCACGTGATTATTGGTAATGATGAACAGCCCGTTGACGCGGCTGCTTCGCATGGCAACTCCGGAGCCGGTTTCTTCAACCTTGCGTCCGTCCTTTTCGCGGCGAACCGCCTGGATGTGGACGGCGGTCGGCATCACGGTCTGCGAGATTCGTGAGATATGTTCGCCGCTGCTCAGCAATGCCTGAGCACCCATCGAAGCCAGGTCGGCAGAACTTCCCGGTGCGACGGCCTGAGCGTTCGGGCTCAGCTTCACCGCATTCAGATGTCCGCCGATGGCCAGCCCAAGGGCCAGCATCGAGCTGGAAAGCAGAATTGTTCCTGATCGTCGCGCCATCAACGTACTCTCCGGGGAAAGTCACACTTCCTGTGGCACGGCTCCGTCCGCGGTTGTTTCCTGACAGGCTGACTGTTCCGATAAGTCCGGTGAACGGAATTGTGCCGTCACCAGCGGAAACAGTCAGTCCGACGCTCGCGTCCTTCGCGGTTGCCGGAGAGATCACATTCTGTCGGCGTTATTTCGCCGGAAAGTGTTCTTCCCTCTCATCGGGCGAGCGTTTGTCTGACGGCAAACTGAATGCGGCTGAATTTGCCGTTGACGGCAACATCGCGCAAGCCAGGCCGAAACAATGCGATTCGGCGGCATGTGCCGGAGTGTCGGCAGAACCGGTGCGATTCGGACGCAAGGCACTCGTCCGGGCATTAACCCGAACGGCGGGTGTGAATCTCCCTGCCGCAAGGCGGACATCCCTGTCCGTCAGCCGCTGAACGGACAGGGATATCCGGTCTGCCCGAAAAATCCCACGCGCCGCCGAACCCGCAGCGCACGCCGTCGTGCTGTTTCGCCGTCACGCGGCGGGGCGAGGCTGCCACACGAAGATTTCGCCCTTGCCCGGAACCGACACGTCGCCCGACCAGCGCTGGTACGTGCCGTCTGACTCGGAAAACGGCAGCGAAACTCCGTACTGCTGCAGATGCTTCGAGAAGACTCGCAGGAACGTTGGAGTCCCTTCGCTGGCACGAGCGAACGTGGGCATCATTTGCAGCGGTTGCAGGGAAATGATCGTGCCGCGGACCATCCATGCTCCCGTGCGAATTTCCGCACCGGCCAGCAGAACCAGAGTGCCGCCCTTCATCTGCAGTCCGGCGAAGTCCTTCACCTGCCCGCCCAGAACGATCGTCCCGCGCCGCATTCTCATGCCGACTTCCAGCCCGGCCGTGCCATCGACGATGATTGTACCGTTCTTCATGCCCGCCAGGCTGCCGCGATAAGCGGCTCCGATCTGACCGCCCGCGTTGCCGTGAACGTGAATGAAGCCGTTCTTCATCTCGGCACCCAGCCAGTCGGTCACATTGCCAAACACTTCAATCCGACCGCCCTTCATGTGAGCGCCCAGATGCATGCCCGTGTCCCCGTGAATGGTGAGGCTGCCGCGCGACATCGCTCGTCCCATCCAGCGGACTCGGTGGCAGTCGCCGTGTACGGAAATCTCGTCGCTGCGCTCACCGTCAACCTCGAAGAAGTCGCCCAGCGGCAGCAGACGCTTGCCGTGATGAACCGTCAGCGCCTGAATTTCACCTCGCGACAGATTTGCGAACGTATCCGGTGAGATCGCTTCGGCTTCCAGAGGAACAGACGGCTGGCGTTTCAGAGTCAGTGTGATGGTCATGAGCAGATGGGATGACGTTTGGCGGAATGCGGAAGCGGGCAACAGGATTCAAATGACGGCCGGGCAACGTGCGGAAACTCACCCTGCCGGTTTTAGATCGACGCATCGGCATTCTCAAGCCGCTCGAACACTGCCTTCAGCAACAGCGGCAGAATCACCGTGGCGTCGGAATAGACTTCGGCAAACTGACCGCCGTCCGCCGGACTGAAAAACTTGCCCCAACTGACTCCTTCGGAATACGTGCATCCCGACAGGCCGCCCCAGTGAACGGGCTCCGGGCAAATGCGAACACCGTACTTGAATCGCGGCGGAGTCAGCGCGGTGCCTGTGCGGCCGTTGGTGATGTCAATGAACGGCCCGACCTGCTGAGCCCAGTTGCGAGGCACTCCGCCGCCAATCGTGAAAATTCCGACCGTGTCGAAGCTGGTGACCTTCAGCGCGTAGTCGTACAGGTCACGAAACGGGTTGAACTGAGGAATCTTCGTCAGTGCTTCCGCCGGAGTCAGTTGTTCCCGCTGCGACGGACTGAGCTTCGCGATCGAGTCCAGAATCGCCGTTGTGGCAAAGTCGAGTCCCAGTTCGCTGTCCGTAAATGCCGGCACGAACACCGGCACATCCTTTTCGAACGCGCTGCGCAGGATGCCTGGCCCCAGGTTCATGTCGCTCAGACGCCGTCCCACTGCCGACGAAAACCGCGCTGACGACCAGACCCCGTCAGCCGGCGGATCCTTGTCCAGAACGTCCGCCACCAGCGTCGACAGATCGTTCAGGTTCGCTTCCATTTCCAGAGTGTCGTAGATCCGGTTGTATCCTTTTTCGAACAGGCTCTCGTCCGACTGATTCGGGTCGTGGCGGTAGTGAGTCAGCCCGATGGATTCGGTCAGCCCATGAGCCATCAGTGCTCCCGTGGCCACAACGGCCTGCACGCAGCCGCGGTCAATCAGATCGCAGATGATCCGCCCCTGCTTCGCGACCGTCATCGCACCGGAAATCGTCAGCACGACGCCACACTGCGGGTCACGAAACATTTCCGTCAGGATGCGAGCCGCCTCGCCCGCCGATCGCCCGCTGAATGCTGTCTGCGACATCGCTTCCAGCATCTGCGAAAACGATCCAATGCTGTCCAGGTCCAGGCTGACCAGCGGCTGCAGCCCGTCGCTGCGACCGTCGTGAAGTTCGCGTTCCTGCATGATCGTTCCCGTTGAGCGAATGAGAGGCGCGGCGTGGCCGCGGAACGCAGCAGTGTAGTGAAACAGGTCGGCGAAACGAGTCCGCCCGTGCCGGTTGGTGCTTCCGTCACCGCCGATGCGTTCACTCCGGAAGTTTTTCGAAATTTCGTGATCCGAACGACTCGCCAACCCGTTGACAGGAAACTATCAGGGCGATATCACTTCGGTATCGCATCAATATCGCACATTTCTAAGAGGAATTTGTGGCCATGATCCGTGAAAAGTCCATCAAACCGGCGTCCGGCTGGTTTCCGCTGCTGGTGGTTCTGGGGCTGGTTGTGGGGGCTCCATTTGTATTCGCATCTGCGGCCTCAGCCGCCGCGGCGGGTGGGGGGACAGCCGTGGCCGTCCGGGTGATCGGCGGCATTCTGATGCTCCTGACGGCATTCATTTCGCTGTTTGGTTTCATGGCGGTGGCTCCCAATGACTCCCGCGTGCTGCTGTTGTTCGGGGAATATCGCGGGTCAGTGATCGAATCCGGCTTCTACTGGGTCAATCCGTTCTATTCGAAACGGAAGCTGTCGCTGCGAATTCGCAACTTCGAAACCGGTTCGACCAGCGTCCCGGAAAGCAAGAACCAGGCAGGGCAGGTGATGCAGGCGAAGTCACGCACGACCAGCAAGCCTTCCAAAGTGAACGACCGCGAAGGCAACCCGATCGACATCTCTGCCGTCGTTGTCTGGAAGGTGGTCGACACCGCGGAAGCTTTGTTCGAAGTCGATGATTACGAACACTTCGTGGAAGTTCAGAGCGAAGCGGCGTTGCGGGTTCTCGCCAGCCGGCATCCGTACGACAGCGAAGACCACGAAATTTCACTTCGCGGCAACACGGTGGAAGTTTGCGAACAATTGCAGGAAGACATTCAGGAGCGACTGAACAAGGCCGGCGTTCAGGTGATTGAGGCCCGCATCAGCCATCTGGCATACGCGCCGGAAATCGCGGCCGCGATGCTGCAGCGCCAGCAGGCTCACGCGGTTGTGGCCGCTCGCTCGAAGATCGTGGAAGGAGCTGTCGGGATGGTGCAGATGGCGCTCGCTCATCTCAAGAAGGACGGAGTCGTCGAGCTGGACGAAGAACGCAAGGCGGCGATGGTTTCGAATCTGCTGGTTGTGCTGTGCAGCGATCGCCACACTCAGCCCGTGGTCAACACCGGGTCGCTGTACAACTAAGGATCGTGCGGAAAATAAGTGTCTGACCCCAATTGTGCGAAGCACCCGAAGGGCCGGTTCCCGGCAATTGGGGTCAGACACTTTTTTTCCGCTCATTGCTAAGCAAACCGCAGGTGGTTTCGAAGGATGAAGGTTCAGAAGTTTGGCACGTGAGTCATTTCTGTTACGCACCGACCCGAAGGTCCTGGACGCTCTGCGTCGCTGGGCGGAGGACGAATTGCGCAGTACGAACGGCCAGCTTGACTTTATCCTTCGCCGGGCATTGCGGGACGCCGGCCGCCTGCCCGGCAAGGAACCTCCGCCGCCGAAAGACGAAGCCGATTAGCTTTTCGTCAGCAGCTCGGGCGGATAATCGACCTGCACCAGATACAGCCCCTCGGCCGGAGCCGTTGAACCGGCCTGCCCGCGATCCTGCGAGGCAATCACATCGCACAGGTCGTCCGGCGGTCGCTGACCGGTGCCGATCTGCAGCAGCGTTCCGACGATGGCTCGCACCATGTTGTACAGAAATCCGTCGGCCATAATTTCAAAGCTGATCAGCGGAGCGTCGGGCGACGGGTGTTCGCGAGCATCCGTGGGCTGCCACCGATGCGGCGGATTCCACACATCGAACAGCGGCAGACGCTGCAGCGAGACGTCCATGACCGTGCGGACGCTGGTCGCCTTGTTCGGGAAGTGGCTTTCAAAGCAGCGGAAGTCGTGAGTGCCCATCAGAGCCGGCAGCGCGGCGTTCATGGCGTCGACATCCAGACTCGTGCGCGGCCGATACACAATGTTCTTCAGGAAGGGCGGCATCACCGGCCCGTCAAACATCAGATAGCGATACCGCTTGCGCACGGCCGAAAACGTGGCATGAAATTCGTCGGCGACTTCCTGAGACCGAATGATGGTGATGTCGTCGGGGACAAACCGCTGAATGCCGTGACGAAACTGAGCCGCAGGAATGTTCGATTCTGTCCGAAAGCTGGCGACCTGCCCCAGAGCATGAACTCCCGAATCCGTGCGTCCGGCACAAAGAACGTTCGGTCTGGTTCCCCCCGTGAGCTTCCCGACCGCCGCTTCGACGCATTCCTGTATGGTCAGCCCGTTCGGCTGAATCTGCCACCCGCAATACGCCGTGCCCTCATAGGCAATGGTCAGCATGATGTTGCGAGGGTCGGGCATCAGTGATTGAACAGGAACTCGCGGCTGCTGAGGATGCCCCAGAGGATGTCTTCCAGCACCACGCGACGGTCTGCGGCTGACGTTTCGCTCAGCACCGCCAGCAGTTCGGTTCGTTCGCGTTCTGTCGGGAATCGTGACAGCGACGTCAGGAAGATCTCGTTCAGCATCGAAGAATCGTCGTCCTTGAACGT
>CAZHET010000257.1:0-9324 GCA_964531585.1 uncultured Planctomycetaceae bacterium | reverse complement strand
GGTTCGAGCGGTCCGAAACCGTAGATCTCGTCCATGATCTCCGCGACCATGGACTCACGCTGCTGGCCGGTCAGGTTGACGTCCTGCCGCGAGCACAGGTACTCGGCAAGCCCCTTCAACTGCTGGCGCAGTTCGGTTTCATTCAGCGACTCAGCTCGCGAGAAATCGATGACGTCAACCATCTGACGATGGAGGCTGGTCTTCAGGCGCTGAAAGTCGCGCGGCGAGCTGAGTGCAGAGCGGGTCGCTGTAACCATCGGTTGTTCCTGAAGACTTTGTGGATTCAGGGCATACAGAGTCGGAGAAATCCAGTGTTCTCGTTATCGAGTGCTGCGGCAGACGGGATGAACCTCTCTGCAGAACGCGGTGCAGTCGTTCTCACGCATGTATTGCCGGAATCTGACACAACCGGCACGGAGACGCCGCCAGGAGGCGCGAGACTGGAGGCGCGAGACTGGAGGCGGGAGACTGCAGACGATTCGTCAGTCTGCTGACACGCGGCGAGGCACAGCGTTGCGGTGACTGTTCCCGAGGCGCGCCACCGGGCAGCTGAACGAACGGCCGAACTGCTTACTTCGCCAGCGCGATCTTCCAGATGTAGGCGTTCTCCGCGACCTGAGCTGTTGGTGCGGCGGTGACGGCTGTGGCGGTGCTGATGACGGCCGGTTGCAGAGTCACCTGAACGCCGCCGTCTGCGCGACGCACGTCCATGATGCGGGCAGCGATCGGGCGTGTCAGAACGACTCCGCCCTGCGCTGCCGGAACTTCACTGGCAGCGGGTGCGGGTGCAGCGTCATCAGCGCCGGCGATCGTCACATTTCCAGCGATGTCGCTGGTCGGAAAAATTCGAACCTGCCCGACGAGACCTTCGAGCTGCGACGCCAGGGTTTGCAGATCCGACGCCGACAGGGCGGCGACAGTTGCATCGACCGGAAATTCCAGCATGGCATTTGGCAGCGTCTGCATTTGCAGC
The DNA here is from genome assembly GCA_964531585.1 of uncultured Planctomycetaceae bacterium. Lineage (GTDB taxonomy): Bacteria > Planctomycetota > Planctomycetia > Planctomycetales > Planctomycetaceae > JAWKUA01. The sequence goes on along the minus strand of CAZHET010000257.1, from coordinate 8,351 downwards.
GAAGTCAGCCCGGTTTGGAGTTGGTCGCTCAACTGCAGGACCGTCGCGGTCTGCCGCAAGACGCTGACAGGCAGAAGTTGTCCGGGGGCCGCGACTGAATCGCCGGAAGTCAGAGTCAGTGTGATTTCCGGCAAACGGTCTCCGCCTCGCAGAACCTGCTGATTTGACTGCGACCACGTCCAGTTGTCCGGCCCTTCCCCGGCTTCAATTTCGACTGACCAGCACCCGGACTGCGTGAAGCGGGAATCGTCGGGAACTGAAAACGGAGCCAGGGGAATCGCGTTGTTGGAGCGGGCGATGAACCCGGCGATGCGGTTTTCCAGCACGGCTGCGGCCCGCGCCAGAATCTGCCCTCGCCGGACTCCCGTGAGTCCGCTCAGCACCAGGCGACCGGACGGATCCGACGGCGACTGATTGCTGAGCGTCACTTCCACCAGATTCGGTGCCGTGGTGGCGTCAAACAGCGTGGGTTGTCCTGATCCGTCCGCGAAAACTCGCTGAGCCACGCGGATATCGTGTTCTGACAGTGAGGGAATTCGCGATCCCGCACCGTAGCGTGCCGCGATCTCGATGGCACGGCGCTGGCATTCGAGAATCCGCCCGTCGGCTTCGAACGCCTGTCGGTTTGCGCACAGCATTTCGTCGCACAGCAGGCTTCGGCAGCCGGCCAGTGCCGCGGCTTCCGCGCACTGTTGAGCTTCGGAGCGGATCGTTGTCAGGTGCGCGGAGTTCACGACGAGAGCGACACAGACTCCGCAGGCGACAAGAGCGAAAACGCTCAGAATGCTCAGCGAGCCGCGACGGTCGGGGCGTGCCGGGCGGCCGGGGCGTGCGGCGGAGGAGGCACGTGCGATTGTGTTGTTCATGACAGCGAAACCGGAAAGCGAACAGCGGCAGAGCCAGGGCTTGGTGTGCCACTGGCTCTGCCAGTGCTTTCGCGGCAGGCCCGTGTGACGAGGAACTGGCAAGGCCAGTGGCACACAGCAGTTTGCGATCCGCCGACGGTCACATGCCGATGGCGAGCGACCGGTTCGTGGCAGCGCGGTTATTGACGGACTCCGGCGCGTCCTGGATATTCGACGTCGTGTTCCAGCCGCCGGAACCGACGTTCTGCAGTTGTGAGCCACCGGCACCTCCGACACCGTTCGTGCCGCGGACCGGACGACCATCGTCATCGTAGAACGCGTCAGCACGACCGCCGTTGCGGAACTGTTCTGTGACGAACGGAGTTTCGTCGACGTCGTCCATCCCCAGCAGTTCATCCAGGGTCACACGATTCTGACGCGATGATTCCACATTCACACCACCGCTGCCAGGTCCGTTGGGATTGAATGTCAAAGAGATTTCGCCCTTGCTTTTCGCGAGGACCATGACTTCCTGCTGCCGCTGGCTAAGTTCCAGCACGACATCGTTGCGGCGCCGGGCGGCATTCTGCAGACCGGAATAGCGACCATCGATTGCCAGAACTTTGACACCGTCAAACAGCTTCAGCAGCATGGCTCCGTCACCGCGGTTTCGGTCACCACTGCGGGGAGCCCGATCGACGGTCATAAACACGTCCACATAGTTGCCGGGCCGGATCAGACCACTGACCATTTCTGTTTCATCAGTCACACTGACAGCGACGGCTCGCATGTCGGGTGCAGAAACGGTGAGTTCCGGACCTTCTCCGGCGGCGTAAAAGTAGGACGCTCTCAACGGCACAGCGGCGGGAATCGCTTCGCGGGCGATTCGTCCGACGAGCGTGTCGATGGACAGAATTGTGTCGCGGTGTTGATTGACTTCGTCCTTCGCGGCAGGACCGAGTCCCAGATGCTGCCGCTGTACAACGGTGCCGGGGCGAATATCCGTCACAGCCATGGGAACCTGCTGCCGCGCTTCAACAGCGACAGGTTCCGGCTCAACCGCCCACAGTTTCTTGACAAAAAAGCCGGTCGCAAGCGCTGCGATAATCACGAACGCGGCGACAGTCAACAGCCAGGGAGTGAGCTTCACGACAGGTCTCCTGAACCAGATTCCGATACAGCGATGACGTCAGTTGAAAACGCAGACGTGTGAACGGCGTCCGTATCGCGGATTGTTTGGACCGTCCGTGAGAATGAAGAACCTCCGTGTGGCGAGTTTCGGCAGAAACCGCGCCTGTGCATTTCTGTAACGACATCTCAGAAACGCAACTCAACGAAACTGAACGGGCCTGCTACAACCGTTGCAGACCGGCAGACAGATTGTCATGTTCGCGGACCATCGGAGCTTCGGCACTGAGGTAGCGGTCCCGCACGGAAAACCCTGTCAGCCACAACAGATCGGGAGTGGCATTCTGCATGGGCACTGTCACGCGGACGTTGGCGATTTCACCGGCCCGGGTCGCTTCCTGAACGTCAACGATGATGCCCTGACTGAGCTTCGGCCCCAGTCGTTCAGACAGTTCCTGCCTGATCTGATCGGGTGATTCGTCGTTAATGCACAGTTCACGAACTCCACAGCGTGCGGCTTCCGCAAGCTGGTTGCGAGCTGATGCCAGCAGAGAGAATTCCACAATGGCAAACAGCAGCACCATAAAAATCGGCAGCACCAGCACCAGCTCCATCGACAGAATGGCACCGAGTCGTTTGCGGACGCGAGCCCGCAGCGAGTTTCGTGATTGCCGTCGACGATCGATCACATTCATTGTCTGTCCCCGTTGCAGGCGAGTTACCAGTTGCTGCAATCTGTGGATTCGACAACGGCACGGGGGCTCATCACAAATTCAGTACGCCGCGCTGTAACCATTCATGCTGGAATAACAGTAACACGCTCCACGTCGCCAGCGCCACGGGCATAGCGAATGCCATCACGCGCCGCTTCTGACGCTGCGTCATTGTCTCCGGCTGTTTCCGGCCGCGTTTGGCCTCAGCATCGTCGCGCGTGAACTGCCTGCGGGTCTTGTTCCAGCCGTTGGTCAGCACACTGCCGATGACGACGACAAACGTCCCCAGAACCACGAAAATCAGGCTGCACAGCAGAACTTTCAGAGTCAGTCCCGGCCCCAGCCAGACGCTCAGTGCTCCCATCAGCTTGACGTCGCCCCCCCCTGCGGAACCGACCATCCACAACACGAAGAACAGGCCAAACCCAATTCCAAAGCCGTACATTCCGTCCAGCAGGCCCGACCACTGAAAAAAAACGCCCTGGTAGATCCAGCCGCCAATCCACATCGGCAGGGTGATATTGTTGGGAATGCGCCGCCAGCGCGTGTCTGTCCATGCCGTAACGGCGGTGAACAAAACGACGGCGATCAGGAAGACAGCCTTGTGAACGGACGGATCGATGAACATGGTTTCGCCGGCGATGGAATAGAAGACGAAGTCGTCGGGGACTGGAAACGTCGTTTGCGCCTGTCTGAAGTGTGGAGCCAGCCGTGGATCAACCGGCGAATTTTCTATGCATTCCCTGACTGTCCCTGTTGTGTTTTTGAACGCAGTCGAAAGAATCCGCTCAAGCGCTACAGGTGGAGACCAGCTTTTGCGAATCGCCTCCTTTGAATGCCGGGACCCGGGGCAGGCGGCATTGTGAAACATTGCCCCCTGAATTCTGCCCCGATCCGAACTTATTGCTGGCGGATCTGTCGCGGCCTGTGACGTCGATACAACATTCGGATCACCGCCATTTGCGCGTGAACATTCTTTCCGGAAGCCACTTTCTTTGATGAACGATCCCAACGGACAGTACCCTGCTCTTTCGACTCAGGAACTCGCACAATTTCTGGCGATCGCCGAACGAGCCGCGGTGGCTGGCGGGCATGTCCTGCTGGACTGGGCGGGAAAATTCTCCGTGCGGGAGAAGGGTCGTGCGGACCTGGTGACCGAGGCGGATGAAGCTTCCCAGCAGGTCATCCACAAAATGATCTCGGCCGAATTTCCTGAGCATGGGTTTCTGGGCGAAGAAGGTCTGCAAACGGATCCGTCCGCTTCCGGATTTCAATGGATTATCGATCCGCTGGACGGTACTTCGAACTACGTACACGGTTTTCCATATTATGCGGTGTCGATCGGACTGCGCAGAGGGGCAGAGTTGCTTGTTGGAGTGATTCATGACCCAAACCGTGACGAGACATTCACGGCGAAGGCCGGCTGCGGCGCTTGCCTGAACGGCAATGTCATTGAAACAAGCAGTGCGACCGAACTGCGAGACGCGATGGGAATGGCCAGCCTGCCGGTTGGTGCGAACGACAGTGATCCTGCCGTCAAACGGTTTCTGACCGCGCTGAATCATCTGCAGACCGTGCAGCGGACGGGTTCGGCAGCGCTGAACCTGGCAGCTGTGGCGTGTGGTCGAGTCGATGTGTTCTGGTCCACCAGCCTGAAACCGTGGGACGTGGCGGCCGGGATTCTGCTGGTTCAGGAAGCCGGTGGAATCGTCACAAACCTGTCGGGCGGCACCGTTGATATTTTCGTTCCGAGCCTGCTGGCTGCGTGCAGTCAGAGAATCCAGACAAGTGCGGCAGCCATCCTGAATTGAGCAGTCTTCAAAACAGTCGCGGCTTCACTCACTGTCTGCCGCGCCGTAAGATTGAAGGTGGCCTGTATCAGTGACCATCGGCTTGCGAAAGCGGCTATGTCTGTCAGTACTCGAATCTGCCGATTTCCCAGCCCCGGCTGTCTGCCGGTGCTGACGACTTCGCTGATACTATCAGTGATGATCTCACTGCACACGGCGTCTGCTCAGGACGCCGACATGCTCAGACCGCCTGCGCCGGTGCCGCCAAAGCAGACTTCAGATGCCGGCAGTCAGGTGCCTGGCCTGATGTGGCGTTCCGAGGCCGGAGAACTAATCCCGCTCGACCGTTTGGGCTTCGATCAACAGGCTGTTGAGGAATTGCTGCAGCGCGTCCGGTTGCAGGATCAGGTTCCGCTGTTCAGCATCGGTGAAGTCCGCGTGCAGGGCCGCGTTGAACGCGATGTTTACAGGCTGACGGTAAGTGTGCTGGTCACCGTCATGCCGGAACGCGAATGGGTTCAGGTTCCGGTGGGCTTTAGTGAGCTGCAGGTTTCCAGCCTGCCTGGTTCCGTAGCCCGACCGCAGCAACGAGCACTCTTCAACACAGACGCGTCCGGCCGCAAAGAATGGTGGCTGTACGGAAAGGGCATTCATGAGCTTTCGGTGGAACTTATCGGCCAGATTCGCAACACACCGACCGGCCGTCCGAGAATCCGCTTTACGGCTCCCACAGCGGCGAGATCGCATCTGCTGCTGGAATTCGGCGAACCTGTCGACGAAGTCACCGGCAGCGGCAGTATCGCGCCGCAGGTAACTACCGATGCCGGCAGCGGGCGAACGACCATCGAACTGTGGGGAATCTCCGGTGACACAGACATCACGTGGAAGCCGCAGCCCGCCGATACGGCCGAGCACCTGCTGGTCCAGGCCTCCACGCCGCAGATGACTCTGGACCTGCGAACCGTCCCCGCTTCCTTGTCCTGTCGTCAGACGATCGATGTTTCCGGCGGCAGCGTGGACAGCATTCGTGTCCGGCTGCCGCCACAGTTCCGACCGGTGTCGGTCACCAGCGACAGCGCGGACGGATCGTCGATCGTCCGGTCGTTCACGTCGTCCGGTACGGCCGATGACGGCAGTGGCCGGACGATTGTCGTTCGGTTTGCCGAACCTGTGCGCGGCAGCGTTGCGCTAAGGTATGACCTGGAACTGTCGCAGACGGAGTTTCCGCTAACCGTGTCGCTGTCCGTGCCTGACGTGGAGCTTGCTCGCAACGAGACCGGCAACATCGACATCCTGATTCCGCCGGGGCTGCTGGTCGAACCAGATGCCGCCACGCTGACTCAGGTGCGCCGCAAGCGTGTCGAATCGCTGACGGATACCAAGACGGCAGCCACCGCGTACCAGTTGTTGTCGTCGGAAGCCCGCATCGACCTTCGTGTCAGTGAAATCGAAGCGTTCTTTGCTGTGGAACCGCAGATCGAGATCTCCGCGGAAGAAAACAACAACAGCGTTCTGCTGACAGCGAGGTTTCCTGTCAGTGTGATTCACGGTTCCCTGAATGAAACGACGGTGCTGTGGAAGGACTTTGCTGCAAACGGCTGGCAGATCTGGCCAGGCAGCCCGGTGCTGACAACCGACGACGGAACCACGCCCCTGCCGGTGAAGCTGTCCGAGGACGACCCGGACAAGATTCAGCTTGTCTTTCCCGATCGCCAGACCGGACAGTTTCTTGTTGAGCTGCGTGCGTTCCGCAATCTCACATCGTTTCTGCCTGGCGGCTCACAGAGTCCGGCCTCAACAGCCGACGGTGACGCGTCAGCCAGTGGCGCATCAGCCCCTGACGCAGCAGGCATTGACGCAGCCGACAGCAACTCGGTCGGTCGCGTTGGTCAATTCTACCTGCCCGATGTCGTGGCCTCGACGGACCATGCCACAACGGTGACGCTGGTCGAATCGGATGCCTGGTCAGTCCTGCTGACCAAGCCTGACGGAGTGACACAGTTTTCCTCAGTGCCCGTCAGTCAGCCCAACAGCGATTCCGACGATGAGAGCAAGCCTGCGACCGCCCGACTTGTCGAAGAGTCCGGCTCCGCTGTTCGCATTCAACTGACATCGCAACAGCCGGAAGTACGCACTTCCGCGGTTGTCAGTCTGCAGCACAGCCCGGCTGGCGGCAGTATTCACGTTCACGCCGAACTGCTGTTTCAGATCCGTCACCGGGATCTGAACGAGGTTCGCCTTGTAATTCCGGACAACGTCATCCCTGCCGTTCGACTGCATGGTCAGTCGACGAAACTGGCCGCGACGGTCGTGTCTTCCCGCGAAACCGCCTTCCAGCTTCCCGTTCCGACTCGAGGAGAACTGCTGCTGGATATCGACTATCACTGGACACCGGCGGCAGTGAGTACGGCGCCTCGACCGCAGCCGCTGCACGTACCACTTGTGCTGCCGTCGTCACCTGTGAATGACGTGACCGTCGGTACGGATTCGCTGAACACTTTCCGTCTGGCTTCGGTGCCGAACTGGGTGCCGGTGTACTCGGACCGCTTCGCGGCAGCGTGGCGATGCCGGTCTGTTGTGTCTGACGTGCCCGTCGAGCTGGTCAGCACGCTGAACAACGTGCGCCCGGCATCACCGCGTCTGACGGTGAGTCGTTCCGTCATCAGCCTTGACGCGGTTACGACGCTGACGACAGCGGTGTTCGACTCGCTGCCGGCGACGGCGATTTTCAACGTTCCGTCAGACTGTGACGTGTTCGGGGCAACGGTGAATGGACAGCCCGTGGAACTCGTGCCAATCGCCGGCGGTGACGACGCCGCTGAAGTCACTCCTGCCGCCGAAACGCTGCGGCAACCGTCGCTTGCCGAAAGCGGAAGACTGTGGCGAGTCGTGTTGCCTCAGCCGATCACTGCGGACGTTCGTCCGCAACCCGCCACAGTCGGGCTGCGAGTCCGCCAGCGGCTGAATGATGATCGAGGATTCGTTGCGAACGTCAGGCCAGGACTGCCGGCAGTTTCCGGCAGCGGGGACGGCGTGCCGCAGATCTGGCTGGTCAGTGCTGACGACAACTCGACACTTGCCGCGTTGCGGGATGAGTTCGACTGGTCACCGGCCCGCGCGACTCGGGCAGTGCCGCTGCAGGCTCAGCGTTCGCCGCAGGAACTGCTGCAGCCAATGCTGGCGGTGTATGACACGGCAATCCGCACGACAGTGATGGAACTGCTGGCGGAGCCCGCCGATTCATCATCCAGCCGGTTTGACAACACCGTTGTGCTGGTTGGCAGCAGCGAGCGACGCGAGTGCCGCATTGTTGTCGTCACGACCAAGGCGATTCTGCTTTGCCTGTCGCTGGTGGGCGTCGCCTCGTTCATGGCGTTTCTCCGTCTGCAGCGAATTCCACTGATCACATTGTCTGCCGGGGCGGTGGCGGCAGCGGCGATTGCGTGGGCACTGTTGCCTGAGGAGTTCGCGTCGCTGTATTGGCTGAGTGCTGCGGGAATTCTGCTTGGGGCCATCGCGGCCCTTGTGCAACGGATGCTTGCAAGCGAGTCCATGCCATCGCCCGCGTTATCGCGATCGCCGGATCAAAGCACGATTTTCGCTGTCGATCGCGGAACATGGCTGCCGTCGTCAGCGGCATCCGGCACAAGACCACAACTCGTGGGTTCCGCATCAAGTGTCGCAAAGGCCGACGATTCCGTTTGACCACAGGGAGTCCGTGCCATCTTCGCAGTTCCGACAAGTCAGCAGCGACGGCGCGTGAGTTCACCCGAACCGCGCTTGGTTGTCGTCCGCGCATTGCTGAGGTGCCAGTGTGCGCACTTCGCTGTGCGGCGTGTGTTGGTCGCGCTGCTTCTGCTGGTTCCGCTGCTCCA
>CAZHET010000256.1:0-9337 GCA_964531585.1 uncultured Planctomycetaceae bacterium | reverse complement strand
GTATCGCCTGCTGACGAGATCAGAAGCCAAAGCCGCCGCCGCCGCCACCGCCGCCGCCGCCACCGAAGCCACCACCGCCGAACCCGCCACCACCTAATCCACCGCGGCTCAGGCGAAAACGCATCAGATCCTGCTCGCCTTCGATGGAGTTGATTCCGTTGCTGTAAGGCTGGGACACGATGGTTCGCTGATCCGCATCCGGGTTGCCCAGATCGGTGAGCACGCGGGCGACCAGATTTCGTCGGATGGCGTCCAGTTCCGGATCGGAGTTATTCATGCTGCGTTCGACCAGCACCGGAAACGGAGCCGACGACATGCGGGCGGCGATTTCCTGAATGTGATCGCGTCCGTAGGGCGACAGTTCCGACGAGTTGTCGACGAACTCGCTGCGATGGATGACAAAGTCGCTCGCTTCGCCGTTGGTTTCCATCATGTGCCAGTGAGCGCGGCTGATAGCTCCCAGTGGCATCACATCGGGAACGGCCATTGAATGGTGAGATGTGGCCAGTGGCATTGGAACACAGCACCCGGCGCACGTCCCCGCGAGGGCAGCCACCGCGATGAGTTTCCACTGTTGAAAGCGATAAGTCAGCATGAGAATCCTCGTGTTGCCGAAGCGGCGGGTTTGAGGAGAAACAAATTCAGCACGGTATGGCCTCGGGGCACCGACGCGACGCCGTCACCCGATCGAAAGCAGTCTACCGAGTCCACCCGGCAGTCCGGACCGGCGTTCCGTTCTGTTGTTCTGCGGACGAACCGACGCGGAACATGTTGCCCATTCTTGACAGCATCGAACCGTTTGCGGCACCGGCCGGAGTGTTGGTTGATCCCTGATAGCTGCCCGGAATCGGCGGCAGCGGACTCTGCGGAACACCGGCAGGAACACCCATCTGCGGGGCAGGATGCATCTGTTGATGCATCGGTGGTGCCTGGTACATCGGAGCAGAGTGCTGATACCCCGAGGCTGGCGGCATCATCATGTCAGGCTGCGGTGTCAGGTACTGACTTCCCTGATCGTAACTCCCACCGTATCCGCCGCCATACTGCACGGACTGAGGCGACATCGCTGTCTGAGTCGGCTGGAAACCCGGCCCATTGACAGGCGGATTGAACAGGCTGTATCCCTGAGCAACTCCGTAGGTCGCTCCTGATCCGTACGGCTGCACCTGATACACATTCGTGTCCGGACTGCCTTCCGTTCGGCCGTACTTCCACAGATCGTGGTCGTTGGGATGTGTGATGTAGTAGTTTGGCAACGGCGGAACTTCGTCTGGTTCCATGGGCCGCACAATTTCGGGAGACACCAGGACCAGCAGTTCTGTTTCTCCTTCGTCCGCACTCTTCGCGTGGAAGATGCGGCTGCCGATGAACGGAATGTCTCCGAGCAGCGGAATGCGGCTGACCGATGTGTTGCCTTTGCGGGAAATCAGACCGCCCAGAGCCAGAGTCTGCCCTTCGCGAAGTTCGACGGTTGTCTGCACTCGCTTGACCGTCGTTCCTGGGATGCCGTTGACGGCGTTGCCGTTGTCAATGGCACTGAATTCCGGAACGATCTGCAGGCGGATCAGGTCTCGGTCAATGACAGTCGGTGTCACGATCATGCTGGTGCCGATGCCGCGAAACGTCGTGTTCTGTCCGCCGCCGAGCCCGATGATTGTGGGCACGGCGAACTCACCGCCGGCCAGCAGGCTTGCCGAATGTCCGCTCATGCACACGATGGTCGGTTCAGCCAGCAGAGTGGCTGTGCCATTGGTTGCCAGCCAGCGAACGAACACACCGATTTCGCCGTTTTCAAAGACACCGCTGAGCGTTGTCCCGGTCAGACCACCAAGTGCTCCGCCGACCGCGTGACGGCCGTTGTTGAACAGCACGTTCCAGTCTATACCGGCGTTCCGCATCTGCGAGCGGCTGACTTCAGCGATGACCACTCGCAGCTTGATGTTGAACTCGCCAGGAACCTGAAGCATGTTCACGACGATGTCGTTGGCAGTGCCGATTCCGTTCTGAAACTGGTTCTGCCCGAACTGGCCCGTCGCTCCCAGCGCGGCGTTGGCACCGCCCTGACCGTAAAAGTCGTCGTAACGACCGAACGAACTGATGACTTCAGATCGCACGATCTGCATGATCTGCGAGGCTTCCTGAGAATCGTAGGCCTGCCCCTTCACGATCACCTGCGTGCCGACGGGCTCCAGGTAAACGTTGGAGTTCGGAAAGATCACTGACAGGCGACGTTCGAGCCGGCCGAAGTCGTTCTGTCGCTGGTCTTCCAGACTGCGATCCCGCACCACCGTGACATCGTAGATCGAAGGCGTGGCTTCGCCTTCAAACCAGACCGCCAGGTCCGTCTTACCGATTTCCAGTCCGACAACCGCGACTTCTGTCGGGCTGTACTGGACATAATTGGCCACGGTCGAATCGGTCACCGCGATGCGCCGAATATTGCGATTCGTGATGACCAGTTGACTGTGCCGTCGCTCAAGGTCCAGCTTGTACTGCGGAGACAGCAGTTTCTGGACGTTGGGACTATGGACCGCGTCAACGCGCCCGGAGACAGTCGAATCCGGCTGCACGGACATCGCTGCCGGTGTCGCCGGTATCTGTCCCTGCAGGTAACCCGGTGCCTGAGCGTAACTCATACCTGGCAGGCCGACCTGAGCGTCGGCAGACGACACGGCCACGCAACAGCCCGCGAATGCTCCGGCAACCACGGCACGCTTCGCGACGTGCGACGCGGTCGAACGCAGTCGCTGAAACAGGTGTAAACAACCGATCTGTTCGGCAGACATTCGAAGCTGCTCCTTCCATGTCGCATCTTCGTGGCAGCAGGCTTTCACCTGCCGGAATCATTGAACTTCCGAGGCAACACCGTCATTCCGTGGATGGCCCGACCGGGACAGGCGCAGAACGACCGAGGTCACAAACGGACACCGGACAATCCTTGCAAGGCTTATCGTCGAGCGATCCGGTGAAACCTGACTGCGGCGGACCTGAACAATTCCCGAATTCACCGGGAATTAAGCCGCGAGTCCGGTCAGGAAGACTGGGAAGAGTTTGACAACTGTACAAATTTCCCGATTTCCGTCCTGACGCGGCACATACCCACACCTTTCGGGCGGTTCCGGCAGAAGACGGCATGACGCCGCGGTTTGCGACGCCATGCGTGTGGGGATTCCTCAGACAGGTACCACGCCGCCAAATGCAGAACAGGCGTGGTTCATGTGTTCGGCTACCAGACGATATTGATATTCGTCGATGCCGGCCCCGGATGTGCCCACGGCCGCCGATAGCTGTGATAAGGATAGCGGTTGTGAACGCCGCCACCGTCCATGTTCGGCAGTCCTTCGTAACCAGTCAGCGAACCGCCGTAGCCATACCCGGAATGAGCATACGCACCAGCCAATCCTGCCGCACCGCCCAGGCCGCAGCAGCCACCGGCAGCGGCACCACAGTGGCATCCGGCGTCATAGGCGAGAGGAACATGAACGGCCGGTGCGGCACAAGTCGCCATTGCATCGGAAGGCATGGCGCAGGACGGCGGCACCAGCGGCGGATGATGATGCAGCGAATGCAGGGCCAGCGACGGCAGTGCCAGCAGCGGCATGGCACAGGATGGAATCCCGCACGAAGGCATCGCGCACGAAGGCATCGCACAGGACGGCATCGCACACGACGGCATCGCACACGACGCGACCGGTTGAGCACAGCCGCAGTCGGCACCTCTGTGGAACGGTCGCAGGTGCAACAAGCCATGTCCCCCCGCCGATACAGGAGAACAGCAGGTCATTGCCAGTGTGGCGACACCGGCCAGCAGCGTCAGCATTTTCATCAGATGGAACCTCTTGATCGTGGGCGGAAAAGGCAGCACCAGGCCCCGTCACCACGACGGCGCGTCTGCACTGCCGTGTATCTACCTGCTGGACAGAAGGCCGTCGCACGCTTTCCCAGCGGAATTGTGTCGCGGCAAAATTTGACGGTCAGAGCATCCGAACTGCGCACTCGGCGTAGAATTGAAGGAAGCGTGCGCTTTTTCAGCTTTGGAAAAAGACACCGATCACGGCAACCGATACGAAGACAGGAATCAGCGCTGACAGGGATGCAGCGCGCCGAAATGCTTTCAATCTGACGGTCCGGCTGTGCCCGCCGTTCTTCGACTTCCGGAGGGATTCAATGCGTCGAACTCACCTCATCGCGGCCCTGAGCTGCCTGCTCTGCGTCGCAACCGTTTCCGCTCAGGATGTCGGCATGCCCGGAGTGATGTACTCCGACAGCATCGCGGCCGGAACCGGCGGGCAGATGTTTCCGTTCGATCGCCAGGATCCCTGGCTGCACGGGCAGTATCAGCGAGTCCCCGCATACGGCGGCTTTAACAGCTTTCGTCCATACAACTACCGACATGTTCTGTCGCAGACTCAGATCGCGACCAACGTATTCGGCGCGGCTCACGGTACGCCCTACTCGCAGCAGTTCTGGAACCGCTACCGTGAACCATACCTGAACGGCAATCTGCACTCGCAGGCAGCTCCTGCTCAGATGTACGCACCGCAACCGGGTCACGCCGTCCACGCTGCTCCGGTCAGCTACCAGGCAGCACGCGGCGCAACGTATCCGACTCAGGCACCGCCCCCGGGCGGATACGCTTCGCAGCCGGTCCACGTCTACCCGAACGGCGTTTCCGGGTATTAATGGTTCCGCACTGACCGTGCGGCAAACCGCGAGCGGGTCGCAGTCAGCATCGGCACAGATCTGTGTGACGACGCCGCGGCGTTGCTGAAACTGTGATCCGAGTACGCTGCTGAGAGCTTCACGGCGGTGCCGCCGACACGCGCAAAAACGCCCGGCAGGTGACACCTGCCGGGCTTCTGTTTTTGCAGCAGATTTTTTGCCGCCGCGGCATACGACCGTCGCCGCAGAGGGCATCCGAACGCTATGCCGACGGATTCTCCGCTTTGCGGATCTGAATCTGGCGAGGCATCACGGACGCTGCTTTCGGAACCGTGACGCGCAGCACGCCGTTATCCAGTTCAGCATCGACGCCGTTCACATCGACGTCCTTGCCAAGCTGAAGTTTGCGGCTGAACCTGGTGAAGCGCCGTTCGTTCATCGTCGTCTTAACACCACCGTTTTCTTCGCGAGCTTTCCGTTCGCCGCTGACTTCCAGCACACCGTCCTTCAGTTGAACGGTGATGTCGTCCAGCTTGACCCCCGGAACGTCGCATTCCACCAGAAAGCGGTCTGCATATTCATAGACACTGATCGCTGGCTGGCGTCGGCTTGTACCGTCATGCGTCAGCACTTCGTTGACGAAGTGATTCAGGCCTCGATCCAGTTCATCAAACAGCGAAAAACGCGGAATTGTCGAAGTTGTCTTCATGTCGAATTCTCCCCGGAGTGAGATTTGTCGTGCGGTCTGTGATTTGTAAGAACTGATTGTCGTGCTCGGCGTTGTCGCGTGCAAGAGGTACCCAGGACACGCCGGCTAGGACGGGATTTCCGAATTCTCGGCAGGCTCGTCATGCCCGGCGGAATTTGACTGCGCCCGAATCTGCACCCGACGAGGTCCGGCGTTCGTTCGTCGTTGCAGGCGAACCGACAGGACCCCTTCGTCCAGAACGGCATCGACGTTCTCGACATCCACCGATTCATGAAGCTGAAGCACGCGCTGAAATTGCGCCGGACCTCGATCGCTGTACAACTCTGTCGCCCCGCCCGGCGTCGACTGATTGCGACGACCGCTCAGCAGCAGCCGACCGTCGTGGATGGTCAGCTCCAGGTTCTCTTCGGCTGCGCCAGGAACATCGAGTTCAATGAGCACTTCCGAATCCGATTCGCTGACCCGCAGAGACCCGAACGAGCCCCTGTGATTCTGTGAAATACGACGTTCGAAGTCGCGCTGCAGAGCGGTAAACGGATTGGCCACGGGCAGGATGGACGCTTCGCATTGCATGGCAATTCTCCCTGAAAAACGTGTCTCGGAATCATCTGGCAGGCGTTGGTTGTGACATGACCACTGCCCGACCACCACGTGTGCGAGGTTAATTCAAGTCCCGTGCCAATTCGCACTTGTTTCTGTAAGACACAATTCTGAATGGAGTTACGAGCATCGCGTCAAGATTCACAATAGAATCACATGCCACGATGGCAGACTCCCCGACCGCCGGGACCATGCCATAGTGACCGAACCGTGAATTTCTAGCCCAGACGCGGAAACAGGTCGCTCTGCTTACCGTCAGCAGTCCGCGCATAAAAACAGCCGGCTTCGAATTCCGCGGAGTCCGCAGTTCGAAACCGGCTGATCTACAGCAGGTTCACAACGCGATCGGCCAGTCCCTTTTCGCCGAGCACGATGTTCATCTTGCCGTTTGATGCGATCTTTTCCAGAACTTCCAGTTCGCGAAGTCGCATCAACGTCGGGTTGTCGGCGAGCACCTTTGCGGTGTTCGCCTGGCTGCGCATCGCGGCCGTTTCTTCGCGACGTGAGATGAGGTTGGCTTCGGCGGCCTTCTTCGCCTCCGTCACCTTGTTCATCAGGTCCTTCATTTCGCCTGGCAGAATCACATCCCGGATTCCGACCGAAGCGATTTCCAGACCCAGCTCGCTCGCACGACGCTTCACGAGTTCTTCGATGTCGTTCGCGACGGCTTCCTTTTCCGTCAGAAACGCATCGAGTTCCCGAGTTCCCACGACCGCTCGCAGAGCCAACTGAGCCTCGCGGTACAGCGCCTGACGAACGTCGTCGGTTGACGACACGGCCTTCACCGGATCAACAACGCGGTACGTCACCGCCGCGTTCATGCGCAGAGACACCTTGTCCAGCGTCATGATTTCCTGACCGCTGACGTCGACCATCGTTTCACGCATGTCGATTTCCGCGATCTTCGCGTCGCCGGTTCCCTTCCAGTACGCGTACAGACCTGGCGCCAGCGTGTCGACGTACTTGCCGTCGATGAACAGGACTCCCACGTTCTGGCGGTTGATCGTGCAGACATCGAGCACGCGCGACACCATTGGCGACGCTGTGATGACTCGCAGATCCGGGTGTTCGAAACGCACCGATCGAGCATCCACGATGTCGATCTTCACGTCCTTCACTCCAGTCCAGTACGCATACAGACCGGCCGGCAGCACGTGGCTGAAGCGACCTTCGATCCACACCAGGCCTCGCTGGTGGTCCTTCAGGTCAACAACAATCGCGTGGCCGTCGAGTGCTCCGGACTTCACGATGACATCCAGCTTGTCGTGGTCCAGCCACGGATCACGCTTCGACACGACGTCGACACGCAGCTTGTAAAGCGGATCGAATCGCCGGTGAACGCCTTCGTGCAGCAGACCACGGAACTCGTCTTCATGGAAAACGAGACCAACTTCGTAACTACGGATTCGAATTCGCTTGAACATTTTTCTCTCCTGACGCGTTGCTTGTCGTGCAGAACCAACGTGTTGCCTGAATAGTTCCTGGACCAATTCCCGTCATTCCCGCAGTGGCGGGAACACCGCAGCGCACACTGGGTTCCCACCTGCGCGGGAATGACGAGGCGTTGTTGTAGTAATCGAATCGACCGTCGGAAGACAGAACGTTTGCCGATCACATGGTGACTCGCGGAGTATCCCTTGAGCGAACCGAAACGTGCGGCATTGTTCGATTTCGTCATCTCACCGAAAGCCGCGTTGCCGCAGGTCATCAGGATTTGAATCCATCGAAATCAACCACACGTTCGGAACGCGGTATCCGTGAACTGCAGGGCGAGCCGTACATGCTGCGGTGAAGGACATCGTTGCCGCCGTTGGGTTCACGGACTTGCCGCGAATCCAAAACGCTCGACGCAACGCCATCACTCGCTGATCAGACAATCGATCGTCTTCCTCGGGCCTTTGGTGAACGCAGTCGCGTTCGCGTTGGTTCGGTTTTCAGCCGAACGGGAGCTGTGGACGGGATTCGAACCCGCAACCTTCAGGTTAGCAACCTGATGCCCTACCCAATTGGGCTACCACTTCGATGCCATCCGGTTCAGAACCCATGTTCGGGACACGCCCGGCTGATCTCTGAGCGAGAAGTCCGGCGCGCCGCTGGCCCTGACGGCATCAAGCTTTCATCGATACTCACAAAAACGTCCTCGCCAGGAATCGAACCTGGTCTTCGACCTTCGCAGAGTCGCGTGCGAATCCTGCACACTCCGAGGACAACAAACAACGAGGGTGACCGAGCGGAATCGAACCGCCGACAAACAGCTTCACAAACTGCCTCCGGAAACCAGCACCGGACCCGGCCACAGCGGAGGACAAGGGATTCGAACCCTCACGGCGCGAACGCCGCACGGTTTAGCAAACCGGCCCGGCAAGCCGTATCCGGCTATCCTCCGAAACATGAAACAAATGGAGCCACGGGGTAACGCTCCCCGCCATCTTCCTTGCAAAGGAAAAGTCCGACCTTCCGGCGGCCCCCTATTGAAACTTTCAACTCTCAGATTACGAATCTCAAACGATCAGAGTCGCGGACACGGGTGTTGATCCCGTCAGGTCGGCCGTATGAAAGCCAACTGAGCACCGGCTCGTCCGCATCGATCCATCAACAAATAGCACCGGAGAGATTCGAACTCTCAACGTCTCGGGTCTAAGCCGAGTGCCTCTGCCAAATTGGGCTACGGTGCCGAAAAGCACCCCCGACCGGATTCGAACCGGTGATCTCCACCGTGACAGGGTGGCGAGCACTCCTGGCTGCTCTGCGAGGGCGTGTAGTAACTTTCTCCATAGCACCGGTGAGATTCGAACTCACACTGTGCCGTGTTTGAAACGGCTGCCTCTGCCATTGGGCTACGGTGCTGGTTTCCAGATTGATCCCGGTTGGACTCGAACCAACGATTGTCTGTGTGTAGGACAGATGCATTTGCCGCTATGCTACGGGACCGGATGATGCGGAAGCCGTGGGACTCGAACCCACAACGCCGTTGCCGACGCAACAGTTTTCAAGACTGTCTCCTCATCCGGCCGGATGACTTCCGAAAGAGTTGCCTCACCAGGATTCGAACCTGATCTCACAGTTTCAGAGACTGCTGTGCTGCCGTTACACTATGAGGCAATGTTATTAATGCAATATTGTGTTTCCGCCACGACCTGCGGTGAGTACGGACAGGGAGAATCGAACTCCCGCTTCCGGCTTGGAAGACCGGCGTGCTGCCATAACACTTCGTCCGCGAAACGAGCGGAGGCCGAGGGACTTGAACCCTCAACGGACAAGCCGCGACGGTTTTCGAAACCGCTTCCTCACCATTCGGATGACCTCCTGACTTAGCAATGAGCGGAAAAAAAGTGTCAGACCCCAATTGCCGGGAACCGGCCCTCC
>CAZHET010000255.1:0-9343 GCA_964531585.1 uncultured Planctomycetaceae bacterium | reverse complement strand
CCACGCCGCTGTCCGTCTGCAGCGTCGTTCCGAAACCACTGCTGGTGGTTCCGGCGGCAACGTTCGAAACCACAGTCACGCTTGCATCGGACCCGAAGTCCTGAGTGTACAGTCGAGTGGCACCACCCGTGCTGACGTCTGCGGTGACTCCGGTCTGAGACGTGAACTCATTGATACGGTCCACGACCTGATTCTGATTCAGCCCGGCGCTCAGGGAAATACTGACGTCGTTGATGGTCAGCACTTCGTCAGCGGCCAGGACAGCTCCCTGAGTGGTTCCGGCGGTTTCCGTGGCACGCTCACCAGCGGTTGTGACGGTGACGGCGTAGGACCCGGCCGTCGTGTCGGCTGTGCCTTTCAGGAAAGCGATCGCGCCGTCACTGGAAGTGCCGTTGACACCGGCGGAACCGTCCAGCAGCTTCTTCGTGCCGAACTGCGTGTTGTTGGCAATCCGGTTGATCGTGTCCAGAGCGTTGTCGATTTCTGCCTGGTTGGCGGCCAGAGCGTCCGCATCGTTCACGCCGGTGTTGGCGGAATCGATGGCGAGGCTGCGGACCTTCACCAGCAGATTGTTGATTTCCGTCAGAGCGCCTTCCGCGGTCTGCACCAGCGAAACGGCCTTTTCTGAATTGTCGATGGCAGCCTTCAGACCGGCGATCTGAGCCCGCTGCTTTTCGGAAATGACCAGAGCCGCAGGGCCATCGGCACCACGATTGACTTTCAGACCTGACGAAAGACGCTCAACCGATTTGGCAACGCCGTCCGAAGCTCGGCCCAGGTTGTGCTGCGCCGTCAGCGATGACACATTGTTGGCAATTGTAATTGACATGAAACGTTCCTCATCAGGGAGAGTTCGACGAGTCGCGTCCTCGCTGCTTGCGAGAGGATTCAACTCACGGGGGGATTGTCTAATTCAGCGTTCCGACCGCCTGACGCTGCGAAGCACGAAAGCGTCGGGCCGGGCGACCAGCAGGGGCTCTTCGTCCGTGTCTGAGTTCCAGCCGCAGTTGTTAAGACTTTCGGAACACATCCTCCGTGAGATTGACCCTGCATCAGTTCGTGCCTGTGGGAGTCGGGGAATTGCGAAGTCTGCTGATGCCGATTAGTGGGCTTTCGCCGCGTGGCCGTGCGGTCGCGTGGCTTGCTGGCGCGGTGGCAGAGGACTTTCGGTTTGGGGTTGCTGAAGGAATAAGGAATGCTGTGAAGCTGTGACGGTTGTATGGGTCAGCACGTGGCGACGACCTCCGTCGCCGGAGCCGTGTCTCCCGGGGCCAGTGGGTGGGTGAAGCACCAGCGGCCAGGTCACCAGGCGGCGCGGTCGACGACTGCAGGTCGAAAACGACAGAAATGTGCCCGCCGCGCCACAAACGCCGGAAAGGCCCGACCGCAGACTGGATGTTGCCAGTCTGCGGCGGACCTTCACGGTCGTTCGCGTTCGCACACCTGTGGACGAAGCCGGTCCGGAAAACGCGGCTTCGTCCCGCGAGCCAGGTGTCACATCAGGCCGAAAGTGGTCTGAGGCGTTCGAGTGACTGTCCTGGCAGCGGCAATCCCCGGGGCGACTAGCCCAGCAGTGACAGTGCCAACTGTGGAAGCTGGTTCGCGTTCCCCAGCACGCTCGTGCCGGCCTGAACAAGAACCTGTCCCTTCGTGAAGTTGGCAATCTCTTCAGCGAAGTCGGTATCACGAATCACCGATTCTGCATTCACTGTGTTTTCCAGCGTGGCCCGCAGGTTGTTCGCCGTTGATTCCAGCGTGTTCGCCTGGAACGCACCAAGAGCCCCTCGCAGGTTGGTGATGTCGTCGATAGCCGCGTCGATCACGCCCAGCGAGTCCTGTGATTTGGCAGCCGAAGTGACGTCAATCTCGTTCAGATTATTGAACTGGTTGCCGGTGACGCCAAAGCCCAGAGCGACCGGGTTCACCTTGTCGATGGCAATGTTGGCGGTCTGATTCTGGTTTGGTCCGATCTGGAACTGCAGCGAATTGTCCGTGACAGAAATCGTGGCGGTCGCCGCAGTGCCGGTCGTTGCCGCATCTGTTGAAGCCGCGATCTGAATCGACAGCCCTTTGGCAACGCCGGAATCAGCCGTAATCACGTTGCCGGTACCATTGAAGGATGTTCCGCCGATGGTGCCGACAATGTCCACGCCGCTGTCCGTCTGCAGCGTCGTTCCGAAACCACTGCTGGTGGTTCCGGCGGCAACGTTCGAAACCACAGTCACGCTTGCATCGGACCCGAAGTCCTGAGTGTACAGTCGAGTGGCACCACCCGTGCTGACGTCTGCGGTGACTCCGGTCTGAGACGTGAACTCATTGATACGGTCCACGACCTGATTCTGATTCAGCCCGGCGCTCAGGGAAATACTGACGTCGTTGATGGTCAGCACTTCGTCAGCGGCCAGGACAGCTCCCTGAGTGGTTCCGGCGGTTTCCGTGGCACGCTCACCAGCGGTTGTGACGGTGACGGCGTAGGAACCGGCCGTCGTGTCGGCTGTGCCTTTCAGGAAGGCGACGGCACCGTCACTGGAAGTACCGTTGACACCGGCGGAACCGTCCAGCAGCTTCTTCGTGCCGAATTGTGTGTTGTTGGCAATCCGGGTGATCGTGTCCAGAGCGTTGGTGATTTCTGCCTGGTTGGCAGCCAGAGCGTCCGCATCGTTCACGCCGGCATTGGCGGAATCGATGGCGAGGCTGCGGACCTTCACCAGCAGGTTGTTGATTTCGTTCAGAGCACCTTCCGCGGTCTGTACCAGCGAAACGGCTTTCTCTGAGTTGTCGATGGCCGAACGCAGGCCGGCGATCTGTGCCCGCTGCTTTTCGGAAATGACCAGAGCCGCAGGGCCATCGGCACCACGGTTGATCTTCAGGCCGGACGACAGGCGCTCAACCGACTTGGCGACACCGCTTGCGGCGCGGCCCAGGTTGTGCTGTGCCGTCAGTGACGACACGTTGTTGGCAATTGTCAGTGACATGAAACAAACCCCTCTTGGAAACTTCGGCAGACCGCGCCCGGCTATCCGACGGACTCAATCTGCCTCGAATGGTTGACGCTGGCATCCATGCTGACTTGTGGCTGGAAGGTCGGCGAGAATGCCGGCCTTCAAGCGGCGGTTCACACGAACCGATGCGGAACATCAATGCGCTTTGAAATGACGGGAGGCCTCCCCTGTGGCGCAGTTCCTAGAGGTATCGAAAGCGAACCAGGCAACTTGCCCAGGATTTTCCGTTCATGGCAGTCGGGAACTCTGTCGATGATTCTGTAGCAATTCTGCCGGTTACGCAGATCGGTTCTGCGCTCAGAAAGGACTCGCCGCGGTGGCTGCCGACAGTCAATCAACTGCAAATTCCCGATGGAAAAAGCCTCTGCTGCTGCTGGTCGGCGGTGCTGCGCTGGCTGGCCTGGGAATCGCTGCCGGGTTATGGCTGCAGCCCGGAGATGCCCGCATTGCTGGGGGGAATCCCGCAGTTGAGCCGCCTTCCTCGCAGTTGGCCGCTTCGTGGCTGCCCGATGACTCAGGCGACCCGAGCTTCCACGACACGCCCTTCGACGAAGACTCTGGCGTCGACAGTCCGACCATCGCCGCGAATGCGCCGCCCGGAAATTCCGCCGGTGTTGTTCCCGCTGAGGATTCGGAAGAGTCACCGGCTCAGGTCATCGCCAACTATATCGCGATTGCCGATGACGAACTGCGCATCGGCAACTATGCGAAAGCAATGGATCTGTACGAGTTCGTGCTGACGCAGGTTTCCGGAGCATCAGAAGCCGCCGTACGATTTCGGCTGGCTCTGGCCACCGAGGCCGCCGGAAGCTTCCCGGAAGCGATCCAGCGCTATCAGACAGTCAGCCAGAAGTTCGCACAATCCGCGTGGGCGGGCGTGGCACAACTGGGGGAAGCACGCTGTCTGGCATCGGTCGGCCAGACCGACAAGCTGGAAGTCACGCTGCTGCGGGAACTGTTGCTGGACGACACACGCTTTTCTCCGGTGGTCCGTGGCGAACTGCTGCACATCTGTGGACGCGCATTCGCCGGAGCACTGATTGGACGCCAAAAGCAGTCGCTGCTGGATGATCGCAGCCTGATCCTTCCCCGCTGGCTGCCCGATCCGATTCTGGTGCTGGCCGAACTTCCGCGAATGCTGCAGCAGACACCGCGTCCGCCGGGCAACGTGACATTTGAGGTTCTGCAGAGCCGGGAGGAATCACCGGACAGTGTCTACGTGCGTGTCCACAGCAGCCAGGCATCCGTGCATACCCTGCTGAAATCAGCACTTCAGCGCAGCGGCTTTGAATGCCACTTTGGTGATTCGGCAATGCTGGCTGTGAATGGCCGCAGGCAGTCGCTGCACGCAGACGACATCAGCCTGAGTCTGCTGCTCGACGGCCTGTGCATTCCGTTCGGACTGATCTGGACGCACGAAGGCAGCACGGTTCAGATTCAGACGCGCGTCGAGGCATCCGCCGATGCGGTGGCGAAGTTCCGCGTGGAGTCGGCAGAACGGCTGCTGAGAAACGCACTGTTCCAGTCGCCGGATTCCCCGCAGATCGGCTACAGCCGCGTCGCGCTGGGAGTCCTGTTGTTTCAGCGCGATCGTACCGCAGATGCTCTTCACATGTTGCGCAGCCAGTTGGAACTCCAGCCCCGCTCCGATGTGGAGGCCGAAGCGTCGTTCAATGTCGCCAAGTGTTACCTCGCGCTGAACCAGCAGGACGAAGCCCTGGACGCGTTCCTGCATTCCATTGACTCGACCGGTGGCCAGCCGCTGGCGCGCACGGCCGGCTACCTTTATATCGGACGACTGCAGATCGCCGACGAACTCTATCAGCCGGCAGTCTCGTCCCTCGTTCGGGCGCTGGCGCTCAGCGACGACACTATCATGGAAACCGATGCGGCTCTGCTGCTGTCAAGCGCCTATCTGCTGGCTGGCAACCCGCAGGGAGCCAACGAGATCCTGATGCAGTCGGATCGTCGCTCCAGACTGGCACAGCCCGAGACTCGTGACGCGGCGGCATTCCTGTCCGCGTTCTGTCGTTTCCGAGCCGCAGTCCTGCAGGACCGACGAGAACGGGAAGGTCAGACTCTGGTCACCGCACTGACCCGGTTCGACCCGCTGTCACAGTTCGGAGTTCACTGGGCGTTACTCGCCGCTGAGGCGTCTGAGGAACTGGGGCTCTACGAACAGGCCACGCATCATTACCTGACAGTGCTCGACGCAGCCCCCGCTGCCCGCCTGCGCGACCGCACCCTGCTCAAGCTCGCCGAACGCTATCGCGCCGGCGGTCAGTTCGATGAAGCCGCCCAACTGCTGTCGGCCGTTACACAAAGCGATTCCGAATTGCTGACGCTGCAGGTGGCTCTGCAGTCCGCCGTCGTTGCAAGCGAACAGGGAGACTCCGATTCCGCGCTGCAGTTGTGCCGTTTCGTCCTCGCAAACAGCGACGACGATGCGGTGCGGCGGGCCGCGCTGAAACTGATGGGCCGCGCCTACGAACGCCGGCAGGACTACGAAGCCGCCGTGTACTGTTTCGCCGGAATGGTGCCGGCACGCACCGACCACCATGCTGGCACGCTCGCAAACGAAGCCACACCGGCGCTGGGCAATTCATCGCAGTCGGGCGAAAGGAGTCAGCCGTGATCGCTCGACTTCTTCAATTCACAAGATCAGGCACCCGCTGGTGTCGGCAACACTTTTCGCGTGCGCTGGTGCTTGCCGGTGCCGTCGTCTGCATCTCCGTGAACACAACGGCCCTGTCAGCCGATGAGCCACTATTGCCGCCGCTGGTTCCGCCGGAGTTCAACGCCGGCGACTCACCGGACTGGAAACCGGCAGACTCAAACCGCCCGACGTCCGCACCGTCATCGAGCGTCGACGACCTGAGCCTCGAAGTGCCCGTGCCACCGGAACCCTTCGCAGACCGCGGAAGCGAGACCGAATTTGCAGAGTCAGCTCTGGATGCGGCTCGCCGACGTCAGGAAAAAGAGCTTCGCTATCAGCAACTGCAGGATCGGTTGCGGCGCATGATCATCCTCTGGAAAGAACAGGAACTGGCTCGCACTCAGGCAGACAGCGCAGATACTCAGTCCGGTGACTCTGACGCCAACGCGAACACCGCCAACGCGAACAGCACCACCGCCGCCGCCGACATGCCCGCTTCCGATTCCGCGACCGGCGACGCCGCTGCGACGGCTTCGCCAGTCATCCAGGATACCGCTCCGGGCGACAGTGCGAGTGACGAAGCGGGGTCGCGCAATGATACCGTTCCGCCTGAATCCCTGCCTGAATCAGCGGATATACCTTCTTCGCCGAACGCAGCGTCTGCGGTCCTGGCACAGCAGCTTGCAGGAAGTGCGCTCGTCGAAGGTCCGGTCGACCGGATCGGTCTGGCGGACAACCTTTACGGCATGGGCGAAATCGTGATCGCCCTGCAGATGTACGATAACGTGGAAACAACCGCGCTTAGCGTCGCCGAAAAACACTGGATTACCTTTCAGTCTGCGTCATGCCTGCGCCGCCTGAACAGAATCCCGGAAGCTCAGGAACGTTATCGCCGCCTCGCCGGTGAAAAAGATGCGGGCTGGCTTGCCAAAGCCGCGATGTGGTGGCTGGATCACATCGATCAGCGCAGCGAAGTCGAATCTCAGATCCGCCGATATCAGGAACTCATCGATCCGATGAAGGAGCCGAAAAATGCGCCCAGCAGAAAGTGACGCTCGCGAACAACTGATGGCAAGTCTGCGGCAGCAGAAATGCGAGTACCAGGAAGTGATGGAAATTCTCGCAACGCTGCCGTCTGACGAAGAACTCAGCGATCCGGCGTCGCATGAGTCCGTCACACGCCTCCAGGACGCGCTCCGGCAGGCATCGATTGCAGAAACACGGCTGACCGCAGCCCGCGAACACTACGAACAACTGGGCCGGCCTACGTCGCCCGAACTGCAGCAGCTGCTTGCGGATCAGGAAGCACTGCTGAGTCAGTTTGTGGCGGCGATCGATTCCATTCAGTCAAGGTTCGCGACCGCACGCGACCGCCTGCAGCCTCAGGTCGACGGTTCCGTCCGCCGCCGGGCAATGCACAATGCATATCAGCGCTCGATGAGAACCGGTTGACTGCACGCGGCCCGTCCCGTCGTCGGAAATTGTCGCCCGGCGAGCAGTCCCGCCGGACAGAAGCGGCCTCTCGCCGACCGGTTTTCGATGATCTGCTTGAAGCCGCAACGACCCGCCTGTAATCTTCCGAGCCGACGGAAGCCGCTGGCGACGTTTTCAGAAGGAAACACCGTCGTCGTCCGTCCTCCGACTCGCTCTCGTGGTGGAATTGGTAGACACGCATGCTTGAGGGGCATGTGGGAGCAATCCCGTGCAGGTTCGACTCCTGTCGAGAGCATCCGAAGAATGGCTGATCCGGGAAATGGATCTCTCGGATCAGCCACTTTTCTCTGCTCCCATCCAGCTACGACGCGGCGTCGCAGCAGGTGTTGAGAATCGATGCTCGCGGGAAGCGCACGAGTTACGTGTTCGACGAGAACGGTCAGCTCACCGTTCGGAAATATCCTGATACCTCGCGGGCGACGTTCGCGTATGATGCAGGCGGCAATTGAACCCTGATGGTGAATGCCCAATGACACTGACTTTGTGAGCGGCGCGGCGCTAGCCCAATGTCACTCACTTTGGTTTTTCGGGTGGTGGAGAATTGTTTTGTTTGGCTTGTTGTTTCATGAATTTGGTCGACTTGGGGCGGCGTGGATGAGCGCGACGGGGATGGCGGCGGCCCGGTCGGTTGGGAAGTTTGTCGCGCGACGCTGTCCGCAGCGCGGCCTCGTAACGCTTTTGCCATTCGGCCGCGCCGCACGGCGGCTGGTGAAGAAGAAAACTTTCAAACGTGTTCCACACGCCCGTGAAGCTCAGGCGACGGGGGGCCACGCCCGCAAGGGCCGCGGCCTGGCGACGGAACTGAACCACCAGATTGTAAGCCACCATCGACAGCAGCAGTTCCTTCTTCACCATCGCAACGCTCTTCGCGCGAATGTTCTCCGTGTCCAGAGTGACCTTCACGTCGCGGATATCGTGTTCCACATCGTAACGCCGGCGATAGAATTCCCCCGCCTGTTCGCTGCTCACCGGCAGCGTCGTCACCAGGTACAGTGTGTCGCCGCTCGGTGGCTGACCGTCCAATGGCACGTCATGCAGGAGAACCTCCAGCGACGCATCCTCCGGAAGGTCGGGGCTGGTCTTTCGGTCCTTCGGGCTGGGCGTCCAGATCAGCCGGTAAGTCGCCCGGCCGTCCCAGTGTTCGACGAGTTCGGCCTGCTTCACCAGCGCCCGGAACCGCGACTTCGTCAGTCGAAACAGAATGCCGTGGCCTTCGCCGACCATCGCGTGAGCGACGCTGAAAATTCCGTATCCCGAATCGGCCAGCACGATCGAGGCGTTCGGCAGACGTCGGGCCATTCGCCGCGCCAGCCGGGCTTCCGACGTGTTGTCCGGGCCGTACATCGCGCCAATTTCCGGCGGCAGCGCGCAACTGCTGTGGATCTCATGAGCCACCAGCAGCAGAGCCACCGGCCAGACAGATGCGCCGTGCTGATTGGTGGCCGGCGGGAAGGCGGCTTTCAGCTCGTCGGTGGGCGCGAACGTGAGCGTGGTTCCGTCGAGCAGGAAGCCCCGACGTCCGTCGAAGAACGGCGGCGAAGTTTCGATCAGCGAGTCACTCACGCGGCTGGCGAAGAACTCGACGGTCTGCAGTTCGAGCCGCGTTCGCGCTTCACAGTAGGCTCCGGAGGTTTCGGACAGCGTTCCTTCGCGCAGGCGTTTGTTGTCGGGGAAAAGCTGGCGGCTGTGCGCCAGCACATCTTTGACCGTGGCGTTAAGCGTTTTCCCGCCGCCAAGCCGCTGCAGTGTCATCATCCAGATGGTGACAGTCGTGGTGTAAACGGCCGCCGGCCCGCGGCGCTGAAGCTCATCGAGCTGTTCTTCGGTCAGCAGCCGCATCAGCAGATCAACAGCCGAAACAAATTCGTGTTCCGTCAGCGAAGATTCTTCAGACATCCGTGTTTCCATGACAATCTGGCAGCAATGAAACGTGTTCATTGACAGCGCAAATCTCATGCCAAACTCCATCATGTCAGACAGAAAGAAGCAAAGTGAGTGACATTGGGCGCTAGCCGCCGGTTTTCCCCAACGTGTTTCAATACAGACACCGGCGGCTAGCGCCGTGCCGCTCACAAAGTGAGTGCCATTTTTCCTCGTTCCAGGGCTCCAGCCCTGGAACGCACTGCCAGGAAGGCTCCGCCTTCCATCCCGCCCCTTCAAAACTCCGACGGCAACCCCGACTGATCCAGCG
>CAZHET010000254.1:0-9366 GCA_964531585.1 uncultured Planctomycetaceae bacterium | reverse complement strand
GATGGGATTTGGACAAGCTCAAGGGCATTTTACTCGCATTTCAAGCACTCTGAACGTGCGATTGCCCTGCATTTCGTCCCACGCCAAAAGACGAGTCGAAGTTGTCTGTTTACGATGGCGATCAGATTTCAGCGGAACAATCTTTCAGGCACTACACGCAGGAACTAAGTTTAGCGTCGGTCGGAGTGATGGGACTTCAAGTCTCTGAATGCACCGCGCAAAGCCTACCGGTCGTTCCGGACCCGGACCCGTTTCCGGAGCATGCATTGATCGACTTTACCGGACTGAACGACAACCAATGTCGAAGTAAGGGTAAGAAACTTCAAGCTAAAGCCGTTGCGCGGGACTGGCTTCACCGGGCGTCGCGTCGACTGCCCAACTTTGGAATTTGATGCTTACCTGCCAGTTCTCGCAATTGGTAGACCAATCATCATGCAATTCACCGTGCGCTTACGTATTCGAAACAGTCCGCCAGCGTCTTGTCGCGACTGTAGACACGGATCTTGACGTCATCGACTGTGTGAACCTCAATTCCTGCAGAGTAGGCGTCGCCGCTGAACCAGAAGTGCCGCACGGGTGGATCGTCGATCCGGGGCGCTTCCGCGTTGCGGGGAATGGCCACATAGATTTCATGGGGGATCTGTGTCGTCAGCTTGTGCCAGGCGAGCGCCGAGATCAGGCACAGCACTCCGTCCGGAACTTTGATCGCAACAGTGACGAGGTCCGGTTCGCCCAGTGGCGGAACGTGCGCCAGCCGAAACAGGCCACGGCTCAGTTGCTCGATCCGCCCTTCATCTCGTAGTTCGTAGAGTGTTCGGGGGTGAATCCCGGCATTCTTCAACGTGATGATCGTCCCGTTCGACTCCGTCACCGGGGGGCGAAATTCAGCGTCAATCGCAGGCGCGAAGTTTTGCGTACCAGTTCGCATTTCTACCGCTGCCCCGTTGGGCGACAAAAATCACGTCACGAATGCCTGAGTGATGACAACCGCGGACTTCTCGAACAGCTTTCGGTGCGTCAGCGATTTGAGAAACACCGCAGCGATCCGAACTGTTACTCGTGTCCCTGCCGCGTCGATCCGCCGGGGTTCTCCCTCGAAGCCTTCGATGCCATTGGCAAGCTGCGAACGCATGACGGAACGCAAACGGTCGATGCTTCGGGAGTGTGGAACGAAACGCCATTCAGTGGGCCCGCTGAGTTCAAAGCAGAACTGCGGAAGCGCGAACAGGAGTTCGTCCGCGGATTTGTCGAACACCTGCTGAGCTACGCACTCGGTCGCCCGATCGAACACTTCGACATGCCGGCCGTGACCAGGATCGTTGATGATGCTGCCGCAGACGATTACCGCCTGAGCCGCATCGTTGAGGGGATTGTGCTGTCGTATCCGTTCCGGCAGGTGCGCAATTTGGAGGAGGGGCGATGACCACATCAGGTATCGGGAGTCACGATGAGTGCTTCGATTCGGGCGATGACCGCGTCGATCACATCCTGACCGACGCGGTACATCATTTCTGCCCGCCGCGCCTTCCAGTCCACATTGCGAAGATGGTCGGCCAGCAAAACCGTCTCCTGTCCATCGGGACCGACCGTGACAACCTCAAACGCGTAACCCTTCCGCTGGCGGGTCGCCGGACAGATGACACAGAGGCCGGTCTTGCGGTTGTAGCTGTGTGGGCTGAGAACCAGCGCAGGCCGTCGCCCGGCCTGTTCATGCCCGCTGGCGGGGTTCAAAGTGATCCAGACGAGATCACCGCGATCGGGAACGAACTGTCGCCGACTCATTCCAGCACCTCGCGTCCGATCTCCACTCCAAAATCGGTCTCGTTGTGCAACTGGGTTGGCCGGCAATCCTTGAGCAGGTCTTTCAGGCTAAACCTAACGCGTTGCTTGGGCCGGATTACGAGTTCATTGCCGCGCACCGAAAGTTCGACTTCGGTCCCATCCGTCGCGTCGATCTGGTCGGCCATAACCTTCGGGATCCGGATCGCCAGACTATTTCCCCACTTTTGTAATGTCGCCATCAAACGGCTCCTCGGTCGAATGGAGTATCTACAATGAATATACATGCGCCCGGCGGCTGCGTCGAGACAGGTTTACCGTCGCGTCGCCACTCTCTGCGCAGTGCTACCGGCGTCCTCGCGCTCCCGTGGCTGGAGTCGCCGTGCCGCGCCGATGTAAGCGTTGCCGCGCCCCCGAAAACGATTCACATTCATCTACACCCCGAACGGGTACAACCAGGAGACGTTTCTCCCCCAGTCGATCGGGCGCGACTGGGAACTTCCGCCAGCCCTTGAACCGCTGGCGAATTTGCGTGAGCAAGTCTCACTGATTACCGGACTCGACCGGGAATTCGTTCCCGGAACGGGTGTGCATGCTCAATGCGGATCGTGCTGGCTGACGAGTTCTGCTCCGCAGGAAACCCTCGATGGCGGGTTCCCGATGAACATCACGCTGGACCAGCTCATCGCGCGGCAGATCGGCGGAGATTCTCCGCTGCCGTCGCTGGAACTGAGTTGCAACGACTTCACGAACAGCAAGGAGACAAAGTATTTCGAGTCCATCTCCTGGTACGGGCCGGGGCATGCGGCGAAGACGGAGAAGAACCCACGTGACGTCTTTCAGCGTCTGTTCGGAAAGCCGGATGGTGATGTGCTCAACCGCAGTGTGCTCGACAAAGTCCATGCCGATGCGAAGCGGCTCGCAACACAATTGACCACTCAGGATCAGGAAAAGCCGAACGAATACCTCGACAGCGTACGACAGACTGAGCGTCGGATTCAGCTGGCGGAACAGGCTGCAGTGCGCATTGGTAAACCGCCATTCCCTGAGCCGAGCGGTATCCCGGAACACCTGGCGGACTATCTGCGGCTGATGGGCGACCTGATCGTCCACGCCTTCCGACTCGACCTGACGCGTGTCACCACGTTGGTTGTTGATCCCGAACGATGGGATAGTCCCCGGATGTTCCACGGCGTATTCGATTCACCGCAGAATCATCACGTGTTGACGCACACCAAAGGGGACGAAGCGAAGGCGAAGATTACCGAGATCGACGGCTTCCATGTCGCTCTATATGCCTACGTGATTGAGCAACTGCAGAGCATTCCCGAAGGCAACGGCACACTGCTCGACTCCTGCTGCATCGCCATGGGCAGCGGTATCAGCGACGGCGATAAACACAACTACGCCGACCTGCAGGTGCTGCTGGCCGGCGGGCTGACTCCTCGCGTCGGACACCTGCACTATCCCGGTCGCCGCCCGCTCGCCGACCTGTGGCTGACACTCGCCGAAACCGCTGGCGTCAGCCTGAACCGCTTCGCCGACAGTACCGGAACGTTGAAGAAACCTGGAGCGCGGTGACTCGACACCACTTTGAAGTTGCTTGTGTTCGTCACTTGCACTTCCTTCAGCCGTTGTCGACCGAGTTGAGGTGCTGCAGGTTTCAGGTTCAAGCTGCAGCAGCTCACCGTTCTCGTGCTTTCAGGCTCGGACAAGGCGCTGCGCGTCACGGGCGATCATTTGCTCCTCACGCGTCCGTACGACAAGGATGCGGCCTGGCTGGTCGGGTTCAGCGACGTCGGAATCGGCGGGGGCGTCTTGGTTTTTCTTCGCATCCAGATGCATGTGCAGGCACTGCAGCCCTTCGCACACGCGACTGCGAAGCGTTGCCGAGTGTTCGCCAATTCCCGCCGTGAAAACCAGCGCATCGATGCCACCGAGTGTCACCGTCAGCGCGCCAACGGCGGCTCGAACTCGATCCGCGAACATGTCGATCGCCAGCTCCGCCTGCTGATCGCCCGCCTTCGCCGCCATTTCGACTTTGCGAAAGTCAGATGAGACGCCCGAGACCCCGAGCAGGCCTGAGTGTCGGTTCAGCGCCTCGTCAAGCTGAGCCGCGCTCATGCCTCTTTGCTGAAGCAGGTGCAACAGAATCCCCGGGTCGACGGAACCGCTGCGCGTGCCCATCATCAAACCTTCCAGCGGCGTAAAGCCCATGGTCGTCGCGATGGGTTGTCCGCCCTTCACAGCGGTCGCTGAGCAGCCGTTTCCCAGATGGCAAACGACCAGCCGAAGACTGGCGTCATCCTGGCGCTGCAGCAGCTCGGCCGCTCGCAACGCGCAGTACGCGTGGCTGATGCCATGAAACCCGAAACGGCGGACGCCGTATTGTTCGTACCAGTCATACGGTACCGGATAAATGCTCGCGCGATGCGGGAGGCCTGCGAAGAAAGCCGTATCGAACACCGCAACATGAGCTGCGCCAGGCAGCGCACTTCGCATCGCTGCAATTGTCGTCAGCGCCGGCGGATTGTGCAACGGGGCGAGTTCGCTGATCTCGGCCAGTGACTGGCTCACTTCGTCGTTAACGAATGTTGCCTGTCTGAACTGCGTGCCGCCATGAACGACGCGATGGCCCACGATATCGATCGGACCTGGGAGATCGCTGTTGGTCAGCGAACGAAGAACCCAACCGACAGCTTCGCCGAAAGTGCGGAGTGGCGCAGTCGACTGGTGCCCGCCAGTCGATGGCGAACGAAATGTCAGCGTGGCGGAATCTGCTCGGCCCTGCCAATCAACAACGCCGCCGGCGAGTTCCTCGCGAGCCGACTGGTCGAACAGGGCAAACTTCAGCGTGCTCGATCCGGCGTTCAGAACAAGTACGGTCATTGTGACTCACCCGATTTGTCCGCTGGCCACGTCCAGTCGCGGATTTCCGGCATGTCCTGCCCGTGCTCCCTGATGTACAGCTTGTGTTCAGTCAGCCTGTCACGCAGTGACTGCTTCAGGTATGCCTCTTTGGCACCCAGTTTCGGGACCCGCTGGATTACATCTTCGACAAGGTGGAATCGATCCAGATCGTTCAGAACCACCATGTCGAACGGCGTCGTTGTTGTCCCTTCTTCCTTGTAGCCTCGCACGTGCAGATTACTGTGATTGGTTCGCCGATAGGTCAGCCGATGAATCAGCCAGGGATATCCATGAAACGCAAAGATGATCGGTTTGTCGGTCGTAAACATAATGTCAAAGTCTCGATGCGACAGGCCATGCGGGTGCTCTTCGGGCGTCTGCAGCTTCATCAGGTTGACCACGTTAATCACGCGGACTTTCAGCTCGGGGAGTTCGCGACGGATGATGTCGCCGGCGGCAAGCGTTTCCAGCGTTGGCACGTCACCTCAACAAGCCAGCACCACATCGGGTTCGCTTCCCTGATCGTTGCTGGCCCAGTCCCAGATGCTGATTCCGGCGGTGCAGTGCCTGATCGCGTCGTCCATTGACAGCCATTGAGGCGACGGCTGCTTCCCGGCCACGATCACGTTGACATCATTGCGACTGCGCAGGCAATGATCGGTGACCGAAAGCAGGCAGTTGGCATCGGGAGGCAGGTAGACACGAATGATCTCTGACTTTTTGTTGACAACGTGGTCGATGAACCCGGGATCCTGATGACTAAACCCGTTGTGGTCCTGCCGCCAGACGTGCGACGACAGCAGATAGTTCAGCGAGGCAATCGGTCGCCGCCACGGAATATGATCACACACTTTCAGCCACTTGGCGTGCTGGTTGAACATCGAGTCGATGATGTGAATGAAGGCTTCGTAACAGTTGAAGAAGCCGTGGCGTCCGGTCAGCAGATAGCCTTCCAGCCAGCCCTGGCATTGATGCTCGGAAAGCACCTCCATCACGCGACCATCGGCGGAAATATGATCGTCGCCTGGCAGGATACTTCCCACGAAAGCGCGATCGGCGACCTCGAAGACGTCGCCCCAGCGGTTTGAAGCGTTCTCGTCGGGACTGAAGATGCGAAAAATTTTCGCTTCCAGGTTGAGCTTCATCACGTCGCGAATGAACTTCCCCTGCTCACGAGTCGCTTCAGCCTTCACGCTGCCTGGACGCGGAACATCAACCGCATAGTCGCGAAAGTCCGGCAGGCGCAGGCTCTTCAGCAACAGGCCCCCGTTGGCATGCGGATTGGCCCCCATCCGTCGCTCGCCCTGCGGAGCCAGTTCGGCAAGTTCGGGCAGCAGGCGTCCCTGCTCGTCGAATAACTCTGCGGGCCGGTAACTCTTCATCCACTCTTCCAGCAGTGCCACATGATCGGGCCGCTCGTGCATTTGGCCCATGGGAACCTGATGGCTGCGCCAACTATCCTCGACCTGCTTACCATCTACCTCGCGCGGGCAGGTCCATCCCTTGGGCGTGCGCATCACGATGACCGGCCACAACGGCCGCGTCGCGTCATTGTTCTGCAGCGCCTGCTTCTTGATTCGCTTGATTTCGTCCACGACCTGATCGAGCGTCGACGCCATAAGCTGATGCATCGTCTCCGGTTCGCTGCCTTCCACGTAGTACGGTGAGTAACCGTAACCTCGCAATAGAGAGTTTGACATGAATGCCTCCCTGGAATTGTCGTGATACGGTTGTGAAGTTCAGTTCTGTCGTCAAAGCCACGCAGGGGCTGATCCGCTGACTCTTTGGCTGCGATCAGCAATGGCAGCAGCATTCAAGTGCTGCCGACTTCCTTCAGCCACCCTGCTGCCTGTTGACTGGATTTTGTCGTCGCGATTTGCCCCGCAGATTCGTCGCCATTACCTTCCGGATGATCTGCAGACGGAGGCGGCGACAGGAACTCCCTTCGCCGCGCAAGCTGCCTTGACGGAGTGGCGCGATATTGTCCTGCAAACGCGATCGGCATTCCGCGATCATGATATTCTGAGAATCGAGCAGCACGCCGGTGACAACCGCCCGGTTTTTCTTTGCCAGGACAGCCGCGTGGCGGAGGGCTGTTCGATCATTCCTGAACATCACGAGAACGTTGGTGAATCGTCGCATTGAGGCACTTCGCGGTTTGAGCGGCAACGGCGGGGCAAAGAGGACTCAGCCTACCGGGCCGGAATGTTCTGCTTATTGATAAGTTCGTGGCACTCAATGCACGATCGCTCCAGCCGCAGGGCAGACTCCTTTGCGACTGAGTGATCGCGCTGCCGGGCGGATTCAATCAACGCAGCGGTTGATTCGCGAAATACAATCGAGTTGTCTTCATAAAGAGGATTCGACATATACCAGTCAAGATTGCCTGCAATGTCCCACATGCGTTCAGCCGAGTTCTCGACACGCCGCAGGTCTCCTCGAACCAGGCCATCAAGAATCTGCTCCATGGTTCGCGTCTTGCGATGCATCATCTGTTCCTTAAAGGTGCTTGTGGCTGGTGTCTCGTCCAGTTGCCACAACGCGCGAACTCCCAGCGCCATCAACCCGCCGAAGAGCACGCAGGCAACGGCTCCGACAATGAGTGGAAAACGCTCAAACAGCGACATGCGAGATGAAGCCAGCGTCTGGATGTCTGGATCGGTCATTGTCTCTTTTCCGTGTGCAGTTCCGTGATTCCATCATGGGGGAGTGAACGTTTCGGCTGCCGATGAGAACTCTCGGCCAGCCGACTCACTGTTCGGTAGAGCCAGCCTCCGGCGGCGTCCGACGACGCAGCCATTTTTCAAATCCGACAACAAAGTGAATGAGAATGCCGGTTCCCAGAATCCAACACCACTCCGGCGCCCCAATCGGCTCGCTGCTGAAGGCGCGGTTCATGAACGGGGCGTAGGTGAACGCGATCTGCAGTGTGGTCATCATGGCGACTCCCGCCAGCAGCCAACGGTTGCTGAATACTCCGAGCGCGAACATCGACAGAGTCAGAGAGCGGCAGTTGAACAGATAGAACAGCTCACCGAAGACAAACACGTTTACTGCAGCCGTGCGCGCTGCCGTTTCGCTCTCACCGTGACTCAGCTCCCATTCGAACAATCCAAAGGCACCGACCAGCAGCATGATTCCGACGAGACAGATTCGCAGCGTGAGCGTTTTTGAAAGGATCGGGCTGGCCGGATCGCGTGGGGGACGCTGCATGATGCCGGGTTCTTTTGGTTCGAAAGCCAGCATCAATCCCAACAGCACGGCCGTCGTCATGTTGATCCACAGAATCTGCACGGGCAGAATCGGCAGAACCGCCCCCATGAACACCGCGACCAGAATCACCAGACCTTCGCCGATGTTGGTCGGCAGAGTCCAGGTGATGAACTTGATCAGATTGTCAAAGACGCCGCGGCCTTCTTCGATCGCCGCTTCAATTGACGAGAAATTATCATCTGTCAGCACCATGTCGGCCGCCTCCTTGGCCACTTCCGTGCCGGTAATTCCCATCGCCACACCAATGTCAGCTCGACGCAGCGCCGGAGCATCGTTCACGCCGTCGCCGGTCATGGCGACGACATGGCCACGATGCTGCAGCGCCTTCACCAGTCGCAATTTCTGTTCCGGTGCCACTCGCGCGAACACAGACGTCCTGTCAACGACTTCCAGAAGTTCGTTATCGGACAATTCGGCGAGCATTTTTCCCGTGAGCACGCTGCCCGATGCCCCGTTCTGCTGAGCACCATCGAGTCCGATCGGATTGAGTCCGATCTGCGCGGCAATTGCAGCAGCCGTCCCGGCGTGATCTCCGGTAATCATCTTCACGCAGATTCCGGCGGTCTGACAGGCGCGGACAGCATGAATCGCTTCCGGTCGCGGCGGGTCGATCATTCCCTGCAAACCGACGAAACTCAGCCCACCGGTTACATCCTTGTGATCAATCAACGTGGTTCCTGCAGGAAACTCGATCCGTGCAAACGCCAGGACACGCAATCCGTCGGCTGCCATTTCGTCAACGCGTCGGTTGATGTCGGCGGCATCCAGGGCTGAGTGATCATTGTCAGAGCCCAAGACATTGTCACAACGCTGCAGGATGCTCTCAACCGAGCCCTTCAACCAGGCCACCGGCGCGCTGCATGGTCCGGTGTTGTGCAGCGTCGCCATGTATTGATGCTGCGATTCGAAGGGAATCGCGTCCAGTCGCGGATAGTCGCGCATGATGGCGTCGGAAGTCAGACCGCCTTTGCGAGCCGACACAATCAAAGCGGCTTCCGTGGGATCCCCGGCCACCTGCCAGCCCT
The DNA here is from genome assembly GCA_964531585.1 of uncultured Planctomycetaceae bacterium. Taxonomy (GTDB): domain Bacteria; phylum Planctomycetota; class Planctomycetia; order Planctomycetales; family Planctomycetaceae; genus JAWKUA01. Next base: position 379 of record CAZHET010000254.1, on the reverse strand, counting down.
GTTCGGTTTGTGAAACTGCCGAATCGTTGCACAGCAGACCGGCCTTCAGGCATTCCATCAGTGTCGGATGTTGACGGACATCCACCGCTGCTTCGTCACACGAGATCAGGCCGTCGGGAGCATAGCCGACGCCGGAAATGCCAAACCGCTCGCCTGCGGCAAACACTTCCCGCACGGTCATTTCGTTCTGAGTCAGCGTTCCGGTTTTGTCGGAACAGATCACCGTGGTGCTGCCGAGCGTTTCGACGGCCGGAAGCTTGCGAATGATTGCATTGTGCCTGGCCATTTTGCTCACGCCGATGGCCAGCGTGATGGTCACGGCGGCAGGCAGTCCTTCGGGAATCGCGCCCACGGCCAGCGCCACGGCCGCCATAAACAT
>CAZHET010000253.1:3916-9379 GCA_964531585.1 uncultured Planctomycetaceae bacterium | reverse complement strand
TTCGGGTACGTTCGCGGTGGCTATGCAACTGTCCTGAGCCACTTTGAACGCAGGCTGACCGAAGCCGGCGTGGATATCCGGTGTAATGCCCCGGTCCAGAGCATCGAATCTGTTCCGGACGGATCCGTGCTGCTGGAGTCTCAGCGGCGTGAAGAAGCGTTTGACCGCGTTGTGACGACCGTGCCGTCGCCGGTTGTTTCAGGACTGCTGCCGCAGTTGTCTGATCGTGAACGCTTGCTGCACGAAAGCATTCGCTTTCATGGAATCGTTTGTGCCTCGGTCCTGCTGGCGAATCCGATTTCGCCCTATTACGTCACCAACATCACAGACGGAAACGTGCCGTTTACGGCCGTTATCGAAATGTCGGCACTGGTCGACAGGCAGCAGTTCGGTGGTCACTCGCTGATCTATCTGCCGAAGTATGTGACTCCGGATGACGACGTCTTTGAACTCAGCGACGACGAGATTCAGGCAGACTTTATCGCCGCGCTGGAACGGATGTATCCGCAGTTTTCGCGACACGACGTCCTGGCATTCAAACTGTCGCGCGTCAGGCATGTGTTTGCCCTGCCGACGCTGAGCTATTCGGAACGTCTGGCTCCGATCAGAACGTCGGTCCGGAACGTGTTTGCGGTCAATTCCTCGCACATCGTGAACGGAACGCTGAACGTCAACGAAAGCGTCAGGCTGGCGAACGAATTCGTTCAGAAGTTTGCGACAGATGAGGACCCGGAATCTCAGGTTCGCCGTGCCAGACCTCCGCTCGTCGGCCAGCCATAGAAATGGGTGATTGCCATGTCCATGCCGGTTGCCAGCCTGTCGCTGGATCTCGACAACAAATGGTCCTACATGAAGACTCACGGCGACGCCGGCTGGGACCGTTATCCCAGTTATCTGGATGTCGTCGTTCCCAGATTTCTGAGCGTGCTGGATGCGCGCAGCCTGCAGATGACGGTCTTCGTTGTCGGCCAGGACGCGTCGCGGGAAGAGAATTTCGAAGCCATCGCTTCAATCGCTGCCGCAGGTCACGAGATCGGCAACCATTCGTTCAACCACGAACCGTGGCTGCACCTGTACAGCGAACAGGATCTGGTCAGTGAACTCGCACGCACTGAGGAGCATCTGGAGCGCGTGACAGGCCAGTGCCCGGTCGGTTTCCGAGGTCCCGGTTTCAGCTTCAGCGAAACGCTGCTGAAAGTTTTGATCCGCCGCGGCTACGAATACGACTGCTCCACGTTTCCGACAATTCTGGGACCGCTGGCTCGCGTGTATTACTTCATGTCGACCAGTCTCAGCCGCGAAGAACGGGAGGAACGCAAACAGTTGTTCGGAAACGTCAGCGAAGGCTTCCGTCCGCTGAAGCCGTATGAATGGAATTTCGACGAAGGTCGTCTGACGGAGATTCCCGTCACGACGATGCCGTTGTTGCGCATTCCGATTCATGCCAGCTACATCCTTTATCTGGCTCAGTTTTCGACGTTTGTGGCACGGGCCTATTGGAAGACGGCGCTGACACTATGCCGGATGACACGCGTGGCACCGTCGCTGCTGCTGCATCCACTCGACTTTATGGGCTGCGATGACGATCGGGACCTGGCGTTCTTTCCGGCAATGAAACAGCCGGCCGAACCCAAGATTCTGCTTGTGGCCTGGATGCTCGACGAATTGTCGCGGCACTTCAATGTGCGGCCGATGAGGGATCACGCAGCGGCAGTCCGAGCCGGGTCCCGGACGGCAGTGTCGCGCGGCGCGGCAGGTACGGTACAGTCACCGGCAGCCGAAGTGGTTGCGTCATGAGTAGCGCGACCCTGATCCCTGAACCACCGGAACTTCGCCGCACTGATGAGACTCATCGCGATGCTCAGGTGAACTTCGAACGTTCTGTCGCCGGGACGCCCTCCGACAGCCGGATGCTGCTGAGATGGGCGGCCTTTGGACTGCTGACTGTTGCGCTGCACGGCGTCGTCATCCAGCCCGACGAACCGGTCTTTGGCGGTGATTCCAACCGTCATGTGATGACCGGCGTGTTCTTTCGAGACCTGCTGATCGACGGTGACCTGACTCATCCGAAGCAGTATGCCGAGCGATATTTTGAACAGTATCCCGCGCTGGGACTTTTGATCTGGCCGCCGCTGTTCCACGGGATCACGGGTGTTGCCATGACACTCTTCGGCACGTCGGTCGTCGTTCCGCGCCTGATCGTGCTGGCGTTTTATCTGGTGGCGGTGATCTTGCTGTATCGATTGCTGCGCCGCCGCTGTGACGCTCGCTTTAGCCAACTCGTCGTGATGGTGTTCGCCCTGTCGCCGCTGGTCTTTGAATACAGCCGGCACGTGATGCTGGAAATGCCGACGCTGGCACTTTGCCTGCTGTCCGTTCAGCAGTTCGACGTGTGGATGTGCGACAACCGCCATCGAAGTCTGTATCTGGCCGCGCTGGCTGCGGCGGGGGCGGCGCTGACTCGCTTTGACGCAGTTGTCCTGTTGCCGGCTTATCTGCTGATACTGATTCTGCACCGGCCGCCGGGCGATCATGTCGGCGGAACTGCCCGTCTCCCTGGCTCAATCGGCACTCGCATCCAGCAGACGTGTGCCAGGCTGTTCCAGCGACATGTGATAGCGGCAACGCTGCTGGCAATTGCCGTCGTAGCGCCGCCGTATGCCATTATTCTGCGGGAAGTCGGAGACCTGCATCTCCGGCAGGCGGCCGAATCGGTCGGGCTGGCGGAAGAGGAAGGCGATCAGATTGGCTTCCTGAGTCCTCGCAATTTCCTGTACTACCCGAGCTGCCTGCCGGAGCAGGCAAGCTGGCCGGCGACCGCATTTCTGGTTATCGGCATGTGTGTCGCGCTGCGCAGACCTGTGAGACACAACGCCGGAGTATTCTGGGCACTGCTGGTTTCAACGTATCTGGTCTTCACGCCGCTGGCCGAATTGCGGTCGCGTCATGCGATCTACTGGCTGCCGGCGGTGGCATTCTTCGCCGTTGTCGGAGCGGACACGGTTGCTCGCTGGCTGCAGCGAAGAACGGTACTTCGTTTCCGGCGGCTGAGCGTTATAGCAGTGTACGGCCTGTTGATCGGCGGTCCTGTGATTGCGTCGTATTCGCTGCCCGATCACCGAGTCACCGGCTATCGGCAGGCTGCGGAATTCGTGCTGCAACGCACACCGCCTGACGCGCGAGTCTTCTTCGATGGCTGGTGGGACGGAAACTTCACGTACCACGTACGGTCGCTGGACGAGTCTCGGTCACGGCACGTCGTGCGAGGCGATCGGTTGCTGTACGACTTCACCTGCGTACCGGATACCGACTTCCGGCAGTTTGTCGAAACCAACGAAGAGATCCTGACCACGTTGACAGAGGCGAAGCTGGCTTATGTCGTCCTGGAACAGCCTCAGTTCTTCTACAAGGTTGAAATTGCCGAACGGCTGCGTGACGTCGTGGCGGAACATCCCGAAGTGTTTGAACTGGTGGAATCCATCCCGGTGCAGTGCAGCAACGAAGACTTCCCGCCGTTCCGACTGGAGATCTATCGCGTCGTGAACGGAGTCGGACGTCCGCAGTCCGGCGTCCGCGACCTCGAAACCGATGCCGGTTCCGGTCCTGCTCATGTGGCAACCCATCCGACTCCGGAATCAACGCCATGAAAACGCTGTGTGTCTTCGGCACGCGGCCGGAAGCCATCAAAATGGCGCCGGTTGTGAAGGCCGCTCTGAAGCATCCGGAAGTCACGCCGATCGTCTGTTCCACGGGACAGCATCGCGAAATGCTGGATCAGGTTCTGCGATATTTCGACATTCGTCCCGACGTCGAACTGTCACTAATGACGGAACGCCAGACGCTGTCCGACCTGACCGCGCGATGCCTGACAGGACTTTCCCGGGCGATCGCCGAACATCAGCCGCAGTGCATCATTGGTCAGGGCGATACGACAACGGCTTTCGGCGCCGGCATGGCTGCCTTCTATGCCGGGCTGCCCTATGTTCATGTCGAAGCCGGACTGCGGACGACGGATATTCGGTCGCCGTTTCCGGAAGAGTTCAACCGCCGAGTCTGCTCACTGACGGCAACGCTGCATTGCGCGCCGACCGAAACCGCCGCCGATAACCTGCTGCGCGAAGGCTGCGATCCGGCGACCGTGTTCGTGACCGGCAACACCGTGATCGACGCGCTGCACTGGACGGTGGAACGCGAGCGTCTGAATGCTGCCGCATGGATCGAGAAGCATCCGGACCTGGTTCAGCGGCGAATGGTACTCATTACGGCTCACCGACGGGAAAATCACGGGGCCGGGATTCGCAACCTGTGTTCGGCAATCGCAGAACTGGCGGTTCGATTCCCGGTCGTGCAGTTCGTCTACCCGGTGCATCTGAATCCGAATATCCGGCAACCCGTGGAAGAACACCTTTCCGGCCGTGCCAACGTGCATCTGATTGCTCCGGCCGACTATCCGGAATTCGTGTGGCTGATGGATCAGGCGACGCTGATTCTGAGCGATTCCGGCGGCGTCCAGGAAGAAGCGCCGTCGCTGCGAAAGCCCGTGCTGGTTACTCGCGACAGCACCGAACGACCGGAAGCCGTTGCCGTCGGAGCCACACGACTGATCGGCACAGACGCAGATCGCGTCGTCCGCGAAGTAACCCGACTGCTGACTGACAAGGCTGCGTACACGGCGATGCAGACGGACTGCAATCCGTACGGGGACGGTCAGGCGGCCAGGCGAATCGTGGACCTGGTTGTGTCGCGCTTCGGCAGCGGCGAGAGTGAACCGGTCAGTCTCGCCGCCTGCAGGGGCTGAATTGACGGTTTGGCCACCGGGAGTTGCCCCATTCGCGGGACCTGGAGACACGGATTCTGAATTTGCCGCACGCGGCGGGTAGCAGGGATTTGCAAAAGCCGGGCCATCTGCTACGTTCTGGGGTTCCCGGCCGGTCAGCAGAACCGGCCTGTTCCGGTCCCTTACCTCGTATACGGAGGCTCTTTGTGGTTAAGTTGCGTCTGCGTGATAATGAAAATGTGAACGATGCTGTGAAACGATTCCGGAAGCTGGTTGAACATGCCGGGGTCAAGAAAGAAATGCGCAAACGCGAGTTCTACGAAAAGCCGAGTGATGAACGTCGCCGCACCCGCCGCCGCTCCGAAATGCGTGCCCGACGTGCTCAAACGCAGCCGGATATCGGTGGCTGAGTTCCCGCCGCAATGACGAAATGCATAATCTCCTCAAGCTCGATACCTGACGGTGTCGGGCTTTTTTTGTCGCGAAAAGCAGGCGTGACGGCAACGCCGACCAGTATTTCGGCCCCCGCCGCCTGCGTGACAACCTGAACGGTGAAGCCGTCGGCTGCCTCACACGAAGGCACAAAGTCGAGGCGGACTTGAGTGTGGACGACAGCGCCAGCAAGAACCTGCGTGCCTTCGTGCCTTCGTGCCTTCGTGCCTTCGTGTGAGAATCACGCGCACCGG
>CAZHET010000253.1:0-3816 GCA_964531585.1 uncultured Planctomycetaceae bacterium | reverse complement strand
CGTGCCTTCGTGCCTTCGTGCCTTCGTGCCTTCGTGTGAGAATCACGCGCACCGGACCGGCTACCGGGCTTGTTTCGTTTGCCGATCAGCAAGAATTGCCAGACCGTGCAGAGCCAGGCTGTCGACGAACGTGGCTTCCGGGAAGTGTGGCATGAGTTGTCTGCCGCCGCCGCCGGTGATGAAGACCTGAGGTGGAAGAGCTTCGTCGAACTGCCTTGTCGCCGATGCGAACAGCCGCGAAACGAGTTCACGAACTGCACCGAGCTGGCCCCAGAACAGGCCGGCACAGATTGCGTCTTCGGTGTTCCTGCCCGGCAGTGGCGGTTCCGTGGTCAGCCGCGTATCTGTGTCGATCAGCGGCAGTCGAGCCGTGTAGTCGTGCAGTGCGTACGCTGACAGCCGCAGTCCCGGCAGGATGCTGCCGCCGCGAAATGTGCCATCGGCCGTCAGCAGGTCAACCGTTGTTGCCGTGCCGGAATCGACGATGACAGCGGGGCGACTGGCCTGGCCGCCTGCCATCACGGCGAAGGCACTCAGCAGGCGGTCAATGCCGACTTTCTGCGGTTCGTCCACATCAACTGCCAGCGGCACATCGCGAAAGCTCTCAACGACTCTCGGCGGGAAACTCGGAAACGGCCATAATCGATGCAGTTCGTCGCGAACCGGAGGGTTCGAGCCAGCCAGCACGCACGTCGAAACGGATTGGCCTGCTGCGTTTGCGACCCATTCGCGCAACGCGTCGGCCAGCGATGACGAATCCTCCAGAGTCACTGCGGAGATCGCGACGGTTTCAGGCAAGGCGGTGGTCGGCCGGAATAGTCCGAGCTTGGCTCGCGTGTTGCCGATATCGACCGCGAGAATCATGGTCGTGTAATCGTTTCGTGCAGATTCAGCACCGCACGTGCGACGGCGGTCCATGCGGCAAGCTGCTGCTGATCGATCGCCGAATCAACCGACTTCTGGCCAACGCTGAGAAACCCGGAGACGCCATCGCCTGACTCAGCAAACGCGGCTCGCTGATTGTTGAGCAATTCCAGCAGAACGGCCGATTCCTCAGGTCGAGCTCCGCGTGACAGACACTGGCGATAGATGCGGTCGATTCGTGCTTCGTCGGACAATCCGCCTTCGTTCAGCACTCGCTCAGCAAGTGCGCGGGCGGCTTCCACAAAGGTCGGATCATTCAGCAGCACCAGAGCCTGCAGGCTGTTGTTGCTGCGTGGACGTTCGACCGTACATTCTTCGCGAGTCGGCGCGTCGAACGACTTCATTGCGGGATGCAGAAACGTGCGGCACCAGTACGTGTACAGCCCGCGCCGATACTGGTTGGCACCGGAATCCGATTCCCATTCGCGAGTCGGAAAGTTCAGATGAGCCCAGTAGCCGGCCGGCTGATATGGCTTCACTGACGGCCCCCCGACTTCGTCCACCAGCAATCCGGAGACGTGCAGCGCGGTATCTCGAATGAACTCTGCTTCAAGTCGATGCCGCGACTGCCGGGCCAGCCACTTGTTGAACGGATCGGCGGCGACAAGCTGTTCGTCGAAAATTGACGCTCGGCGATACGCGTCGGAGCTGACGATCAGCCGAATCATGTGCTGGACATCCCAGCCGCTTTCGCGAAACTCGACGGCCAGCCAGTCCAGAAGCTGCGGATGAGTCGGCCAGGCTCCCTGCGAGCCGAAGTCGTCGGCTGACGCGACGATGCCTTTGCCGAAAAACTGCTGCCACAGGCGGTTCACGAAGACACGTGCGACCAGCGGGTTGTCGTCAGCGACGAACCATTCGGCAAGATCCATCCGGGTTGGCCGCGACGCGGAATTGACCTGAGTCAGAAAGTGCGGCACGGAGGGAGCGACCACGTCGCCGCTGTCGTCCATCCAGTTACCTCGCGCCAGCACGCGAATTTCGCGCGGTGCCTGAGTGCGAGTCACCAGCATTTCGGGAATGGTTTTTTCGAAAGCATCTCGTTCGGCCCTGGCTGCTTCCAGCGGTTTGCGAACGTCCTCCAGCAACTCGGTGACTGACTGGAAGTGACCGGTGACCTGCCCTCGCTGGTTGTCATCGACTTCCGGCCATGCCTTGAGTGTCGCCAGCAGTTCTTCCGGCAGACCAAGTGCCTTTGCGACGTCTTTCGCCGGCTTGTCCTTCATGTTGTCATCGGCCAGCCTGGTTTGAACATCGGTCAGCCAGGTTTCCATTGCCGGCGAAAGCTCGTCGGCACGATTTTGCACAGCCTCGTCGTATTTCGTCTGATGGGCCTCGACCTGCTGCTGCAGTTCCGCCAGGCGGTCGCGCTGAGTTCGCGAGGGCATTCTTGTCGCCGGCTGAACTCCCACCGGCACGTCCACGATGTCCGCGAAGAATGCGGCGAACTGATAGAAGTCGCGAATGGAATACGGGTCGTACTTGTGGTCGTGACATTCACAGCACGCCATCGTCGCTCCCAGCCACACCGAAGACGCGTTACGCACGCGGTCAGCCGAATACTTCGCGAGATATTCCTTTGGCTGAGCGCCTCCTTCGCGAGTTGTCATCAGCAGCCGGTTGTAGCCGGAGGCGACCTTCTGTTCGTCGCTGGGTTCCGGCAACAGATCTCCGGCAAGCTGTTCGATGGTGAAGCGGTCGAACGGCATGTTGCTGTTGAACGCGTCGATCACATAGTCGCGGTACATCCAGACTTCGCGGTGGTTGTCGCCGTGAATCCCGTTGGTGTCAGCGTAGCGCACCTGATCCAGCCACGTCGCGGCCATGCGTTCGCCAAAGTGATGAGTCGCCAGCAGTTCATCGACCAGCGTCTGCCATACTTCCGCTGATGGATTGGCGGCGAACGCAGCGACCTGCTGTGGGGTCGGCGGAAGTCCGGTCAGATCGAAACTCAATCGACGGACCAGTGTGACCGGATCGGCCTGGCCCAGCGGTTGCAGGTCTCGTCTGTTGAGCTGATTCTGAATGAAGCGATCGATGTCATTGGCGGTGTCGCTGACTTCCACTGCGGGCACGGCGGGGCGTTGCGGCGGAATGTAGGCCCAGTGCCCCTTCCATTCGGCTCCCTGTTCAATCCAGCGGCGAATTGTCCGCTTCTGTTCCGCGGTAAGAGTCCTGCCTGAATCCGATGGCGGCATGACCATGTCCGCGTCTTCGGATTCGACCCGTCGCAGCAGTTCGCTGTTCGCGGCGGCCTTTGCGTCAACGATGGTGATTCCGTCCTGCGACCGGAACAGCCCTTCCTGAAGATCCAGCCGCAGATCCGCCTGCCGTTGTCCGGAGTCGGGACCATGGCAGGCGAAGCACGTGTCGGAAAGAATCGGCCGCACATCGCGGTTGAAATCCACCGGTTCATCGTCAGCTCCTGCGGCCACGACACAGGCGGCAGAACTGACGAACGTGGCCATCAACTGCATGGTTGTCAGCAGGCGAATTTGTATCATCGCAGGTCAACTTATCGAGTCAGGGGGTCGGAACCGCGGGGAAATGGGGTCAGCTTCCGTCTCCGCGACGGCCTGAACGTTACTTCGCACAACTGGGCCTGACCCGATTTCTCCTCGCAACGGCAGCGTTCCACGTTACCAGAAGTCACTCATTCACAGCAACTTGATGCCAGCGGAGAATCTGAACGATGTCTATCCAGCAAGCGGAAGAACTCAAGAAGCAATGGACTGACAAGTACGTCACCGTGGCGACTGCAACGCTTAGCAGGACAGCGCCAGGTTCCGTGAGCGGTACGGCGCTAGCCGCCGGTGTCTGCATGGAAACCGGAATCACGACGTGGCAGGAACTCGCGGAGCAGCAGCCAGAGCGCTTGCGGGAAATCCTGGA
>CAZHET010000252.1:2896-9397 GCA_964531585.1 uncultured Planctomycetaceae bacterium | reverse complement strand
AGGCGGACCGCACGAAGCGAGCGCTGTCGAACCAACCGCCGCCGCGGACGACGCGGCTCGAGCCATCCTCTGGCCCCGTCGGATCGTTCTGCGCCTCTGACGAATAGTCGGCGTGCCAGTCGTGGCACCACTCCCAGACGTTGCCCAACATATCATAAAGGCCCCAAGGATTCGGTGCCTTCTGCCGAACTCGTCGTGTCCCGCCGGACTTGAACTCGTACTGCTTGTTCTCAAGCCAGGTAATTTCTTCCGCCTGCTGCTCATCAAGATCGAATTCGTGGCCGCAGTTGCCGCCGTACCAGGCGATTGGATCAAGAGCCGGAGCGTTGGCGTCTCCGTGGATTTCCATCGGCCCGGAATAAATGGCCGTCGGCGTACCGGCTCGACAGGCGTATTCCCACTGTGCTTCCGTCGGAAGACTTAATTCGAATGGCAGGGCTTTGACCGTCTGGCTGAGTTTTTCAGCAAAGGTTACCGCTTCGTCCCAGGACACTTGTTCGACCGGTCGTAGAGCATCTTGAAACCGGCTTGGGTTTTTGCCGCCCATGACGGCCAGCCACAAAGCCTGAGTACACGGCGTTTCGAACATCCAGAAACCCTGAGAGATGGTTACGGCGTGCCGTACTTCGTTGTCGTAGCGTTCATCCTCGTCATTCGGCGATCCCATCTGAAAGCTGCCAGGGGGAATCCAACGCAGGCGCTGGCGGAGTTTGGCGTCAGATTGCTCGCTTTCAACCTCGAAATCCGCGTACGTGCCGTACGAATCGCGTCCGAATTCGACAGCCCATTCCGGCTTCGTCAGCCGCTGAACCTGGATTTCTTCCAGATCACTGCGAATTCCCACTCGGTTGAGGCCTGGGATTTCGATTCCGACCGAATCCGGACTATCCAACAGGACCGATTGTGGCCGGAAAATTTCGTCGGCTCCGCCGAACCTCGTCGGCTGCGAGCCCTGCTCCGCGACGGGCACCTCCGCCTCCTCGGTTGGCTCCGCACTGGCTGAACTCAGGAGGCGGAAGCCCAGGTCGTCGAACCGAATACCCGGGTCGTACCCGAACCGGTAGGCCGACCGCACGAAGCGAGCGTCGTAGTACCAACTGCCGCCGCGGACGACGCGGTCCGAGCCACCCGATGGCCCCGTCGGATCGATCTGCGCCTCCGCCGAATACTCGCCATACCAGTCCCGGCACCATTCCCACACGTTACCGTGCATCTCGTACAAGCCCCACCCATTCGCGGCCAGCGACCCACAGGCGACCGTTTCATCCCGGTACTCGCCCTTCGCTCCTCCGGCGTAGGGATGGTGTCCGTGGTAGTTCACCTGTTCCGTGCTGATGTTCTCACCAAAGCTGAACGGTGTTGTGGTCCCCGCGCGACATGCGTATTCCCACTGCGCTTCCGTCGGCAGGTCCGCAGACAATCCAGGCACAGCCTCGCCCAACTTCGTCAGAAACGCCGTGACGTCCTCAAAACTCACTTCTTCAACCGGTCGCCGATTGCCTTCGAAGCGACTTGGATTCTCGCCCTGCACGGTCTGCCACAATTCCTGAGTGCAGGCCGTGTCCGCCAGCCAGAACCCACGGCTCACCGTCACCTCATGCGGTGTCTCATCATCGTTGCGTTCCGGTTCATCCGCCGAACCCATTCGAAACGTTCCCGGCGGAATCCAGCGCATCCGCTGTGTGACCACGCCGTTTCCGCCACGCCGCGGCACTTGAAATTCAAACCACGCCCCGTAGCGGTCAGTGCCGTAGTCGGAGACAAAGTTCGGTTTGTCAGTCTTCCAGAATTCGTTCGCCGTGAGTTGACGGCGACGCGCGTTGTCGAAAACCTGAATACATCCATCCGAGCATTCCAGCCGCGGCCTTGCGGGCACCGGCGCACGCGTCGTGGGAGCCGGCCGAATGAATATCTGACGATCTGTAAACTCAAACTCGTACGTCACCGCGGCTACTTTCGGTGGTGTACCCGGTGGCAGTCGCCGCCAGACCGGATCGTGCAGTTCCCGTTTCACTTTCCTGAGAATCTGGCCGACATCGTCGTCCGTCAGTGCCGCTGCCGTCAGCCGATCCGTCGAACGATGCAGCCAGGCGGCCGCCCGCGAAGCGTCCGCTTGATTGCTGTCTCTGAGCCGAACGAGTTCCCGGACCGACGCTCGGGCGTCGATCAGATCCTGCTCATGCTCCGGAATCAGTCGACGCGACTCTTCGCTCAGGCTGAGGAATTCCTCGAACCAGATCTCAGGACAATCGTGCAGATTCAGCCGCCAGCGGCGCAGGCACTGCAGAGCATCGCGTCTGAGCCCGACCGGCAGTCGTTCAAACTCCGGACGCAGCGACGCGTTGGCAGCCTTCGGGTCCAGAGTGGCCGCCATCGGGTGGTCGCTGACCAGCAGCGAACTGCTCCAGAATTCCGCTTCCAGCGACGCGTCGGTTGCATCGGGCAGCAACCGGCGGAGGTCACGCAACAGGCCTGGCTCGATCCGCAGCGCCGGCGAAGCCAGCACCTGCAATTGACGGACAAGTGCGCGACGACGATCCATTCCTCGTACAGCGTCGCGGTTCGGTTGCCATGTCTGCACCGAATAAATGTCGCGGAGCGGTTGCGGAATCTGATCCAGTCCGCACGGCACAAGAGCCAGCAGACGGCAGTCGTTGTCTCGTGCCATACGCCCCCAGCGCAACCACGCAGAGATCAGCCGACGGCTGCGCGACAGGCATCCCAGATCACCAAGCAGCAGTACCTGAGTTCCGGCCGCGGGCAGCCGATATTCTTCGTCGACGTCATCTGGTAAGTCAGCGTCACCGTGCATCAGCTCGAACGGCGACCTGCCCACGATCAATTTCAGCGCATGGGGCGGCAGCATTGTCTTCAACCGCTGAATGAGCGCATCCTGGTCGGCCTGAAAGGGACTAAGGCGCAAACTGAAATCCCGGATGACATCGACCGCCATTCCCCAGCGACGCTTCCGGCGTCGCGGGATAACGGTGATAATCTCTCGCCGGGCCAGGCGCGGCACCAACTTTTCGATGTCCGGACTGCGACTTTGCGCGACATCAGCAAGTCCACGCCGCAAGCGCGGCCCGACATCGCTCCAGAGAGCCAGTGGCACCTGCCGCACGTTCTGCGCTAAGGCTTCAGCTTCGACGTGCCATTTGTGATAGGACGGCCCCGTCGGCTGCGGTTCTGCTGCTTCACCATGGCGGGTGTAGTGCGTGACGATCCAGAGGCCGATATTCTGAATTTGTGACGGATAGCCTGACGCATCAATCGGCTTGGGCGGCGGAAAATTGGGCCCAATTCGTGGCTCCGGACCGCCGGCCTCGACGGGTTCCGGTCCGGCCTGAATCTCCCGCTCCAGCCCGAGCTGACGGACGACCTCCTGCAGAATCTCCGGCTGTCGCGTGCCAAGCGCGTAAACCAGATCGCTGCGGCCCAGAATACCCGATGTTGGCCGACGCCCCTGCATCACACCGATTCCTGCGACTTGCGAAACACGAAGCTCTGAATCTGATCGAACACGGTCTTTGGGTCTTCGCCTCGTTCGGCCAGTGCCTCGATCGCACGCAGGAAGTCCAGGTACTCTGCCAGCCCCGGCAACGGTGACCAGTGCCTGCGCTTCGCTTCGCGCCGATCAGAAAGCAGTAGCTCGGCGGATCGCGAAAGCAGATCGTCACTGGCATTCGGAAAGTGAGCGCGGCCCCGAGTTTTCAGATAGTCAATGAATGGCTGATCTTTCGAGCGTTCCTGGTCGTTTGCAGGAGGATTCAGCGGGTATTCCGGAAGCTGCATGTGCAGGACAAAGCACCGCCTGACAAAGGCATCCGGCAACATGCGTTCCTCGTTGGTCGTGATGACAACCAGCGGAGGTGCCGTGGACGCTTCCAGGCGGACCGGTTTGTCGAATCCCTGAGGCGTGAAGCGTCGCGATCCGAACGCCTCCAGCAAGCCGTTGGGGACATCGCTTTCTGCCTTGTCGATTTCGTCGATCAGAATCACAACGCCTTCGTGCGACTGCCAGCCGTCCGGACGTTCGGGAGGTGATTCATGACCATCCAACTGGCCTTCGGCAGAATTCCAGTCGAACGCCCACCACAATGGACCGGGTCGGACAAATCGACTGACCCGGATGCGATCTTCGACGACCTTCGGGTCTTTGAAGGTCATTGACGCCACCTGGGCTTCCGCAAGTCTCTGCACAGCATCGAACGTCCACAGCAGGTCGGTCGCTTCAGTGCCGGAGTCAACAGTCAGCGATCGCAACGGTCGCTTGAGGTCAATCGCCGCGGCCTGAGCCAACTGGGTCTTGCCAACACCAGGCTCACCGCGGACCAGCAACGGCCGGTTAGCCGCGAGAGCGGCTTTGATTGCCCATTCTTCGTGCGGCTCCAGAATGTGGGCGAAGTCTGCATCGACGATTGTTCTCATGGTTAGTTGCTATCCAGCGGCAGCTCGTCGCGGAGTTCTTCGATTTGTGTCAGGACCGTCTCGTTCAGATGAGAGTCGCCGTCGGATGCACTGACGAGAATAAAAAGCTGCGGAAACGCTTCGCGCACTTTTTCCAGATCCGGGGCCTCCCACTCGCCTTTCAACCACAGACAAAGGTAGCAGAATCGCTGCTTTTCCGTCGTCAGTTTAGCTTTGACGGATTCGACCCTGTCGCTTCGCGCCGGCAGCAGACGTGCCAGCCCGGCCGCGACCAACTGGACGATATCCCGTCCCTGCATGCCGGGTTCCGGGATCGTGGAAGCCGAGCGAACGCGATTGCTCGCCCGACTGAAAGTACTCGTTGCCGACCAGCCATCTGGGCATTCTTCGACGTCTTTGTGATCCAGTTCTGCAGACAGACCAAGAAGCCGCGCGATGGTGGCTGTACCGACCTGGGGGTTTCTGCTTTCGATTGCTGCGTGAGTCGTCACATTGTCAATCATCTGCTGAATGGCATCCGGATTGTCCACGACAAGGCAGACGGGGGCCAGCACGCTGACCAGCCGCTGCATGTCGCCACACACCGCCGCTCGGTCGTCTGCCAGTTCAAGATTGTCCGGATCGATGCACTTCGCAAGAAAATCCATCGCCGTGGACGGCTCATCGTCCCGTAGCTCGGGAACGATCGCGAACAACTTGTCGGCGAGGTCACCGGCGGACATGTCAATCGGCAGCCCGTTGCTTTTCAGAATCCAGCGACGGAGGCTCGTGGATTCGAGAATTCCAGCAGCGACGGATTGCAGTTGCTTGCGCCTTGCCTGGTCGTCCGGGCGCACCTCATCGATTTCTGGCTTAGCCGCCTCCGATCCCCTGACAATGTCACGGATCTGTCTGGCAACGTCGGCGAGAATCTTGTCTTGTTCGTGTTCGGCGAGTCCGGCCAGTGGGATCTTCGGATTTGAGGCAGCCTGATATTTGTAGATTGGTAATTCTTCGACGAGACATTCGGTCAGGGGAACCCAGAGGATTGTCAGTCCTTCCTTTTCGGCCGCTTCCAGAAAGTGTGGGATCTCCTCGTCGACGATGAAATCGGAGGCCGTGAAATTCTGCGTCACCAGCAGGACGGCGACTCGCGCACGCAAAAGCGCCGCATTGATTTCTTCCCGCCATTTGTCGCCCGTCTTGATCTCAGTGTCAGCCCAGACGTCGATTTTTCCGTTCCGGACGACCGGTTTGAGGAACACCTGCAAACGGTCCAGCCAGGCGCGGTCGCGATTACTGTAGCTGATGAAGACCTGGTCTCGTTGAGTGGGCTGATTCATTGGCGTGTGCGGCATCGTAGCTGCATTCAGGCTGGGGATCTTCGTGAGTTGAATGGATACTCCAAAGTCGTTTCTCTGTAGTTGTGGCTTTCTATTTAGCTGGACTGTGTTTTGGTGCAGTCTGACGTGAGCGAAACGTTTGAGCGGTCAGCCACTGCCGCGTCGGTGGCGGGCGGCGAGCAGGGCGATGGTGATGCTGCCGACGACCAGGATGAGAATCGACACGAACCCTGGATTTGCGGCCTGCCCAAGTGAGTACTTCGCCATTGCAGAAAATGTCAGCGACGTTCGTTCGTGTGGTGGCTTCCCTTGAGCGGACTGGGATTCCTCAATCGTTGCAGACGGCAGTGCAACAGGCTTAGCGTTTGATCGTCGGCGACGCTGCCGCTGAGCTTCGTGAAACAGCGTCCGGCGGTACTCCAAATCCTCCGCAATCCATGCGACTTGCGATTGACGAATTGACTTGGACCATGTGGGGAAGTCCAGAATCCAGACCTTGACCGTGTCGTCCCAACTGCCGCTAACCAGCCGCGTCCCGTCCGGACTGAACGACACGCTGGACACATAATGCGTGTGGCCGGTGAGTGTCAGCGTCTCCTGACCCGTCGCCGCGTCCCAGACCTTGATCGTCTTGTCATCACTGCCGCTGACCAGCCGCGTCCCGTCCGGACTGAACGACACGCTGGACACAGAATCCGTGTGGCCGGTGAGTGTCAGCGTCTCCTGACCCGTCGCCGCGTCCCAGACCTTG
>CAZHET010000252.1:0-2796 GCA_964531585.1 uncultured Planctomycetaceae bacterium | reverse complement strand
CTGCCGCTGACCAGCCGCGTCCCGTCCGGACTGAACGACACGCTGGACACAGAATGCTTATGGCCGGTGAGTGTCTGAACCTTCTCTTCGAAGTTTGTCCACAGGTAGTCGTGTTCCCAGCCTCGGTGGTTCCATGCTGCGGCATTCAACTGATTCTCGGCAGTGGCAAAATCCCCTGATTTCATCGCTCGATCAGCGTCCGCGATGTTTCGTTGATACAGCAACGCCTCGGACCTGAACTTCTGTCGCTCCGCACGGCGCGTTTCTGTCTCAGCGTCAGCAGTCTTCTGGTCTGCGACTTTGAGCGCATCATCTGCCTTCTGACGTTCAACGTCGGCAGTGATCGATGAATGCCATGCCATCGCAGCGAGCACGATGGATACACCGGCCAGACAGGAAGCCAGTGCCAGCCATCGGCGAATTGACCGGGATTTCTCCTGCTCCAGTCGGACCCGCTGCTGTTCCAGTTCAACTCGCGCGGACTGTTCTTCCGCCAGTCGTTTGGCAGCTTCCAGAATTCGGTTGCGGGCATCTTCCTTCGCCCGCTGTGTCTCGGTTCTCGCTTCGACACTGTCTGCAATCAGCGTTTGAACCTGCGGCAACATTTGATCGTCCGGGGCTGCACCCTGCTTTCCGGGAATGTAGCGACGCGACCAGGGAATTGTGGGACGAGCAGACTGCTGCCACTGCAGTGCAAGGTCCAGTGTGACGTCGTCGAGCGTGTCGACACCGTCATGCACATTCTGCACAAGCTGCAGGAATCGCCGGGCGGATTCGGCTTCCTCAGCCAGCCAGCCACGAAGCCGAGGCCAGTGCCGCAGCAGACTTTCGTGGCTGATATCCAGCATCTCTCGTCCGTCCGGCGTTCTGGAACGGAACACGAAACTGTGAGCTTCATCTGCGAAGACGGCGACAACATCTTCGACGATACGCAGTTGTTCCTGCCGCACGGGCTCACCAAAGGCGATGGCAGCAATCTCCGTTACGCTCGAAAGCCGCCGTTCCGGTTCTTCGATGTTGTCGATCTGGCTGAGCGCACAGAACATCACGCGAGCCACAAGCTGTCTTTCCGTGACAGCTTCAGGCGGCAATTCCCCGCCTTCCGGCGTCAGCCGAAGCCAGTCGAAGACGGCATCGGCATGCGTTGCAATCGCGTCGGCGACCCACGACAGACGAGCCGGAACTCGCAGCACAGAATCACCGGCAATGCTTCGGTCCTTGTCGTCCGCAGATTTCGCATATCGGCAGAGTTCCGCGTGGGCCGTCGTAATGTGCCGCGGCCCGTTCGGAGCCTGCTTCTGCCACGCGAAAAACCACAATTGCGCCAAAGCGTGCTGAATAACGGGCAGTTGGTCCTGACGATCTCCCATGGCCTCCAGCAGATCCGACACGACGGCATCGTCAATGGTGCTGTCGAATAACTCCAGCGGTCCGCGAATTGCTGCCAGCAACTGTGCATCCGTCATCCTTGCTGGCAGAAACTGACTCCGCGTAATCGCTTCAGGAAGTCCCTGGAACATGTCACAGCGACCCAGGCTGTCGGATCGCATGGTGACAACAACGTAAACTCGCGGATTCTTCTCCTCGATTGTCTTCAGCAGCGTTGCCACGAACGCCAGCGCGTCGTCGTGCAGTCCGCTGCGTTCCAGTTCGCTGAGACTACGCTGTGTCGTGTCGCCGAATCTGAAGATTTCCTCAAACTGGTCGATTACGATCAGCACATTCCGCTGAGCCATTCCCGGGACGCTGCAAATGGCGTCCAGCAGTCCATGCGTTCCCGACCGCAGTGTTTGTTCGATCCGTCGCGGATCGACACTTTCTGAGGCAGTACACTTTTTTGCGAGTTCGATCGCGAGGTTTCGAAACGGACCGCCGCCCGGTCGCGACACCACGAATTCCCACTCGCAGTCCGGGTCTCCGACGCGAGTCTCCGGGTCCGCCAGCTCGGGCAGCAATCCGGCTTTCACCAACGACGACTTGCCACAGCCGCTGGTACCGACAACCGCCAGAAAATGCTGCCGCGTCAGTGTGGTCACCATGCGGATGCTGTGACCATCGCGTCCAAAGAAGACCGGGCTGTCTGACTGATCGAATGCTCGAAGACCGGGGTATGGCCGGTGAGGAAGCCGACGTTGGTCTTCAGAGATGAACGAGTCGCTCACGATGGTCGCCCTCCAGCTGCCAGGATTCGTTCCTGCAAGCGGGGCAGATCCGTCAGTCCGTAGTATTCTTCGAATCCGTTGATTCGAATGGGAATCACATCGGCCTCGTCCGGATCATCCGACTTATGGAGGTAAGCACGCACCAGAGGCATTCGGTCTCCGTAGGCCTTTCGCAGTTCTCGCAACCGTTCGGCACACTCGCAAAGCCACTCGTCATCATTAGTCAGGACGACGACAATGGCGTCGTAGAAATCCGACTCGCTGCGCAGTTGTTCGAAGACGAATTCCCACCTTGGCATCGAGTCGCAACAGATTTCATGCTCTCCAAACTTGTCAACCACCAGTCGTGCGAATCGTTTTCCGGTGGCGTTCTTCAATGGGTATCCCAACAGCGAACGCCGACCCATTTCGCCAGCTTCGTCGGTTGTCGCAGACGATACAGCCGCAGTCTTCAGGCGATTTCTGGCGTGGTGACTGAACGCCCGCGAAACCACGTGCTGTGCGAGCTGAAACGGCAGCCAGGTCCCGGTATCTGTCGTGCGAAACGGCTCGGCAAGCTGAGCGTCCGGCGGCAGAGGCTTTTCTGATGCCCGCCACTGCACGATCTCCACGCCGGTGACGTTTGCCAGTCGCC
>CAZHET010000251.1:0-9428 GCA_964531585.1 uncultured Planctomycetaceae bacterium | reverse complement strand
GAAGCTATCTGCTGAGTTCCTGAGACCGGCACGCACAGCCCGCAGAGTCGGCCCGGAATCCGTGCGGGCATCCGGCTGCGTCGTCGGTCGCGTGTGCCAGGTCGGTATCGCCCGTCACGCGACGACGGAATAACCGGAAGTGACGCTCGGCAGATTCCAGAACAGGCACGGGGGGTTGTCCCCGGTTCGCACGTCCAAAGGGGTTTCGGGACCTAGGCTGCACACAATCCGTGTCGCCTCGACCTTCAAACAACCCCGTGTCGGAATTCGCCATGTCCTTTGAGAAATCCCGCTATCGCCTCATTACGCGCAGTGACTTTGACGGCCTTGCCTGTGCAGCGATGCTGCGCGAACTGGATCTGCTGGAAGAGATCCTGTTTGTGCATCCGAAGGATATGCAGGACGGCCTGATCGACGTGACGGATCGCGACATCATCACAAACCTGCCCTATGTCCCTTCGTGCTACCTGTGCTTCGATCATCACGCCAGTGAAGTCGTCAGGAACGGCACCGAATCCCGTCAGAATCTGGTGCTGGAGCCCGACGCAGAATCGACCGCGCGTGTGGTTTACAACTACTTCGGTGGGCCACAACGATTCCGCACTTTCAGCACGGAAATGCTGGAAGCGGTCGACAAGGCAGATTCGGCTCGCTTCAGCCGCGACGAGATTCTGGCGCCCAGAGGCTGGACGCTGCTGAATTTCATCATGGATCCCCGGACCGGCCTGGGCCGATTTCGTGACTTCCGGATTTCCAACTACCAGCTAATGATGGCTCTGGTCGACTATTGCCGGACTCACGACCTCAAGGACATTCTGGCTCTGCCGGATGTCCGCGAACGCGTCGAGCTATACAACTCACAGCGCGAGCAGTTCATGGATCAGATCGCCCGCTGTTCGGGCATTCATGGAAACGTGGTCGTTGTTGACTATCGTGAAGAGGACGTTATCTACAGCGGGAACCGATTCCTGATCTACGCCATGTTTCCGGAATGTAATGCGTCGATCCACCTGCTGCGTGGTCACAAGCCGGAACTGTCCGTGCTGGCGATCGGCAAATCGATCCTGAAACGCACCAACCCCGTCCACGTTGGCGAACTGTGCCTTGAACACGGCGGCGGCGGCCACGCTGCCGCCGGAACCTGCCAGATCCCCGCGGACGAGGCAATGGACCTGCTGCCGGAAATTGTCCGCACAATGGATCGCTGCGTGCAAGCCGAAGCCCGCGAACCAGTCCTCGCGTGACCCGCGGTAAGCCAGCTGAATGCCTGTCGCTGAACGAGTGAGTGACCGGTTCAGCGACATCGGTGCATTCGTCACGGGCTACACGGCGCGGGCAGACCTGCGAGCGGTCTGACGGCGACGGTACCACACCAAACCGGCCGCCCCCAGCCCACAAAATGCCCACGTCGACGGTTCAGGAACGGCCGTGACCGTAAACGTCACCGAACCGAAGTTGGCAATCGCAGCGTCGATAGATGTACCAAAAAGTGATCCATCATCAACCACGTTACCATCAATTGGCAACGCCCCGGATGTCACTGTCACGGTGTCGCCGACCAATCCGGTGATCGTAACCCCGAAAGTTGCGATGTGTGCTACGCCATTGTTGATCCCGGCCGGATCGGACGAGATCACAAAAGACAATGCTCCTGCGAGGCCCCCCGAAGTCGAATTCGTACCGTCGAAATCCAGGCCAGGACCAGGTGGCCCCAATGCAGTTGCCACACCCGTTCCGCTCGACTGAAGGATTTGCCCACCTCCCGATGACAATCCACGGCCTACACCGGGGCCACCGGCATTGGGGCCGAAATGGGAGTCATCAGTGTCGATGAGCACTAAATCGATAAACACAGTACTGCCGCTCACCACGCTCGTCGGACTTCCGGTCGCCAAATCCAGCACCAGATCGGCAGTCGCGGTACCACTGGTGGCAGCAACAATCATCGAGAGAAGCAAGATAAGACGTACCATAAGATCATTCCGAAAAGCTGAACGGATCATAATTTAAGTCGCGAGAACTCTTATGTGCCCTGAATTCTACATCGCGGGTATTTTCACACAAGGCTTGGCGCATACCGAATCGTAAGCGGATCACTTTCCGTGTGGCCCCGGACGCCAGTTTCTAATAAACCCATTCTGCTGCACGACGTCTCAACCCGCCAGGACCCGCCCGAATGCGGCGAAGAAGTCGTCGAGGTCGTCGTCCAGCAGGTCGTTATTGTTCATGTCAAACAAATTCACAAACTGCGTCTGCCCGAACAGTAATGCACCTCGAAACATTCCGTAGTCAAGGCCGTCAACATCGCGGTCGCCGTCGCTGTCGCCGTAGAGGCGGTGGAAGTTGACGGTTCCGAATGTCGCGGCGTCGAACAGCGAGCCGCCGGACATCGACAGCGTGTAATTGCCGTCTTTCAACTGGTTGTCTGGTTCAACAGCCGCTCCCGCAAGGAACGACAGGACGACGGTTGTTTGTCCGTTGGCCTTGACAGCGGACACGAGTTGCAGCCCCACGCTGCTTCCCAGTGTCGTATTCATCAGAGTGAAGGCCAGCGCATCGGTCACGTCAATCTCCTGATCGATGACGACGGAGATTCCGCGAATGATCGAGCGCTGGCCATTCTGGGCCGGGCTAAAGAAGCGTTCTTCGTCCGGATCTTCGTTGAAGAACGTGACGCTCTGGACAACCGGCGTGGGAGCTGCCGGTTCATTGTCCAGCGTCGTCACGGTCACGAGACCAGCCGGCGTCGCCAGGTACTCAGCGGCTGTCGTCAATGCGGTATCCACCGCCACCTGAACTTCGGAGATCTGCGGACCATCGGACAGCGTGTCGTCGACACCGGTGATGGTGACCGTCTGCGGTAAATTCCAGTTTGTGGCATCGAACGTCAGTTGCACCGGACTGACGCTGGCTTCCCCGGTGTCGCTGCTCACTACGTCGAGTACCACAATTCCAACTGGTTCTGACCGCAGTGTCACGTCGAAAGTGCGCGACGTGCCGCTTTCATTGACTGTTGCGACGCGACGCGACGTGCGAATGACGGCTCGGTCATTGTCGACCAGGAAAATTTGACGAGTGGCTGCATTGTTGCTGACCCCGACCGTTCCGGAAGTCGATGCAGAGTCGATCGTCAGACGGACCGTGTCGGCTCCCCCTTCGGCGATGTCGTCGTTGATCGTCACAACGTCCACCTGAGCCGACAACTGACCGGACGGAATTGTGACTGTGCCGCTCAGCGCGACATAGTCACTGTCAGCAATGGCGGTCCCGGTAATCGTGTAGCTGACCACGACATCCTGCTCCGCCTCGGCACTCAGACTGATGACGAACCAGCCGTCCCGCGGGCCGGATTCGCTGCCGTTGCGCCGCGATGCGATCGCCACAATCCCGGACTGCACGTCGGTTACGTCGATCGTGCCAGTGCCGTCAACAAACGTCGGCGCGGATGCGGTGACTGTCGCGGTCTGTGTGCCGTCAATCAGGCCGTCGTCCAGAATGCCAAGCGTGAAGCTGACAGACGACTGGCCGTCCGGAATCGTGACACTTCCAGCGGTTGTGACTTCTGACGTGTCGCCGCTGACCAGGCTGACAATCAGATCTCCCGACGTTCCCGTGTTGCGCGTAACGGTTCCCGAAACCATCCCCGCCGTTTCACTGACAGACGATTCGTCCAGTGCGATGGTCAGTGTTGGGACGTCGGCGTCGAGAACGTCGACCATTGTGGTGGCATCGGTCAGATCGGTCGCAGATGCCGTGATTGTGACGGTCTGAGTTCCGTCAACCAGACTGTCCGGGACACCGGTGACCGGAAACGTTGCAGACGACGAGCCAACAGGAATGGTGACGCTGGTGGGAACGGTCGCTTCGGTCGTGTCACTGCTGAGCAGATCGACGACCAGTTCGGCTGAGGTGTCGCCGGTTCGAGTTACCGTTCCGGTGGCCACACCGCCAGCCTCGCTGATGGACGTCAGATCGACAGAAACGAAGATCTCCGTGCCGCCGTCGACCACCGTCAGCGCGTCGGCCACAGCGGGAGCCGATTCGATATTGCCGGCATTGTCAAACGCCACGCTGAAGAACTGATAGGTCTTCCCGGGTTCGCCGGTATACGACGCTTCTGTGAGCGTTGTGTTTTCCAGCCAGACCTCGAATGGCGCGCTGTTGACGGACACAAAGATGGAATATCCGGCGAGACCGGACCCGGTGCCCGGATCGCTGCCGGTCCAGGAAACCGCGAAGACGGGTTCTTCCGTCGATGCGGGCAGAGCCGCGACCTGGCTGACCGGGATGTCCGCATCCAGAGTATGGAAGATCGGCGGCGTATCGATGGTTTCGTTGATGTCAAAGATGATCCGGGCTTCCGCGTCGATCACGTCCCCGGTGACACCAGACGACCTCGGCCTGACGGAGTACCGCGCAAAGCCTTCGCCTTCCGGAGACGTCACGTTCGGCGGCAGGAAGCCCAGCAGCGGATCAGCCGGAATGTCTCCGGTGGCCGGATCGATCGACGTGAATTCCCAGAACGCCTCTCCAGACGCGACATCAATGCCCGCGGCCACGTCAACGAACACGCCATGTTCGGCGGTCAGATCAATGCGATCGGTATAGAAGGCTCGGTTGGCTGGCACATCGATCACAATGTCGCCCAGGGCGAAGTCACCGACCCGGAACGTTCGCGGATCCAGATCACTATCCAGCGTCTGAGTAATGCGAACCACCTGCGCCGGTGCCGTCGCCAGCATGGCGTCGTTTTCAAAGCGAATCATGTAGTCGATCGCCTGAGAAGCGGGAATCCACTTCTCCGGACCGAAGCCGTCCGGTCCGAGAATGTCGTTCGGGTCGACGGAAACGGGTGCATCCGTATCGTCACAGTCATCCGGAGGGTCATCGCTGTTGCAGGGATCACAATCCGAGTCTCGGCGGACACCAAACGTGGCGGGATCAACATCAATCGGCGTGGTGAATTCAAACGGGATGTCCCATGTCATCCCGTTCCGTTCGAGCACCTTCAGGCCAAACAGGAGCGGTCCGAGAGCGTTGCCAGGTTCAAAATCGACGGCATCGGAAACTGTGAACCGCCAGTTAGCGGATACGTTAACGGTTGCATCATCAGCACTGAGTTCCGCGGTCACACTTCCTGAAAGGCGCCGAAAATCTGCGATCTCAGGCAGGTTGCTGCCCGCCGACGTACCCCACGACCCCACACCCCCTGCAAGAACACCAATCGGACCAACGAACGTGAATCGCCATTTGCTGTTGTCTCCGCGATCACCTGAGTATTGACCTGAGCCGACAGAAATATAATCCGAAATATTGCCCGCCGGCAGATTGTAAAGTTGCGGAATCGTGTAGGTGCGGGTGTGCGACTCCTCACAATCAAATTCCCGCATCCAGTCGGGATCACTTTGAATCGCCGTGACGGCTGCCTGCAGGGCGCTGTCCCAGCCGCTGCGGGCCTGTAATTCCAGTTCCGCCTGCATCCCATAGTTCAATCCAAAACCCTGCGTCCCGACCGGACCAAGTGCGTCAAAGTACCTCCTGTACAACGCCAGCGAGATCGGATCACCGCCGGAAACGCCGGAGACCATGATCAGTGTTGAGTACCGCTGCTGGAACCAGAGTGTGAACAGCCCCATGCCTGTGAAAAAGCCCTGGCTGCGCGCTGCCTGATACTTGTCCCAACAGGTGACGATATCCGGAACGAAGCCGGGGCCGCGGAAAGCGATGTACAGATTGGTCAGTCGTTCGACCGTTTCGATGAACCAGTCGGGAATCACACCGGACGCCAGATCACCAGCGTCGCTCTGAAGTGCCGATGGCTGCTGTTCCAGCGCGGGAAGCACAATGTCATCAAGCACAAGCTCGCCGGTGCCAGGAACCTCAACCGCGGAGACCACAACTGGCGAGTATCCTTCGGCCAGAACGACGAAGTCGTAGTTGCCTGGCGCAAGTGAGTCGAAAACGTACGTCCCGGCATCAATCGTGGCGGTGACGGGGGCCAGGTCTCGTCCGTCGTTTGCGACTGCGGCAATATTAAAGTCGAGGTTCGCCCCGGCCGGAGAAACGACAGTCCCGCGTACTGTGGCACCGCGAACAAACAGGATTTCTGAAAGGCGGGTTCCAGGCAGTTCCGACGTGTCCAGGTCTGCAACGACGCGAGCGTACCCCGCCAGTTCTGCGACAATGACATACGTCCCGTCGGGAAGGTTCTCGAATGTCACTCTGCCGTCTGCATCGAGTATCCCGCGAACCAGCAAAATGTCATCCCGATAGAGCAGGACGTCTGCATCCGTCACAGGATTTCCGTCTGAAGTGTTCACGTCCAGAACAACACTCACCGGCGGCGACGGAATGAGTGCGACGTTCTGGATCACGGTGGAACCCACGCTCAGGTCATAAACCGTCGCAAACGACTGTGAGAACTGCCCCAACTGAACAGTCAGCTGGTACTCGCCGGTGTCGAGTCCGACAAGGGAGAAAGTGCCATCCTCATAGCCAACTGCCGCAAATGCGACATCCGTACCAACCTGTGCAGCGATAATTCGCCACGGGCCGGTCAGGCTCCTGATGGCGTCCAGGTGCACGGTACCGCTGATCGAACTGCCAAGGCTTGCCAGCACGGATGTGACTTCGGGCTGCAGCAGCCGTGCGACGCTTATAGACTGTCCTTCCGGAATGGCGATTTTGTCGGCATTTCCGACGGCAACCGTCAGGACTTCGCCCCAGGTGGTTCCGACCTGCAGAATGAGCTGCTCGAAGGCGACTGCCCAGACAGAATCAGCAACGTCCTGCGGTCTCAGATCTGCTTCGATCGCTGTCCAGTCAAATACCTCAGCAGAGTTTCTGCCGATCCGATCTACGAATGACGAATACGTCGCGGTAAATGCATCACTGGAGGTGTAAAACGTCCTGGAAAACGCATCGCCGGGAAGCAGTATTCCCTGCGGACCATCAGGTCGACTGCCAATAAATGTAAAGCGAGTTCCGTAAGTCGTATCGCCTGGAGCCGAACCAAATGCTGCCGTATTGCCGACAGTCAGAAGCGGCACAGTAATGTCGTTGATCGTGTCATTACCCCAGCGGACTTCGAATGAATACGCGGCACCGCGACGAACTCGGGATGGCGCGTCAATAGTGGGTTTAACCGGAGTGGCCGACAGCGATTCAACAACTTCGAAGGATTGCCCGACCGTAATTGACGTGGTGATATCCTTTGCCACGACGATGTCATACACGCCGGCAGGAACTCCGGCGAGGTCGAACGTGGCGTACATTTCCACGGAGCTTACGTAATAGTGCTGCACCGCAGGGACGGTGACGCCGGCACCGTCGGTCAACAACGCTGTTGTATTCTGATCGAAGCGGGCTCCACGGATTTCAATCGTACGCTTACCGGAGTTTCCACCTCGCCCGAAGTTTGTCGTGAAAACGTCGAATGCCAGCAGCTCCGCAGTTATTTCAAAGGCAGGAGACGCCGCAGCATCGTTCCCGTAGACCGCGATGAAATACGTTCCGGCTTCCGACGCAGGAATGACGACTCGCTGGTCCGGCTCAAACGGGTCAATTCCGCCGAAGTCGAAGTCACCGCGAGTGGGGACGCGGTCAAACGCCACGTAGATCTCGTTGAAGCCGTTGGCCGCGGCGCTGTCGAACAGTACCGAAAGTGTTTCGCCGGCCGGGACGTCGACCTTGTAAAACACCGACTGGCCGGTTCCCAGATTTCCGGACGACGGTACTCCCAACGTCAGTGCCTCGAAGTCCACCGCCGTTGTATTCAGTGACGCTGACAGATTATTCGCTTCGTCTGATTCCGGAATCGTGTTCAGGATGTCGCTGCGAATAATGACGTGATAGTCGCCGGGGATGACTCCCGGCAGGGGTGCGGTCAGTTCTCGTGTGTAGCTGCCGCCGCTGAGCACATTGTCAGTCACGACCACTCGACCCAGCAGCGGATCGGTGACGTCCCACTGGTCGTCCGCGGAAATGTAGAGTGAATCGGTCCATCGACCACTGGCCGCGTTGGTGCCCTGATTTTCCACCGTATAGCTGACCGTCACGTCCTGACCGGGAACCGCGTTCGCCGGAAGGGTCAGTAACCCGGCGACCAGGTCGGCAGGCGGAGTCAGCGAGACCTCGGTTGCCAGAGGATCCTGGCCGACGTTGTTTGCTTCTGCACCGCGTTCGTAGACTCGCTGATTACTGTCCGCAGCGACAAACACGTAGTACGGCCCGGACAGGCCGCCGGGAATACTCAGGGTCGCCGTCTGCGTGTATTGCTCGCCGGCGGCCAGCACATTCGGACGGTTTGCGAAGCCGACATACGTATCCGTCGAGCGGTCAAAGATCTGGTCCAGAGACAGATACACCGCGTCGTACCAGTTGCCGGTCGCGTCACCGCCTCCCGCATTTTCGACCGTCCAGCTGACCGTAAACGGCTGACCGCTGAATGCCGTTGCCGGAGCATCCACATCGGTGACATCAAGATCCGCCACGGGGCTGAGCGTCACGGTCGTCGCAGAAATCGCAGCCAGGTCGTTGTTGCCTTCCTGAAGATCCTCGATGACGCGATTCGATGCATCCGTCCTCACGATGAAGTAATAGTCTCCGGAAAGATCTATCGGCAGCGTGAACGACGCCGATGCGATGTACTGCGCACCGGCCGCAATCGCATTGGAATGAAGAATCTGTCCCAGCGACAGATCGTCACCGGAAATTGTCTGATCAGTCGACAGGAAGATTTCGTCGAACCAGAAATTCGCGTTTGTCGCGGCCGCCCCGAAGTTCTCGACCGTCCAGTCAATGGTCACTGAATTGCCGGAACCTGCGGTGGCCGGAGCCGTCACGGCCGTCGGCTGCAGGTCGGCCGTTGTACGAGTCACAGCCACCGGCAGTGACAGCGTGTTGTTGCCGTTCAGGATTTCAAACACCGTGTTTCCGGAATCTGTCTGCACGAACACGTGATAGCTGCCCGAAGGCACGCTGGCAGGAATCTGCACCGTGTGAGCCGCCACGGTGTACGTTGCCAGCACATCCAGAGCGCCGGTATGCGTGCGCTGGGAGAGTTGAATGTCGTCGGCGTCTCCAAACGTGGCGTTGGAAGACAGCACAACACGATCCGTCCACGTGGACTGCGTGGTGATTCCGGTGCCCTGGTTCTGAACGGCCCAGTTGAGCAGCAGCGAACCGCCGGCTTCCGCCGTGGAAGCTCCGCCAGCGGCGGCGGGGTCGGTCACCGAAACGACAACCAGATCCGCCGGACGCGACTCGACGGTCATCGGTATCGCCGCTGCAAACACGTTATTGTCGTTGTCGAGTTCGAAGACCTGATCGTTGAAATCGGTAGCGACGAACACGAAGAAGTCACCGTCAAGGCCGTTCGGCAGCGTTGCGTTAAACGTCGCCGAATAGCTGTCGCCGATATCCAGAAC
>CAZHET010000250.1:4568-9429 GCA_964531585.1 uncultured Planctomycetaceae bacterium | reverse complement strand
CGAGGATTCATCGAACGGATGTTCGGAATCAAGGAACCCTTCGTTGTTCGGTTGCCGCATTCGCTGAGTTTCGGAGGCCGTCACGTGAAGCCTGCTGAGTTGCAAGTTGCCGGAAACGCCTGCGGATGGCTGCCGAGGTGCATTCCGGCAATCATGGCATCACTGGTATTGCCTGGTGCTGTTGCCGGAGACCTTCCCGCCAGTCTGAGCGCAACGTTCGGGAAGTACTGTTTCGATTGCCACAGCCACGATCTGTTGGAAGCCGGGCTGAATCTTCAGGCGATGACTGCAGACGCCGACTTCGGGCGCAGCTTTCGCGACTGGGATCGTGTCAGCCGCGTGCTTCGCGAACAGACGATGCCGCCAGCCGGCATGCCTCAGCCTTCCGCCTCCGAGCGCCAGGCGCTGGCGGACGCGGTTCATGTCGGCGTGAGCCGCTTTATCACACAACATGCCGGTGATCCCGGGCCGGTGTTGATGCGACGCCTGACAAGCGCAGAATACGCTTACACGATTCAGGATCTGACCGGACTGGAACAGGATTTCGCCCGCGGCTTTGTCAGCGATGCGGTCGGCGGTGAAGGATTCACAAATGCCGGCGGTGCTCAGTTTATGCAGGATTCGACTCTGCAGCGTTATCTGGAAGCGGCAAAGCTGGTTGCCTCGCACGCAGTTGTCGGCTCCGGACCGCTGGCATTCTATGAACACCCCGGCACCACCGGACGGGAGTTATCAGCGATCTCGCGAATTCAGGCACTTTATCGCCAGCACGGATTCCGGACTGCGGCCGGCGAAGGTGCGGAAGCCTTCGGGCTTGACCTTTACCCGCGAGCAATGTTCGTGGCCTGGACATTTCGGTTCCGTCACGAGCTGAAGCATGGCGACGTGTCGTTGACAGATCTGGCGGAACAGGAAGGTCTGAGTCCGCGGCTTTGCGAACACGTTTATCGCGTCGTGACAGCGGACGAGTCACCATTCCCTCTGTCGCTGATCGTTTCGCAGTGGCAGCAGTTGCCGTCGCCGGACGAGTCCATGCAGGACTCTGTTCGGCGGCAGTGCCAGCAGATCACGGACGTTCTGCGAGACTGGCAGAGCACTCTCGCGGGGGCGGCCGGTGATGAAGAAGAAGCGTCGGTCCTGACGGCCGGCGACGTTCACGTGACATCGGCTCATTCTTTCGAAGCCGACATCAACTGGAACGAAGGATCGCTGCAGACAGACTTTGAACTTTCCGTCTCCACGGCCTCTGACACATCCGCGGAGAAGGCTGTGGTGATCTGGCGCAACCCCCGTTTGCAGTTCCGTCGCGACGACAGAACAAGAGAACCGCCGCGTCCGCTGAGTTCCTTCGTGACACCGGAAACCGCGGAAAAAATGCAGTTCGGCCGGCATCCCGGCGGCCTGACACTCGATGAACACGACTTCGTTGTGACCGGCAACGTGAAGCTTCCAGTGACGCTGCAGATTCCCGACGGACGAGCATCCGCGCGATTGCTGGTCGATGTGGAACTGGATGAGACTCACGACCCCGCGTCGATCGTTCGCTGCCGGATTTCCGATGGTGAGGTCGAAGGCGAAACGGCTGCGGAAGTTGCTGAATCGTCGACTCTGCTGGCTGTCCCGGGCAACGACGCCGTAGCTGAATGGCAGGTCGGTGCGGCGAAGTTCGCCACTCTGCTGCCGGAAGTCTCGCAGCGTGAACCCGCTCCGTCTGACCGCGATCCGATCCCCGCTCCTTTCGACAACACGTACAACACGCCGGAACGAAATCTCTTTCACACGGCCGTGAAGTACCATCGAGACGATCATTTCCTGGTTCAGCACATGATTGACGACGCAACTCGCCAGCGGCTTGATGAAGCGTGGACGGATCTGCTGACGTCGTTCGATTATCATGACGTGAACCTGCGTTTCGTGAACGACAAGTATGCTCTGAACATGCCGACAACGCATATCGGCGAACTCGATGCCGCAGCGCTCGAAGCCCTGCCAGCGACGGTGCGCGACCATGTAAGGCATTACCGCGATGAATTCCATTCCATGCAGCAGGCACTCAGGTCCGCTGAATCGGGCCATGTCCTGGACGCCCTGAGTTTCGCGGAGCAGGCGTGGCGGCGTCCGTTATCAGCTTTGGAACAGGACCGCCTGACAACCTTCTACACGACACTCCGCAGCGAGCATGGCTCCAGTCACGAGGAGGCGCTGCGGGGGATGCTGGTGAGAATTCTGGTTGCTCCCGCGTTCCTGTACCGGGTCGAAGATTCTGATGCGGAAGAACCTGGTTCCGGCGACGCGGACGTCGCGCCGCTGAACGATTTTCAGCTTGCCAGCCGACTCAGCTACCTGCTGTGGTCTTCGACGCCGGACGCAGAACTCACCACTGCCGCAGCCGACGGACAACTGCGTTCGCCGGAGGAATTGCAACGACAACTCCGACGCATGATAGCTGATCCCAGGACGCGTCGGCTGTCGGACGAGTTCTTCGGTCAGTGGCTGGGGTTTTACCGCTTCGATCAGTTTCGCGGCGTCGATCGGCAACGGTTTCCGGAGTTCACCGACGAGCTGCAGGCGGCGATGTACGACGAAGCCGTCACGTTCTTTGACCACGTCGTTCGCCAGAACCGGCCCATCGACGAGATTCTGTTTGCGGACTACGCCTTTCTGAATCAGCCGCTGGCTGATTTTTACGGTATCCCGGAACACGAACTTCCCGCGAACCGCTTTGTTCGCACTGAACGAGTTGACCGTCAGCATCGCGGTGGTCTGCTGGGCATGGGAGCAATCCTGACGGCAACTTCTGCACCGCTGCGAACCAGTGCCGTAAAACGCGGCGACTGGGTGCTGCGCCGGATCGTCGGAACTCCCGTCCCACCGCCTCCGGCCGATGCCGGTTCGATTCCCGCGGATGATGTACTGGCTGACGGACTGACCATTCGTCAGCGATTCGAAGCGCACCGCGAAAATCCTGCGTGTGTGAACTGTCATTCCCGCATTGACCCGCTGGGATTCGCTCTGGAACACTACGACCCCATCGGCCGCTGGCGGGATACGTACCGCGACGGCAATCCCATCGATTCGTCCGGGACGCTGGCCGACGGAACCGAGGTTTCCGGTCCGGACGGGCTGCGATCGTACCTGCAGCAGCAGCGTTCGCAGTTCCATCAGAACCTGTGTTCAAAGCTGCTGGGATACTCTTTGGGACGCAGCGTGCTGGCGTCCGATCGCCCGCTGATTCAGGACATGATGGCCGAACTGGAGCGGCAGGGCAGTTTCCGTGACCTGATCGAACGAATTGTGCTGAGCGAACAGTTTCGAAATCGCCGAAGTAAAACGCATAATGAAACCGCGGAAGTGACTTCCCGCCAACGTTAATGTGCCACAGTCCGGATGCAGAAATCATGAGCAACTCGATGCACACGTCAAACCAGTCATCCGCGACGCGCCGTGGGTTTCTTCGCGGCAGCGGCGGCCTCGCTCTGACACTTCCGTGGCTCGAATCACTGCCGCTTCGCGCAGAAGAATCCGGCAAGCTGACCTCGGCTCCGCTGACGGCGGCTGCGGGGAAAGACAGGCCTCCCGTTCGCTTCGCGTGCATCTACTTTTCCAACGGTGTCGAACCGGAACACTGGTGGGCTCGCGGCCAGGGACAGTCGATGGAAATCGGCCCCGGGCTGCAGCCAATGCTGCCACATCGCGACGACATGATTTTCGTCAAAGGGCTGTTTAACGAACAGGCCGTGCGGCACAAAAGCGCTCATCTGGGACGCGTGCCTAATCTGCTTTCGGGTGCATGGGTC
Source organism: uncultured Planctomycetaceae bacterium (assembly GCA_964531585.1). Lineage (GTDB taxonomy): Bacteria > Planctomycetota > Planctomycetia > Planctomycetales > Planctomycetaceae > JAWKUA01. The sequence goes on along the minus strand of CAZHET010000250.1, from coordinate 5,632 downwards.
AGTACGGAACAGGACGAAATTCGTGTTGGCCGAACAATGGACCAGGTGCTGGCGGATGAAGTCGGCAAGCACACCGCGATTCCCGGTCTGGTGCTGGGAATCGAACCGACCGAGCTGCGGCTGGAAGACGGTCTGTCCATGATTTACGGCTCGTGCATTTCGTGGGCCAGCGACACGAAGCCCGCGACCAAGGAGATCTACCCGTCACGCGTCTTCGATGCGCTTACAGGCAACGGGAGCGACAGCCGGCTTGACCGCACCGTTCTGGACGCGGTGCTGGCCGACGCGACGGCTCTCCGCAGTCGCATCAGTGCCGGCGATCGCGAAAAGCTCGATGAGTACCTCGATTCCGTCCGCGACATTGAACTCCGCATCGAACGTGCCGGCCAGGACGGCAGGCTGGAAGGCTGGCAGCCCACGCTGACGGCTCCGGACATGCCTCGTCCCGATGATCAGTTGCCCCAGGACATTCCGGATCACATGAAGCTGATGATGGACCTGATCGTACTGGCATTTCAGATGGACAAGTCGCGAGTCGTCACGTGCATGCTCAACAACGACCTGTCACAAATGAACTTTGGCTTTCTGGAAGGAGTACAGGGAAGTCTGCACCTCGATCTGACACACAACGGCCGGCGGCCCGAAGCGGAGGCCATGTATCTGAAGACCAATCAGTTCCACGTCAGTCAGTTCGCCTACCTGCTGCAGCGGTTGAAGTCTATTCAGGAAGGCGACGGAACGCTTCTGGACAATTCGCTGCTGATGGGCTGTTCCAACCTGTTTGACGGCGACCGTCATCAGGCCGACGAGATGCCAATTCTGCTTGCCGGTCGTGGCGGCGGCAGACTGCAGACCGGCCGCGTCCTGAACTACCGCGATCGTCCGGATGACGATCGCCGCGCATGCAGCCTGTACCTCTCGTTGATGGACCGCATGGGAGTCAGTCTGCCTCGCTTTGGCGACGCCGACCGCCGCCTTTCAGACTTGTGACGTGGCCAGCCGAACGTAACGCCCCCGCCGCCAGGCAGACGCTGCCATCTGCGTCTCCGCGCCTCGAATGCCTG
>CAZHET010000250.1:0-4558 GCA_964531585.1 uncultured Planctomycetaceae bacterium | reverse complement strand
TGGGTAGAATTCCCGGCTGGGGCTGCCAGCACTGTTCCACTTCCCGCCAGATTACCGCAGAGTCTCCCATGCCGCGCCGCTCTTGTTTCTGCAAATGCTTCTCAGCAGGTCCGCTCCCGCCATCCGTTTCGTGTATGTCGACAGCCAGGTCGCTGCGGACCGTAATTGCCGCGTGCGTGCTGGCGTCAGCAATCACGCAGTGCCACTCAGCACATGGTCAGGCGAACAAAGGCACTGTCGACTTCACTGAGGACATTCAGCCGTTGCTGGCCGAGAACTGTTTCGCGTGCCACGGGCCCGACGCGGCGCATCGCGAGGGTGAGCTGCGACTGGACGAGGAAGCCGCTGCAAAGGACCACGTCATCGTGCCCGGTGATCCCGCCGCCAGCGAGCTGATGAACCGCATCACGACAGACGATGCCGATCTGCGGATGCCGCCCGCAAGTTCCGGAAAGTCGCTGAAACCAGAACAGATCCGGCTGATCGAACGCTGGATTTCCGAAGGGGCAGAATGGTCACAGCACTGGGCATTCGTCGCGCCGAAACCGCAGCAGCCACCTTCCGCTGGACTGCACTGGGCTCGCACCCCGGTCGATCACTTCGTTTTTCAGCGAATGGCAGAACATGGACTGACCCCGTCCCTGGAGGCCGATCGACGCACGCTGCTGCGACGAGTCTACCTGGATCTCATTGGCCTGCCGCCGACTCCCGAAGACCTGGACCGCTTTCTTGCAGACACTTCCGATGACGCTTATGAAAAGGTTGTCGACAAACTTCTGGCCGATCCGCATTACGGCGAACGCGTGACAATCGACTGGCTCGACGCCGCGCGCTACGCCGACACCAACGGCTACCAGAATGACTTTTATCGCAGCATGTGGCCCTGGCGCGACTGGGTCATCAAAGCCCTGAATGACAACCTGCCGTACGACCAGTTCATTCTGCAGCAGATGGCGGGAGACATGCTGGAGAATCCGACTCAGGATCAGTTAATCGCGACGGGCTTTAGTCGCAATCACCGCATGGTGACCGAAGGTGGCTCAATCGAAGAAGAATGGGCAGTGGAAAACGTGGTGGACCGCGTCGAAACAACTTCGACGACTCTGCTGGGCCTGACGATGGGGTGCAGCCGCTGTCACGATCATAAGTACGACCCGATTACGCAGAAGGAGTTCTACGAGTTCTTCGCATTCTTCAACAACGTCGACGAAAAGGGCGTGTACATCGAAACGCGGGGCAATGTGCCACCGCTGATTCAGGTCCCGACTGCCGAGAATATCGCGAAACTGAAGGAATTCGACGACAGCATCGCAGATCTGGAACAGCTGCTTGCGAAGGCGCAGGCGGACGCCACTGATCCGAAATCGGATGACGCCGCCATCAAGGATCTCACGCAGCGGCTCGAAACCGCGCGGAAGGAACGCGGCGACTATGATAAGTCCGTTCAGACCACGATGATCATGCGCGACCGTGCCGAGTACCGACCGACGTATCTGCTCCGACGCGGCCAGTACAATCTGCAGGATACGTCGCAGGAACTCTGGCCTGCGATCCCCGGCTGCCTGCCCCCGATGAAGGCCGATCAGCCGAAGAACCGGCTTGGGCTGGCACGCTGGCTGATTGATCGCGACAACCCGCTGGTTGCCCGAGTCGCCGTGAACCACGTCTGGAAACGACTGTTCGGCAAAGGCCTTTTTTCGGCAGATAACGTCGGCGTTCAGGGAACTCCGCCATCGCACCCGCTGCTGCTGGACTGGCTGGCCATCCACTTTGTTGACTCCGGCTGGGATCTGAAGGGCCTGCACAAGCTGATCGTGATGAGCGCCACGTACCGGCAGAAATCTGACTACACCGCCGATCTGCTGGCCAATGATCCGGAAAACCGCTGGCTGGCTCGCGGGGCGCGTTTCCGGCTTCCTGCAGAGCTGATTCGCGACAATGCACTGGCCGTCAGCGGGCTCTTGAATCCGGCGATCGGCGGCCCTTCCGCGCGACCCTATCAACCCGCGGGGTTGTGGGAAGAACTCGCTGGCGGAGCAAATGACGGTCCCTATAAACCGGACACCGGCGACGGCCTATACCGGCGAAGCCTGTATACATACCGCAAGAGGACGGTTTCCCATCCGACATTGTCCACATTTGACGCACCGAGCTGGGAAATCTGCCAGGTCAAACGGGGCCGAACCAATACGCCGCTTCAGTCGCTCGCTCTGCTTAACGACGTGACGTATGTCGAAGCAGCACGACAACTGGCGACTCGCATGATTCACACCGGTGGCGATACGTCCGAATCCCGGATCACTCGCGGATTCCGCCTGGCACTGCTGCGTGAACCGACTGCCGAGGAACTCGCGCAACTGGTCGGCAGCTTCGACGAATACTCTGCGTACTACGAAAAGGAACCGGCCGCCGCATCGGAACTGATCCGCATCGGCGATTCCGCGGTGGCCGAAGACATCCCTGCTTCACACCTGGCAGCGATGACTGCAATTGCATCTGTCCTGCTGAATCTTGATGAAACAATGACACGCGAGTAATCCACAATGAACACAATTCACACCATTCAACAACACAATCGACGGACGTTTCTGCACCAGACCTCGGGACTGGGCGCGATGGCATTCGCTGCGCTGGCGGGTGCGTCGTCAGCGCCTTCGGCAACAGCGTTTGATGCGGCTGGTCCCGCAGATGCTGTGCGGCTGCCGAATCACGTGCCCACGGCAAAACGTGTGATCTATTTGTTTCAGTCCGGAGCACCGTCTCAATTTGAGCTTTTCGACAACAAGCCGAACCTGAGGAGGCTGGCACGGACGGAACTGCCGGATTCCGTTCGCATGGGCCAGCGGCTGACGGGCATGACGTCCGGCCAGGTAAGCTTCCCGGTCGCACCGTCGATCTTCCGATTTCGGCAGCACGGCGAATCCGGCGTGGAGCTTTCCGATCTGATTCCACACATGGCGACGGTTGCCGACGACCTGTGCGTTGTCAGATCCATGCACACCGAAGCCATCAATCACGACCCGGCGATTACGTTCTTTCAAACAGGATCGCAGTTGGCAGGCCGGCCCAGCATGGGGGCCTGGGTGGCCTACGGCCTGGGTTCTATGAACGAAGATATGCCGACGTTCATGGTGATGCTTTCGCGCGGCACCGGTCGAGCGGCCGGGCAGCCGCTGTACGATCGACTATGGGGAAGCGGGCCGCTGCCGTCGCAGTACCAGGGAGTCAAACTGCGAGGCGGCTCGGAACCCATTCTGTACCTGACCAATCCCGCGGGTTGTCCTCCGCACCTTCGTCGTCAGATGCTGAACGATCTGAATGCTCTGAATCAGCGGAAGTTTCAGTCGTCTCTCGACCCGGAAATTCAGACACGCATCGAACAATACGAACTGGCGTTTCGAATGCAGTCCGCCGTTCCGGACCTGATGGACCTGTCGGGCGAACCGGAACATGTTCTGAAAATGTACGGTGATGAAGTTCACAAGCCCGGCACGTATGCTCGCAACTGCCTGCTGGCCCGACGGCTGGCCGAACGCAACGTGCGGTTTGTGCAGTTGTTCCACATGGGCTGGGACCAGCATGACAATCTGCCCGTGCATATGTCCGGTCAGTGTCGCGACACCGATCAGCCAACCGCGGCCCTCATCCGCGATCTCAAACAGCGCGGCCTGCTGGACGACACACTGATCGTGTGGGGCGGTGAATTTGGCCGAACCGTTTATTGCCAGGGAACGCTGACGGAAACGAACTACGGACGAGACCACCATCCACGATGTTTTTCCATCTGCATGGCCGGCGGTGGCATCAAAGGCGGCTTCACGTACGGAACGACAGATGACTTCGGCTACAACATCGTGGAAAACCCCGTTCACGTAAACGACCTGCACGCAACGCTGCTGCATTGCCTGGGCATCAACCACAAACTGCTGACCACCAAATACCAGGGTCTCGATCTGCGGCTTTCCGGCGTCGAAGAGCGCAACCCAATCATGGAACTGCTGGGCTGATCGAGCATTGCTGTCGATCCCTGCGCGTTCGAGTTCCCGGACTCAACATGCGCGGTCGTCGCTTGCAGCACTCCGTTTTCCCGTCTCCGGACTGCAAGAGTTGCCTGCTGATTTGACGCAGCGACTCCCAGAACGCAGAATTCTCATACGCGATTCGTGGTGCCGCGGCTCTCAGTCGAACTGCAAGTGGAGCGTTACGATGGACTGCTATGGATGGTGTTCGTTGTCGGATCAGCAACTTTCAGAACGTGACATCGCCGAAGTCAACCTTGCTCTCGTGCAGGGATTGCCAGGCACCGAGACCGTCGACACGCAACTCTGCCTCGAAACGCTCGGTGACTGGACTGACACCGTTCGGCTCGCGACACATAACGCGATTCGCAACCGGCACAACTTTCCGCGGTGCGATCACCTGTCAGAGGCGGAGTACCGCATTCTGACAATGTACGCCGCATTGTATCGACACCTTGGCCTTACGCTGAACACGGAGGTGCTGGACCCCGCTTACGTCTTCACGGCCAAAGAATCCCGCGACGGCTTCATTCACGGAG
>CAZHET010000249.1:0-9484 GCA_964531585.1 uncultured Planctomycetaceae bacterium | reverse complement strand
GGAACAGCGGCGGGTGAACGGCATTCGATCGCAATGCTGGCGAAACGCCTTCGACTACGTCAGGATGACACCCGTTCGAAACCAGTTCAAAGTCCAGTGGTTCGCAGCAAGACACGACGCAGGGAGAAACGCATGTCTCACACAATGATCTCGCGGCGAACAGCGTTTGCTGGTCTTGGTGCTTCAGTCGCAGCCGTGTCTGTCGGCACAGGCTCTGCCGCACCGCAGCAACCTCGTGATGCGGTTCCAGCCGGCTTCAAAGTCACCAGGAACCGCATTCACCAGTCGGTAATGGGCTGGTGCTTCAACCCGATGCCTGTGCCTGAGCTGATCCGGCACTGTGCAGACATCGGTCTGGCCGCCATTGAGGGCGTGGATCCGGAGTTCTATCCTGAAGCGAAAAAGCACGGGCTAGAGATCTCCCTTGTTGGCAGCCATGGTTTTGCGAAGGGGCCTGTCGATCCGCAGAACCACCAGGACATCATCACAACGCTGAAGAAGTCGATCGACACGGCGGTGGAGTTCGGTGCCCCCAGCGTGATTACCTTCACAGGCATGCGCGTTGAAGGAATCAGTGACGCTCAACAGGAACAAAACTGCATCGACTGCTGGAAACAGGTGATCGATTATGCGGAAAACAAGCAGATTACGCTGGTTCTGGAACACCTGAACTCCCGGGATCATTCTCACCCGATGAAAGGCCATCCGGGCTACTTCGGCGACGATGTCGAACGCTGCATCGATCTTGTCAGGCGGATGGATTCGGAACGCTTCAAGCTGCTGTTCGACATCTATCACGTGCAGATCATGAACGGCGACGTGATCCGCCGCATCCGGAAATACCACCCGCTCATCGGCCACTACCACACGGCGGGCAATCCGGGCCGGAAGGAACTGGACGAGACTCAGGAGATCAACTACCCGGCCGTCATGCATGCAATTCTGGACACGGGTTACGACCTGTTTGTGGCTCAGGAATTCATTCCAACGTGGGATGATCCCGTGCAGGCTCTGCGACACGCCGCATGGGTCTGCGATGTGTGATTACGCCGGACTCGCAAACCTGGCTGCCCGACATGCGAAGCGACGTCAGGTCGGCGGGCCTCAACCCCGTGATCACGACGCGACCGGTCGGCTCGCCTGACCGGCAACATCGCAGCCTCGAATGCGCCGCCCCGTCCTTCTGCAGAATGTGCTCTTAACAATTGCGACCGGCTGGCATCAAAGCGTCTGCAGGTTCGTTTCTGCCGACAACGCACGATGTGTCCGGTTGTTTCTGCCGAACACGCTGACATCGCCGGAAAAGCGCGGGAATCATCGTTCCTTCCGTATGGACTCCCGTTTTGCCCTCCATTATCACCCCCCTCTCTTACGAGTCGCGGCTATGCGGGACAGTGATCACCGATCGCTGTTTAGTCGCTTCAACGAGAGTGCAGGCTTCGGCATCGGCTGCAGGATGCAGCAGGCGTCGAAGTCGAATGGACATTAAACGAAACGAAGGATTGCGGGAGAAAGAACGGCCTGACTCAGCAAGACGGTTCGTAAGCGGAAACGACAAACGCGGTTGTTGACACCAGTTTCAGCAGAATCTGCCGGGCTGTGCGACAACAGACGAGTCTGTCAAACGCTGATGGTTTTGCTGAATCCACGGGCTGTTCTTTGCCGATGCTTCCGGATACGGAGCGTCATGCACACACAGTGTGCTGTTCGTCATGGAGGATTGAATGGCTACGAAGCTCAGTGAAGATGTCGCAGACGTCTGGGTCGAATTCAAAAAAGACCAGACGAATCAGGCTCTGCGAAATCGGCTGATGGAGCGGTACCTGCCGCTGGTGAGATACAACGCAGAACGTGTCTGGGCCAAGCTTCCCGAAGGAGTGGATCTGAATGATCTGATGTCCGCCGGGGTCTTCGGTCTGATGGACGCGATCGAAGCTTTTGATATGGACCGGGGAGTCAAGTTCGAAACCTACTGCGTACCGCGAATCCGCGGAGCCATGCTGGATGAACTGCGGACGATGGACTGGGTTCCTCGCCTGGTTCGCAGCAAGGCCAGCAAGATGGAAGCGGCTCGCAAAGCCGTCGAAGCTCGCACGGGCCGGCCGCCGACTGACGCCGAAATCGCCGCTCAGATGGGGCTGCCAATCCTTGAATTCGAACGCCTGAAAACCGAAGCCAGCGCCGTCAACCTGGTCAGTCTGAACAAAAAGTGGTACGAAACAGACAGCTACAAGGACGTCCGTGAAGTCGACGTTCTGGAGGATGCCAAGGGAGAAGATCCCACCAACGGCATTCAGAAGCTGGACCTGATGAAGCTGGTCACCAAGGGCCTGAACCGCAACGAACGGCTGATCATCATCCTGTACTACTACGAAGAGCTGACGATGAAGGAAATCGGCAGCACGCTCGGCCTGTCAGAATCACGCGTCAGCCAGATGCACAGCAGCATCGTGGGACGATTGAAGGAACAACTGGGAGAACGCCGCCCGGAGTTCGACGAGTAGATCCGACCCCGATTTCATCAAACGCCAAAAAGCCCGGCCTGAGGAAACTCAGCCGGGCTTCTGCATTTGGTGCACGATCTTTCTGCAAGGACTGGTAGAATCCATTCACTGGCGGGAAAATGAACAACCAGACGCGTCGGTCTCCAGGTGGGCCGCAGCGTTACGCAGAAAGGCGAAGATGATGAGAAAGGCGACAGTGATGAAGATGTCGGTCTGTCTTTCTTTGCTGACATGTCTGGGCATCTGTGCCGGAGCGACTCAGGTTGCAGTTGCGCAGACCTCCAAAGCTGATGCCGATGAAGAATCTGGCAAACTGGCAACGCTTGGCACATACAAAATCACGATCGACGACCCTGCAGCCGGGAAATGGTCGCTGACGGCCGACATCCCCGTCGCCACGCCGGAGGTCAGATACGCCAATATGGACAGTACCCGCATCGTATTCGCCGACACTGAAGTCCCCCGCAACGTATTGAAAGCCGACGAGTCGGAGAGACCGCAGCGGAAAGAAAACTCTCCCAGACTGGTGACCCGGACGTTTGGCAAAGAATTCAACATTTGGATTTTGGAGCCCCAGGAGTTCAGATTCAGCAATCCGAAACTGCTGGATCCAAAGACGGGCGAGCCATTGCGATCCTGTGAAACGGAAGGCAATGCCATGTTCGTGAAGACCAGCAGGGATGCGCGCCTGGTTCTGGGTGCCATCAAACGATCGCGTGCGACTCTTGGAGCGGTATTGCTACCGCACGACGCAAGCTCGATGCTGCAGCGATTCCACCAAATTCGTGTAATCGTTGTGACCGAAGAACATCATTCCGTGACGGGTGAGGCGAACGAAAATCCAGACTCCGCTGGCGACGAAGTCGACGGTCCGCCGGTCGCTGGCGAAACAGACGCTGCTCATTAGTCGCAGGGCCGGTGAAGTTACTCACAGGGTATCGGCATGAGGACTATTTCGATTCTGAATGTCCCCGACAGTGCGGGGGGGCACACCTTTCAAGCTGTCGCCGGCGACCGACATGGCAACGGGAAGACGCCGGGCGAAGCACTGGACGCCATTGCAGCGCAACTGGATTCCGAGGAGTCCGGCACGCTTGTCGTTCTGCAGAATTGCCGGCCCGATCGCTACTTCACCGAGGAACAGAAGAACCGGCTGCGGCTGCTGATGGAACGATGGCGGTCCGCTCGCGATACGGGCGCTGCACTTCCGGAGCACGACAAGGCAGAACTCGACGCTCTCGTAAATGCCGAACTGCAGGCATCCGGCAGACGTGCGCAAGCCATCGCCGACGAACTGGATGAATGAGTCGTCGCTATCAATCTGTCGCAGCGCGTGCCGGTCACCGTTGCGAGTACTGCACTGCTCCGGAAGCGATTTTTAACTTCGCATTTGAAGTTGAGCACATCGTTCCGCTGCAAAAGGGCGGCGCGGATGAAGAATGTAATCTTGCCCTGGCTTGCAGGTCGTGCAATCTGTTAAAAGCTGTTCGCACGGAATTCCCTGATGGCAACACGGGAATCACTGTGGAATTGTTTCACCCGCGGCAGCACAAATGGCATGACCACTTTCGCATTGAATCTGGTGCTGCTGCCATCGGCGGAATAACAGCTATCGGCCGTGCGACGACCATTTGCCTCCGCTTCAACACGGTCAGTCAGATCATAGCTCGCCGTCAGTGGATGAGACTCGGGCTGTTTCCGTGACTTCGGCCATCGCCGGCGCTTTGTGCGCGTGACTGCTGTCTTCGGTCACCGACAGATGTCTTTTCCTGGTCCCTGTGGATGCCGGCAGGGCTGCTACACTGGCCCGTCGATCAGCCAGCGAATCAGTAACAGACCTAAGATCAGCAACGAGATTCCGGCGAAGATAGCGATGATCGGCGTCGACGACGCGCCGCGTTCCAGAAATGCAGTCTGTGGACACGCGGTTGTCGGCGGCAAACCGTTGACGAGCCTGCTTCAACATCGGCGGCAAAAAGTCGACGCCCGTGCCGGTGGCGTTCGGACAGTCTGTCAGCACGAGGCTCACTAAATGACCGTTGCCCCAGCCGAGATCAAGGACTTGCCTTGCAGCGACGGGAACCTCCGCCAGCAGCGTGGCCTCGCCTTCCATGCGATGCGGGATGTCATTCATTCGCGCGAGATACGCTTCGGCGCGTTCCGGTTTGGTCCATTCATTGGTCATGCGTTGAATCCCGTGTGCTTGCACTCAATCGTACTCGCCCCTCGTCCTCGAAGTTCAGTCCCAACGGGACGACCATTCGTCCAGCCTGTGACAAAGTAGCGGTGCGAAAATTCGATTCAGGCCCAACGGGCCGGCAGTTCAAAAGGCGATGTGGTTATCGATTCACGGATCCCAGCCGATAACAATACGTGAAACCACTTCGAACGGTCGTCCCGTTGGGACTTCGTGCGTTGTGGGGACGCATTCGTGGGGCGATGCCCCAGGCTGCACGAACGGCTGGCCCGTTGGGCCGAAACACACAGAGCCGGGCAAACTTGCCCATTGGACCGAAACGCAGACAGAACGAACGGCTGGTGCGTATGGGCGGAAGACTGGCTCGATCGTCACGCCAGAATGTCGTGAATCACGTGACCGTGAACGTCGGTCAGGCGGAAGTCGCGGCCCTGATAGCGGTAGGTCAGACGCTTGTGATCGATACCCGCCAGATGCAGAATCGTCGCGTTCAGATCGTGGATATGCATCGTGCCGGGAGTCCATGTGGCCGGCGTGGGCTGAGGTGACAGCGTGACTCCGTCGGCATCGGTGATGTTGTAGCCGTAGTCGTCCGTGCGACCATAGGTGATGCCGGGCTTGACGCCACCGCCAGCCATCCAGGTCGTGAAACATCTCGGGTGGTGGTCCCGGCCGTAGTCGTCTCTGGTCAGATTGCCCTGACAGTATGCCGTGCGGCCGAACTCGCCGCCCCAGATGACCAGCGTTTCGTCCAGCATCCCTCGCTGACGAAGGTCCCTGATCAGGCCTGCGCAGCCCTGGTCGATATCTTTGCACTGCGACTCATGTTCCTTCGGCAGATTGCCGTGAGCGTCCCAGCCGCGGTGGAAGATCTGGATGTTGCGGACTCCGCGTTCAGCCAGTCGGCGAGCGTTCAGGCAGCAGGCAGCGAACGTTCCGGGAGTCTTCGCGTCTTCGCCGTAAAGTTTGAACGTCTCTTCGGTTTCGCCGGAAAGGTCCATCAGTTCGGGAACAGATGTCTGCATTCGGTACGCCATTTCGTGCTGACGAATGCGAGCCAGGATTTCGGGATCGGCAAAGCGATCGTGCTGGCTGGCGTTAAGTGCGGCCAGTGCGTCGAGCTGTGACCGACGGTCGGCAGAAGTGACGCCACCGGGGTTGCTGAGATACAGGACGGGGTCACCGGTACTCCGCAGCAGCATGCCCTGATGATCCGAAGGCATGAAGCCGGTGCCCCACAGACGATTGAACAGGCTCTGCTCGGCAAAATTCGTCCGCGCGTGCATCACGACGTAGCGCGGCAGATTTTCATTCGTGCTGCCCAGCCCGTAGCTGAGCCACGCTCCCAGACTGGGCCGGCCGGGAATCTGGCTGCCCGTCTGAATGAAAGTGATCGCCGGATCGTGGTTAATGGCCTCGGTGAACGTGCTGTGAACGACGCACAATTCCTTCGCCACGGTGGCCGTATGCGGCAGCAGTTCACTGACCCAGACGCCGTCCTGATTATTGTCGTATTTGGTGAACTTGTACTTCGAGGGGCAAACAGGAAGTCCGTTCTTCTGATTGGCCGTCATCCCGGTGACCCGCTGGCCGCTGCGGATTTCGTCGGGCAACTGTTTGTTGAACATGTCCGTCATTTTGGGTTTGTAGTCCCACATGTCATGGTGACTGGGCCCGCCACTCATGAACAGATAGATGACACGCTGCGCCTTCGGGGTGTGATGCGTTCCTGTCGCGCCGGTATCGGCAGCAGATGCCATTTCCGGCCCCAGCAGACCGGCCATGGCGGCCGTGCCAAGACCGAGCGCCGACCGCCCAAAGAGCTGGCGACGGGTAAGCATGAGTTCGTATTCGCGGAGTGGATTCGTGTATTGCATTGAAGGCACTTTCTTTGAGTGACCGTTAATTTGAGGGACCGTTAACCTGTCATGGACGAGCGAGTCGGATCGGTTCGGCGGTCAGTTGGAGTTTGTTGTCGGATGCCGGCCCGGACTTTGACCATGTATCAAACGGATGAATGCGGATTTAGTACATCAGAATCGCAAGATCGCTCGCCAGCACTGTGACGCAGACCTGAGTCCAGGCCGCGTGATCGGCCGCACTGAGCTTTTCGTCTCGTGGGGCTTCACCGGTGGCAAGCAAAGCCGCAGCGTCGTCGCCGGCCGTGCTGTACCTGTCCAGCATTGACTGCAGCAGACGCTCGCACGCCGTTCGTTCGCCGCTGGTGGGCTGCCTGCTGGCGACGAGTGTGAACAGCAGGTTCAGGCGCTGGGTTGTGTCGGATGCGTCTCGAAGAATTCGTTCCGCCAGCGTGCGTGACATTTCGATGCGCTGCGTTTCGTTGAGCAGGCCGAGCGACTGCAGCGGCGTGCTGGTTCGTGAACGGCGGACGCAGCTGGATTCGCGGTCGGGAGCGTCGAACAGCGTCATCATCGGATGCGGACTGGTGCGCTTCCAGTAAACGTACAGACTGCGGCGGTACAGTCGCGGACCGGTATCGGCAACATACTGTTTGGTGTTGCTGGCGGGGTGAGCCAGAGCTTCCCACATGCCGCCGGGCTGATACGGTTTCACGCCTTCGCCGCCCATTTGCGGATCGAGCAGATTGCCGGACCAGAGACCTATGTCACGGATGACTTCTGCATCGAGGCGATAGCCGGGACCACGCGCCAGCAGGCGGTTCTCCGGGTCGTCGACGCCGTCGCGCCAGGCCGAACTCTGCCGGAACGTGCGACTGGTCACCATCTGTCGAACCATGTGCTTCAGGTTCCAGCCGCTGTCGTGAAGTTCGACGGCCAGCCAGTCAAGCAGTTCCGGATGAGTCGGCTGCCGCCCCTGCAGGCCGAAATCTTCTGGTGTGCGAACGAGACCGTAGCCGAAGGTGTTCTGCCACACGCGATTGATGAGCACTCGCGCGACCAGCGGGTGTTCGCGAGCTGTCAGCCAGCGCGCAAGTCCCAGACGATTCGGCGGCGCGTCACCGGGCATCGTTCCCATCACGCTGATCACGCCGGGCTCCAGCGGATCGCCGGTGGGCAGGTCGTATTCCCCCCGACGCAGCACGAATGTTTCGCGAGGCTCGGGCAGTTCTTCCGCGACCAGAGTTGTCGTGAAGCTTTCTTCTGCGGCAGCGATTCGGGCGGCGATCTCCGCCGCGTGCTTCTGCAGCTGAAGTCTCGCGAACGGCCCGTTTTCGTCGCCCAGCATCGCCAGCCGCTGCGCCGCGTCGGCGGTTTCCCATGCCGTCATTTCTTCGGCGGTAGCCGTCGTGGTCAGAGACGCGCGAGCCTGCTCCAGCAGTCCGCGACGCTCCGCTTCCAGTTCGTGCCATGCCTTCCATGCGTCCTGATTCTGCGGCGCGTTGACAACGGCACCATATTCATACTTGTTGCCGTCGAGCGGTGGTTCGGTTGTGTTGTTGAAGAATGCCAGCAGCCGGTAGTACTCCGTCTGCGGAATCGGATCGTACTTGTGCGTGTGGCAGCGAGCGCAGTTCAGCGACATGCCCAGAAAGACCGTGCCGAGAGTTTCCACGCGATCGAAGTTGTTCTTGACCTGAAACTCGTCCGGGATCGCTCCGCCTTCCCCGGTGCTGGGATTCAGGCGAACGTATCCCGTGGCGACAAGCTGCTCAAGTGTCGGATCGGGCAACAGATCACCGGCGAGCTGCCACGTGATGAAATCGTTCAGAGGCAGACTGTTGTTAACGGCATTCACAACCCAGTCGCGGTACGGGTAGATTCCGCGGCGGTTGTCCAGATGCAGACCGTGAGTGTCGGCGTAGCGAACCGCGTCCAGCCAGTAGCGGGCAAAATGCTCACCGAACCGCGGACTCGCAAGCAGGCCGTCGACGAAGCGTTCATAGGCATCCGGACGCTGGTCGGCCAGAAAATCCGCCAACTGATCGGGTTCCGGAGGCAGGCCGGTCAGTGTCAGAGCCGCGCGTCGGGCAAGCGTCGCCGGATCGGCCTCTTCGGCAAACGTGACGCCCTGCTCCCTGTGTTTCTGCGCGATGAACGCATCAATCACGTCTTTACCGTTTGTGGATACGGCATCTGCCGGAGGTTGCTTCTTCGGCGGCACAAACGCCCAGTGCATCGCATAAGTCCCACCCTGCTTCACCCAGCGACTGATGACATCGCGTTCAGCATCCGTCAGTTGCTTTTCTGCGTCAGCGGGCGGCATCGGCTGATCGCTGGAATGAATGCGGCTCAGAACCTCGCTCTTTTCCGGATGTTCCGGATCGATGGCACGATAGCCGCCACGATCGCTGCTGGCGGCTTCGAACGAATCCAGCCGCAGTCCTTCCGGGTCTTCCGAGTCCGGGCCGTGACACACGAAACATTTGTTGGACAGAATCGGCAGAATTTCTCGAGCGAAGTCGACCTTCGCGTCGGCAGCAGGTTCAGCCGAAAACATCGGTGTCGGCACAACGATGACGGCTGCCATCACGAATGATGCGAAACCTGAAATGATACGTGTCTGGGTCATGGGAGCTTGCCGGTGGGATTTCTTTGCAGTGAGTACGGTGGGACGGCGTCAGTTGCCCGCTGCGACATTTTACCGCCCACGACATCCGGTTTAAACTCAGTGAATTCGCGGCCTGCGGCTTTCCGGCTCAATGCCGACCCGACCAGCACGTCCATTTGCGAACTCACTCTCCCAATTCACGTGCCGCGGGCGTGCGTTCTATATCACTCACTTTAGCTCTGATCTGTGAGCGGCACGGCGCTAGCCGCCGGTTCTTCCCTGCGTTTTTCAACGCAGACACCGGCGGCTAGCG
>CAZHET010000248.1:0-9492 GCA_964531585.1 uncultured Planctomycetaceae bacterium | reverse complement strand
GTCGATGGCCGCCGGCGAGCACATGCCCGAATAGGTTCCCCGCAGTTCTTCCGGAACGCCGGGATGAAGTTTCGTGAACCCTTTGACGTGAGTCTCATAGATCAGCGTCTTGTGCCACGGCGTGCGCAGGTGCTGATCGCCCTGCCAGTCGAAGCCGGAACTGATGACGGTCCCCAGCGGAGCAAACGCGGCGTTGTCGCGGTCGTCGCGAGTCAGATCGTCATGAACCGTGTCGTAGCCGAACATGGCGTCTGACCACTGAATTCCGCGGCCGATCGCCCGCGCATAAGGATCCAGCACAATCTTGTTCGCGTTGAAGCGATGACCGATGTACGGGTTGTACTCACCGTGAATCCGGTATCCGTACAACTGGCCAGGTTTCAATCCAGGAACGTAGCCGTGCCAGACCAGATCCGTCTGTTCGCTCAGTTCCACACGGACGGATTCCTGCTTGTCGGCCGGATCGTCGAACAGGCAGAGTTCAACCTTTGTGGCATTCTCGGAAAATATGGCGAAGTTGACGCCCTGGCCGTCCCAGGTTGCTCCCAGCGGATGCGGCTGGCCGGGCCACACCTTCGGAACCTCGCGCCGAGACCTGGCGGCTCGCTGCGGAAGAGGCTTGAGCGTTGTTTTCGACATTCTGATTACCTCCGGGGGCTGGCAAGCTTAGCAACCCCGGCAAAAAGTGCAGCCCTGGACAGCGCTTTAGAAATATGTTCATATGTACAGATTACTGCCAGCGCGGGTCGCTCTGGAGCGCGTGTACGCTTTATTTCGGTTGCAGGCGTTGATCGGCTTTGGCAGGGAAAAACGTTTTCGTCAGCGTTTACTCAGTTGGTGCGACTTGCAGCCGATACCAGATTCGGCGGACCAGTGAAAACAACGCAAAAACGTGATGACGGATGACGTGCTGCCACTTCGCGGTTCTGGTCCGCAGGTTCGCGGTTCTGCTCCGTAAGGTGGCCGGATTGGATCGGGGCGGCATCGTCAGTCCTGCGGCCACGAGGCAGCGAGCGCCCTCAAATGTAACGGCGCACTGACTTTCTGTTTGACTCAAATTCTTCGTGCGCCGTATAAAAGCCGGGCAGCCGGCAGATGTCGCAATCGGGTCTTCCGCAGAAGAACGCGCGACAGGAGGGTTCAGCCAGCGACATGAGTCGGACTATTTTCACGAATCCGGGGAAACTCGACACACCATGAAAGCCGCGTTTCCAAAACTTGCAACCATCGTACTGGCAATCACCAGCGTCGTGCTGTTGGGTGCATCGATCGCCGGATACTACGGTCGTCCGGACGCTCGAGCCGCCATGTTTTCGCCCGAACTTCAGGACTACAACTTCGAAGGCGGTGTCGGTACCACCTCCTGGACGGTGACTCAGCGCATCGGAGCCAAAGACAACGTCGGATCGGCATCAAACGCGTACGATGCTATTCTGAAAGCTCGCAATCACCTGAGCCAGAAGCTCAGCAGCGAGACGTCAGAAATGAGTCAGAAGGTGTCCCAGATCCGCTCGGAGATTGAACGGATCACCGTGCAGCAGCAACAGGATATGGAATCGCTGAATTCCCGAATCGCAACGCTGACGCAGGTCGCCGGCAATTACGATCAGGAACTGAAGCAGAAGTCGCAGGAACTGCAGGCGTTGAGCGTGCAGGGGAAGGCCACTCGCGACGAGACGGCTCAGCGGCGACAGGACGTTGTGCGATTGCAGAGCCAGTTGGAAGAAATCCGAACGGACCTGTACCGCCTGCAGGAGCTGCAGAAAACTCTGACAGACCGGCTGCTGCGTCTGCAGTTGGACAACCAGTCGCTGCAGGCTCGCCGGCAGCAACTTCAAAACCAGATCAATCCCTAAGAATCAGCCTGTCGTTGATGCGGAGTATGCTCGATGAATAACGTCGTCGGGAAGATGTTGATCATCCTTCAACTGGTCTTCAGCATCCTGTTTATGTGTTTCGCCGGTGCGGTGTACACATTTCAGGGGCAGTGGCGCGACAAAGCGCTGGATGAGCAGAAGAAGGCTGCTGACTTTAATCAGCAGTTGACGGCCGAAAAGCAGGCCACGGTGCAGAAGCTGGAAGAGATCAACACATCGCTGGTCGCTGCCACCGAAGAACGTGACAAGCTGAGGTCCGACCTGCAGGAATCGCTGACCAGAACTCAGACCAGCAACGACCTGCTGGAAGAAGTTCGTCAGGAACGCGACAAGGCGATCGCCGAAATCGAAGTTGCGAATGCCGAAGCTGCATCGCGGCTTGCGGAATCGACTGACCTTCGGGCGGAAGTGCAGGCGCAGCGAAATCGTATCAGCCAGTTGATCCGCGACATCCGTCAGCGGGAAGACGAAAATCTGGACCTGAGCGGCCTGGTGGCCTCGGCCCGTGAGAAAGAACAGCAGCAGCTTGCCGAAATCGGTCGCCTCACCGATCTGGCCCGCCAGAACGGTCTGGATCCGCGAGCGGCAGTCGTTGGCCCCGTGCCGAAGGAAATCGAAAAGGTTGAGGGTCTTGTGACGGCAACGCACAGAAGCCGCGACCGCAGCCAGGAATATGTCGAAATCACTATCGGCAGCGATGATAAGGTCTTCAAGGACCAGATTCTGACCGTCTACGGACCAGGAAAATTCAAGGCCGATATCCGCGTTTACGACGTCTATCCGGACTCGGCCGTGGGCATCGTTGTGGAAGACACACGTAACGGAAGCATCGAGCGAGGGGACTATGTCACAACGAAACTCTGATCCAACCGTCTACGATGGCTTGATGTTTGTGTCGCTGGCCGCAGTGATCACCGGCATCATCTTTCTGTGCCTGACGCTGAACCAGTACAACTGGACTGGTCCGTAAGCCTCATTCCGCGACGGCATACTGAATGCGGCCACATGCACGGCACGTGACGAATTCGCCAAGGTTAATGCGCACGGCATCCTGCGGTGTGACGCGCGTGTTGCAGGCCATGCAGAATCCGCCATGCATTTCTGCCATCGCGGCAGCAGCCATCGACTGAACCAGGCGGCGGTACTTGCCGAAACATTCTCCCGCGGGAATGGCTGATTCGGCCTCGCGTATCTCCGCCTTCAGCCGGTCCACGTCGGCGATCACACCGGGTTCGCGGCTGCGCACGTCTGCTTCCACCGCCTGAGCGTTGTCTTTCGCCGCCTGCACATCCGCCTGCAACTGGGCCAGGCGATCCGTTGCTTCATCGACCTGAGTCAGCAGGCTGAGGATTTCATCTTCCAGCTTCGCGTTGACGGCTTTTTCTGCCGTCACCTGAGCCATGATGATGTCGTACTCTTTGTTCGATGTGGCTTCGTTGAGACGCTGTGTGAACTTCCGGATGTCGGCCTCGTGACTCTTCAGTGTCAGCGATTTCTGGTCTGACGCCTTGCGGATGGTCTGGACCTGTGCCTTCTGATCGACGCATGCCTGTTCGAGTGCGGCAACTTTCTTCTGTGCGGCAGCGATGCGTTTCGGACCGTGCGAGAGAAGGGTTTCCGCCGCTTCCAGTTGCTGCAACAGGTGGTGCAGATGCTGTAGTGCATGAGATGTTTCCGTCGGCATCAGGCAGACTCCGGTAAGAAGGGATACGCCGCGGCGCGATGAGTCACAGAACGTGCTGCATCAGATTGCCGGGCATCGAGCACAGGCGCTGAAAGGGAATCAGCAAGGCGACATGATACGACTGCCGCGTGCGGGACACCAGGCACCGGTCAGTTGCCCGGCGACTCAGGTGATGCTGCCGCGTAGTTGCCTCACGGGACTCACAGAGTTTCCAGCCACGCCGTCAGCAGAGCCGGGTAGCTTTCCAGGTCGTTCCTGTGAGACATTTCGGTCACTGTGTGGATGTACTTCACGGGACAGGCGAACGCCACAGTGCGAACGCCTTTGCGGCTGCGCTGGATGGCGGCTCCGTCCTGACCGCCGCGAGGCAGGATGGCTCGCTGGCAGCGGATCTGTTTTTCCCTCCCGATCGTTTCGATGTCTTCGATCAGCCGGATGTCGGAGATCATCGACGAATCCATCACGTGCAGCGCTACTCCGTCGCCAGCCACAGTAACACGATCTTCCTCGGGAACTCCCGGTGTCTTGCAGCACAGCGTCGTGTCGCAGGCGATGCCGATGTCCGGATCGATCCCGAAGGCCGCCGGCATCGCTCCGCGCAGGCCGACTTCTTCCTGAACTGTCCATGCCGCGTAGATGTCGCAGCGATGGTGCTGCAGGTTTTCCAGACAGCGAATCTGAGCCCAGCAGCCGATGCGATTATCGAGACACTGAGACACGACATACTCGCCGACTTCGCCGAACGGTCCGTCCAGCACAACCATGTCGCCGATGCGAACCTGCTGGGCAACAGTATCACCGTTCAGCCCGAGATCGACGAAAAACTCGCCGATCTGCGGAACCTTTTTCTTCTCTTCGTCAGTCGCGATATGGATCGGGCGGCCTCCCGGATTCATGACGCCGACCAGATCGCCGTGGCTGGCCGTGCAGACACGAACGCGGCGAGCAAACAGGTTGCGAGTGTCGAAGCCGCCGACAGGATTGACTCGCAGGAAGCCGTTGTCGTCGATGTGCCTGACAAGGAATCCGATCTGGTCCATGTGAGCCGCCAGCATCACTTTCTTTGGCGTACCAGGAACCGTTCCGCCATGCGGCCGTGCCCTGCGGATTCCGATCAGCGACCCCATCGCGTCGGTGTGGATTTCGTCAAACAACCCTGCGGCTTTGACGTGGTCTTCAATGACCTTGCGAATGCGGTCCTCGCGACCGGGAACGGAAGGTGTTTGAGTCAGTGTCTTGAGAAGTTGCATGTCGTTGATCTGCTTCGAAACAGAGCTGCATCGCGACGAGGCTGGCGCGAAAATCCGGACAGTACCGCGCGAACAGCAGCGTGAATGGGTTGCCGCCGTTGCGGAAAAGCAAAGCTTCGGTCAGGTCGCTGCCGCAGCGGGCGTTCCGCGACACACGTGGCTCCGCGAGAACCTCGTCTTCCCGCAGAGACACAAACTGCGTTACCGCTTCTCCGGTGTTGCTGCACCATCCGCCAGCGGAAGCACACCCGCAAACAGGCCCTGAATGACGCGAGTCATATGAGGAATGTCCAGCTTCGTCCATTCATCGCCCGGTTGATGATAGTCGGAATGCAGTGAACCCGCCGACACGCTGTGTGCGATCACGCCGTGCTGGACAAAAGACGCGTTGTCGCTGCGTGTGTACAGCATTTCGCCGATGTCGGAGCGGTCAAAAATCGTCACACCGACACGACTTGAGCCCGCGTTCAGCAGGTCGCCCAGATTGGAATGCTTCCAGCCTGTCATCCACGCCTTTTCGCGAGCATCCTCTTCGGGCCGGCCGATCATTTCGAGGTTGACGTTGGCCACGATCCTGTCCAGCGGCCACAGGGGATGCTGAGCGAAGTGTTTTGATCCGAGCAGGCCTTTTTCTTCACCCCAGAAGGTCATGAAGATCACCGATCGGCGCGGTGTCGGCCGCAGCCTGCTAAACGCGTCCGCCAGTGTGATGACTCCCGTGACTCCCGTGGCGTTGTCATCTGCTCCGTTGTTAATCTGATCGGCACCGTAGTCGACAGTGCCGATGTGATCCAGGTGAGCCGTAATCAGAACAGCTTCATCGGCCAGTTGCGGATCACTGCCGCGCAAAACGCCGACGACATTGCGAACGTCGACGGTCTCCGTCACTTCAGCGGGCACCGTCAGGCTGACTTCGCTGCCGGTCAGATCGCCGGTCGAGGCGTCGAGCACAACAACGGGAAAGTCGAACGATGTTGCGTCGGAAGTCAGGCGGTTTTCGTTGCGGAGTGTTGCCAGCAGTTCCGGCAACAGGCTGCCCTCGGCCGGACGCACGAGAACTGCCGCTGCCCCCTTCTTGCGGAACTCGCGGACACGTCTGGACCAGACTGACAGCGCCATCTGCGGTCGGCTCAGCGCCTGCGGAGGTAACGGGACATCGTCCACCAGCACCAGGCCGTCGACCGTGTCTGCCGCCGCAGCTTGCGCCGCATCAATGACGATTCCGCGAACTTCGGCCGGCTCGCGCGTTGCGGCAAGGACTCCCAGCAGGCCAACGTCTTCGCCTGTGGAAGTTTGAAGTTGAAACCCGTCGGAGGGCGGTCTGATAACGGTGAGCTGGTGCGTTTGGAAGAAGCTGCCGTCGTCGGCCAGTCCCAGCAGGCCGGCACCGCGAAACCGAGCGGCGACGTACGCAGCAGCGATCTGCAGCTCTTTGGAAGGCGTGTCTCGTCCGGCCAGCTCATCGGCTGCCAGAAATGAAACCGTGCTCAGCACGCGACCGGCTTCAATCGAATCCAGCGCCTGCTGCTCTGCTGCGGTCAGCGGGGCCAGCGCGGGTTCTTCAGCGTGAGCCTGCTGCGGCAGAGAAAGCAGGCAGGCAATGGACAATATTCGGGCTGTGAGTCTCAACGGGCTGTCTTTCACGGCGTATGGGAACAGAAACTGTCTGGGGCGCCGTGAGCGCCCCAGGACAGATTCTACAGACCACGTGACCGGCGACCAGCCGACCCGAATTGGTTAGTTGGCGTCATCCGCCGGCGGACGATTGCGACCACCGCCGCCTGCGCCACCACGACGACCGCCGCCGAATCCACCACCGCCGCCGCCGAATCCACCACCGCCAAAGCCGCCACGGCCCGGTCCACGCAGTGTCGCCATGTCGATTTCGAACGCTTCGCCCTTCATTTCGTCCAGTTGCTTCTGCTGTGCTTCGGTAAGCACCGCGACCGCGTCCTTCAACGTCTGCTCAAACAGTTTCTGCCCTTTCTTCCGCATCTCTTCCCTTGCCTCGGGCGAAGGAGGTCCGCCGCCGCCCCGCAGGCCGGCGAACATTTCCATTCGTTTCGCACCAGCCGCTTCTTCAACAGCGTCCAGTTTGGTGATCTGCTCTTCCGACAGCGACAGTTTCTGCTTCAATGCGTCGGACTTCAGAGTTGCGACGGCCCCCATCATCAGATTGGCCTGCAGAGTGATTTCGTCGATTCGCTTTGTCTGTTCCGGATTCAGCAGCGCTCCGAGAACTTCGTCCTGTTTCCTGCTGCGTTCTTCGCGGTCTTTCTGCATTTTTTCAAAGAACGCCGTGCGTTCGTCTTCGGACATATCACGCAGAGCACCGAAATCCCGCGGTCCACCCGCGCCCTGTTCTTCGCGAAAGGCAGTCAGAGCAGCCTCGATCGTGGCAGACAGACCGTCGTCGACCTGCAGTTCTTCTTTCACCTGATCAGACCGCAGCAGCGTCGCCCGATCCACCTGGGGAGCACCAAAGTCCCGGCCGAAGCCGCCTCTGCCACCGCGGCCTCCCCGGCCACCGCCGGGCGGCTGGGCGTCCGCGATGCTGCAACACAACAGTGCGACGAAGCACACGGCCGCCGCACAACGAGCTGAAACTGAAACTCTCATGGCAAACTCCTGGACACACGACAGGTTTCGAGACGGGAAACGCAAAAACCGCTACCTTACGAACACGCAACTTCCGTAGGAGTGCTGCACTTTTGACAATTCCTGCGCTTTTTGACAGCACTCGCGCCCTTCGTGAAAGCAACCGGCCCGGCCGCGTCCTGTGACCGTCCTTCGAAATCCTCACCCGCAATGCTGCGGTCTGCATGACATCCTGCGAGAAATCCCGTGCCCGACGTCGATCCTGACTCAACCAA
Source organism: uncultured Planctomycetaceae bacterium (assembly GCA_964531585.1). Taxonomy (GTDB): domain Bacteria; phylum Planctomycetota; class Planctomycetia; order Planctomycetales; family Planctomycetaceae; genus JAWKUA01. Next base: position 1,808 of record CAZHET010000248.1, on the reverse strand, counting down.
CATCGACCTGATGCGAAGTCCGGACCTGCTGGACAGGGCCCGATCCTGCCTGCTGATCGTTGACCTGCAGCAGAAACTGATTCCCGTGATTCCCACCGCGGATCGCATCATTCCGACTGTCAACTTCCTGCTGAAGACAGCGGAACTGGCCAGCGTCCCGGTCTGCATTTCCGAACAGTACCCGCACGGACTCGGGCCGACGATTGACGAGATCCTCTGCAATGCCGCCGCCGCACAGCGTTTCGAAAAGCTCCGCTTCAGCGCTGCCGACGAATTCTGTCGGATGACAGATGCCGCTGCCGGGCTGGCCCGGGACTCCGCCGACTGCCGTGATCAGATCGTCATCGCCGGCATCGAAACTCACGTGTGCGTTCTGCAGACCGCGCTGGATCTGGCTGGCCGCGGGTTTCGTGTTTCCGTCGTGGCCGACGCCGTTGGCAGCCGACACGCAATCGATCACGACAAGGCCCTCGACCGACTGCGAGACAGCGCGGTGACAATCTGCACGGCCGAAAGTGTCGCGTTCGAATGGTGCGAAGTCGCCGGGACCGACCAATTCCGCGCCATCAGTCGCCTTGTTCGAGCGCGCGATGCAGAACGAAACGCCGACGGACAGACCGAGCGGCACAGCGGATGAAAGCTCGTCATCCGCTGCCGTTCTGACGAATCACCGGCGAACCACAATCTTTCCGAAATGAGCGCCGCTTTGCAGGTGGCGGAATGCGTCCCGCACATCCTCGAAGGCAAAAACGCGATCAATCACCGGACGCAGGGAGTGTTGTGCAACGAACGCATTCATCGCTTCGAACATTTCGCGGCTGCCAACGTAGATGCCCTGCACGCGCACTCCCTTCATCAGGATCGGAATCGGATTGATTTCGCCGCCAGGCTCGCTGAGCACGCCGATCAGGCTGATTCGCCCTCCCATGCGAACTGCCCGGAGCGACTGTGGCAGCGTTCCTGCGCCGCCGACTTCCACGATGTGATCGACGCCCGTGCCGTTGGTCAGTTCAAGGACCTTTGTGGCCCAATCCGGTGTTTGTTTGTAGTTGATGGTTTCCGAGACTCCGAGTTCCCGCAGCCGCTGCAGCTTCTGATCGCTGCTCGACGTGCCGATGACCTTCGCCCCGCTGGCAATGGCGAACTGTGCCGCGAACAGACTGACTCCTCCCGTGCCGAGTACCAGCACGATGTCGTCTGCTGTGATGTTCCCGTCCGTCACCAGGCCATGCCACGCGGTCACGGCGGCACAAGGCAGTGTCGCCGCTTCTTCATCAGTCAGATGTTTCGGAACCTGAACGACGCCGTCCGCTTTCATGGCGACGAATTCCGCCAGCAGGCCGTCGATGGCACCGCCGCGAGCGGACTTTGCCGCGGCCGCTGAAAGCTCTCCGTCGATCCAGTCCTCCATGAAAATCCCCGCGATGCGATCGCCAACCTTCACGCGATTCACGCCCGCACCGACTTCGACAACTTCGCCGACGCCGTCCGACAGCGGCGTCATCGGAAGTTTCATTTTCGGGTTGTAGGTGCCGCTGACGGTCATCAGGTCACGATAGTTCAGTGACCATGTCGTCATTTTCACAACTACCTGGCCCGCTGCGACGCCAGGCTCAGGCCGATCGACGATTGTCAACGAATCAATGCCGAAGGAGTTCTGGAGTTCGTATGCCTGCATTTTGGTTGTCCCTTCGTTCCGGGGCGTTCCCTTCGTTCCGGAGCGTTCATGGCACGGCAGCCGATCCTGGTTCCGGCGAAGCTCACACACCGGGCCGAAACACACACACCGGGCCGTTGAGATGTCAGAT
>CAZHET010000247.1:453-9525 GCA_964531585.1 uncultured Planctomycetaceae bacterium | reverse complement strand
GGCCAGACAGCGATCGAGCGCACCGCCTTTGATCAGTACGCCGTAGTCTTCGCCGAATTTCGTGCAGCGATGAGCACTCAGGGTCTTGACGTTGGACACGCCTTCCGCTCCGCACCAGCGTTTTTGCCCGAACGGCAAATCCATACTGACGACCAGCACTTCCACGTCTGCCATTTTCGCGGCTTCGTCGTTGAAGCGTTTGGTTTCGGCGTGGCACGTGCCCGTATCCAGCGACGGAACCGTGGCGATGATGCGCGTCTTGCCGGCGCTGGACGCAAGTGTGACTTCTTCCAGCCCATTGCCTTGCAGTGAAAAATCTGGTGCCGAGTCACCGGCGGTCAAAGCCTTTCCGGCGAGATCCACGGGGTTTCCCTTCAGTGTAACGGCACCCTGACGAACGTCTGTCATATCTGGCATCCAGTCTGATGGTTGAAATTTGCGGGCAGGAGTGACTCCGCGCGTAGTATGAGACTTCGCTGCGTCGTTGCAACCAGCGGCGATTCCAAAGCAAGCGATCCGCTCCCGACTGCCGACTGCCGACTCTGCCGTGTACGTTGGCCTGGTCGTTTCGATAGACTGACGGCATTCGAGGGTTTTGGCGTGCTTGAAACGGCGGGTAGCAATCAGTGAGTATTCCGGTGGCTGAGTCGGCGGTATTGGAAATCAATGTTTCTCAGGTGGCAGAACGGCGACGTCTGATCGCCGAGTACCGTCGGGGTGCGGCGGAGCGCTGCGACGCGGGAAGCAGCGGCATCGAGATCTGCGAATGGTATTCCGACCGCATGGATGAACTGCTGACGGCGATGATTCACCATCGGTTGCCTTCGGCCGGGTTCGCCGACGACGCGTCGCTGGCTGTGATCTGTGTCGGCGGCAACGGCCGTCGGCGTCCCGCTCCGTATTCCGACGTCGACCTGTTGCTGCTCTGCGAGCCCAAATCTGTGTCGCGACTGAACACGGCGATGTCGGCATTCGTTCGCGACTGCTGGGACAGCGGACTGCAGCTCGGGCACAGCATTCGTACACCGGACGACGTGATCCGCTTTGCTCAGGACGACATCCAGTTCGCGACATCCCTGATTGAAATGCGGCTGCTGACCGGGTCGAAATCGCTGTTCGCGCTGCTCAAGCAGAAGCTGCAGCGCAAGGTGTTCGGCGGAGACAACCCCGATCCGTTCGTCGAACGCTGCGTGGCCGCTCGCCGCGACGAATGGCTGGCCCGCGGAGATTCCGTCAATCAGTTGGAACCCGATGTAAAACGGTCTCCCGGCGGCCTGCGGGATCTGCATCTGCTGCGCTGGGTGACATTTGTCCGGCACGGCGACGCTCATCCCGCCGCAATGCTGGAACATTCGGAACTGCGGATTCGTGAACTGGCAGCGCTGGCGGGAGCGGACGAGTTTCTGACAACGCTGCGAGTCAAGCTGCACTGCCATGCGAAGCTGAAGCAGGACGTGCTGACTCGCGAACTGCAGCTTCTCATCGCCAACGGGAAAGTGTCCGCGGACCAGAATTCGCTGCGCGGCGCGGAAGTCTTTATGCAGGAGTACTTTCGCCAGACGTCACAGGTGTCGGAAATCACTCGCCGAGTCACCGAAGTTCACCAGCAGCCCACCATTCTGCAGCGCATCTACAAGGCGATCCGGCCGTCGAGGTCGAAACTGCCGCAGGGCTACATCGTCGAATCCGGTGTGCTGGACCTGCCGGACGAAGGGCTGTCGGAACTCCACAACAATCCGACCGCGGTGCTTGATCTGTTCGTCTGTGCGGCACGAGACAATCTGGGGCTGGCACCGTCGCTGCGCAAGACGATCGGGAAAATTGTGCCGCGGCTGCCGCGGGAAATTTCGCGCGAAGCGGCCCAGCGGTTTCGCTGGATCCTGCGAACCACCGACGGACTGCCGCAAACGCTGCGCATGATGAACGAAACCGGACTGCTGCAGTGGCTGATCCCGGAATTCGCAGAAATCGGCTGCCTCATGCAGTTCAATCAGTACCACAGCTACACCGTGGACGAGCACACACTGAAGACCATTCACGAAGTTGTTTCGCTGGCTCGCGACGATTCTCCGGTCGGCACGGCTTACCGCGGAGTTCGCCACAAGGCGACACTCCATCTGTCACTGCTGATGCACGATATCGGCAAGGGCCGAGCCGGCGATCACAGCATCATCGGAGCCGAGATCTGCGAAAGTGTCGCTCTGCGCCTGCAGATGGCAGAGCACAAGAAACAGATGATGAAGTTCCTCGTCCGGCACCACCTGGTCATGCCCGACCTGGCCTTTCGACGCGATATCACAGACCCGTCACTACTGACCGATTTCGCGCGGCTGGTCGGTTCACCCGAACAGCTCCGCATGCTCTACGTGCTGTGCGTCGCGGACATCAAAGCGGTTGGTCCCGACGTCTGGACGGACTGGAAGGGGGAACTGCTGGCCGAACTTTACAGCCGGACTATGGAAATCATCAGCGGCCGACCGTTCCAGCACATGGAACAGGAACGACTGGCCACGATTCGTGATCATGTGCGGCAATCCATTTTGCCTGTTCCCGGAAACAGCGGCCCGGAATGGACGGCCTGGATCGATCGACAGCTCGACGCGCTGCCGGCGTTCTACCTGATGACCGAACAACCGGACCGCATCGCCCGCGACCTGGACATCATTCAGCAGCTCGGTGACAACGAAGTCAGGATCGAAGGACAGTACGACTCGGATACGGACACGGTGCGGTATCGCGTTCTGGCACCGCCGCAGTACGAACCGGGAAGCTTTCACAAACTGGCCGGCATCCTGTCCGGAATGCGGATGGATATCTGCACGGCTCAGTCCTGCACGATGGCGGACGGCACGCTGATCGCCTGTTTTCAGGTCAGCGACAACGACTTCACCGGCCCGGTTCCCGACGCACGGATTCAAAGCGTGTCGCAGGCGGTCGTCGACGTGCTTACAGGCCGCATCACAGTCGACAGCATCTTCCGCAAAAGTACCGTGATGCGAATGCAGCGGCGCACCAGTTCCTTTCTGAAAGTGCCGCCGCAGGTCTCAATCGACAACGACTGTTCCGAAAATTTCACCGTCGTGGACGTGTTCGCAATGGACAGCCCCGGCCTGCTGTACACGCTGGCACTGACACTTCATCAGCAGGGCGTCTCCGTCGAACTGACCCGCATCGCAACCCGGATCGATCAGATTGTGGACGTGTTTTATGTCGTCGATCAGTCTGGCAGAAAAATCACCGATCCTCAGGTGCTGGAATCGCTTCGCTCGGCACTGATGCGTGAACTTGAGGCTCTGCAGGACGCGTGAGGCTATCGTACGAAAGGCGTCACGTGCGTCGAGTATCCGTCATCATTCCGGCGTTGAATGAGCAGCCGGTGATCGCTGATGCCGTCTGCAGTGCGCACGCGGCCCGTGCCGATCAGGTGATCGTCGTCGACGGTGGCAGCAGCGACGACACGGTCAATATCGCACGCCAACACAAGGCAATCGTCCTGACATCACGGCCGGGCAGAGCTGTTCAGCAGAACGCCGGAGCCGCTCACGCTGACGGCGATGTCCTGCTGTTTCTGCACGCCGACTGCCGACTTCATCCCGATGCGATCGATGAGGTGCGCCGGCGAATGGAGGCACACTCAAACGCAGTCGGCGGGTTCTTCCGTCAGTCGATCGATCACCCGGATCGCATTTTCCGCATTCTCGAAGCGGGCAATCTGGCGCGGGCTCGGCTGCTGAAATGGGCGTACGGAGATCAGGGGATCTTCGTGACAGCCAACGCGTTCCGAAGGCTCGGCGGGTTTCCGGAACTGACGCTGATGGAAGACCTCTACCTGATGAAGCGCCTCAAGCGCCTTGGTCCGCTGCTCGCGATTTCGACGCCGCTGACGGTCTCTGCTCGCCGTTGGAAACAGCGAGGAACGATTCGGCAGACGTTGACAAACTGGTCACTGATCACGGCCGCTCACTTCGGGATCTCGCCGAACCAGCTTGCGCGCTTCTACCCGAAGACCCGCTGATCGGGCCGCTCGGGAGCCGTCATGCGAATCGTGGCACCCGTGTTCAGCGGCTTCGCGACACGCACATGAATCGCATCGGCCGCGTGCCATGACGCCAGCAGTTCGCAAACCGCTCGCGCGGAGCCTGCGGATTCTGCGGGAATGCAAACAGTCGGTCCCCAGGATGACTGGACGGGCGCGCAGACACCGCGTTCCGTCAGCCACGAGACGGCACCCCTGATCAACGGACTGGAAAACACACCACCCTGCTCGTCAGTGAAATACTCCCCAACGGCCGTGCCGTACGCCTCCAGCGCATCTCGGAACGTCGCAAAGTCGACGGCCACGATCGATGGAATCAGGCGTGCTTCGATCAGTTCAATCTGCGCCGCAATGACGTCGTCCGCCATTGTTCGCGACTTGCGGAAGACGGCTTCTTCGCTGTCGCCGGACACTCCGGAACTTGCCACGGGAGTCAGCAACACCATCCGCCATTCGTCGGGAAACGGCAGCCGTCGCACGCGCTGCCCCGTGACTTCCGCCGTCGACTTTCCTGATCGCACTCGGGAGGGCGAAGCTCCTGCTGAGCCGTCGCCGCCGAATTGGGAGGGCGAAGCTCCTGCTGAGCCGCCGCGCAGGTCGTGATTCGCACGAGGCGGCTCGGCAGGAGCGTCGGCCTCCTGACGACTCAGCCGATCGCCCGCTCGAACCGGCTGGCCGTGATCGACCAGAAACCCGCCGCGTTCGAACCCCGCCGTTCCGATTGCCGAACGGCGCACGCGATTCAGTCGCTGAGCCAGTGCCGTTGTTGAATCACCCTGGGGATTTCCCGCCAGCAATCGTGCCGCACTGGCGACCGCCAAAGCCAGTTGCGTACCAGCTCCCAGCCCCGAGTGCAGCGGTGACGATTCCAGCAGTTCGACTCGCAGCGGTGCCAGTTCAGGCAGGAACGCGCGGCATTGCTTCACGACGGAATCCGCACGCGCGGCCGCCTCGTCAACCTCACCGTTTGCTGTGACCACTTCATCGGCTTGAGCGACGGAGACGCGAACTCGCCAGCCCGGCGAACTCACCATCATGCCGACTCCGCCGTAATGCCACGCCGAACCCTTGTCACGACACAGCAGCCCGAAGTGCAGGCGGGCACCGGTTGTGGCCTCAACGCTCGTCATCAGTAAAGGACCCTCTGGGCACAGAGCTGGCGGGTTTGCGGCGAACAAACAAGGAGCCACCCCGAATATTGCGACGCGCGAGCGGACCGCTCCCGGAGCACGTCAAATCACCTTCGCCGCTTCCCACGGAAGCGTGATGTCCGGCAGGGTGGCTGGAACCCCGCTCGCGAAAATCCGAGTCATTCTACAGCAAACGCCTCGCTCAACCATCAGCACGCCGCGTCCTCGCGATCGCGCCTCCCGTCCCGTCATTCCCGCACTCGTCCCGTCATTCCCGCACTCGTCCCGTCATTCCCGCACAGGCGGGAACCCAGCCCGCGGCAGCATCGCCGGAAGCAGGTGCCGACGCCCCGGCAGCACTTCGACCACGATCGGGCCAATCGAGGTTTCATCGGCCCGCCGAGCCACACCATTCGACTGAGATCAAGACAAGCAGCGCCGTGTGCCGACCGAAAAGCGAAGAACGAACTGCGGCGGAGGTACACAGATTCAGTGAGTAGCCAATCGGCTCCCGACACTTTGCTATGAGCTCCTCTGCCGCGCACGCTACCTCACCGCCTGTGTCTGACGCTACCACCTCAGCCCCGTTCCGGTGGCCCTGTCAGCCCGGCATTCACGACCGATTTCGTCCATGTACGATGGCTGACGAATCGACTATCGTTGTCGTCTCAATCGAACCCTGTCGCACGCCGTAGTGTCCTTCCTGAATGACTGCCTCTCCAGAACAGCAGATCCCGGCACTCGACCGTCGCCCGGAAGCACGCGGTTTTCGTGTCGAGCAGTTGCTCGATGAAGCCCGTCGAGGAATCCTGCGCATCCCGCACTTTCAACGGCCGCTGCGCTGGCGAACGAAGAACGTCCTGGAACTCTTCGATTCCATTCGTCGCGGTTTTCCGATTGGCGATCTGCTGCTTTCACGCGACACCGCTCCGGGCGGAAGTGTCTCGTTCGGCCCCGTCAACTTTCAGGTGAACGCCCAGCACGCGGCTCTGTGGGTCGTCGACGGCCAGCAGCGGCTTACGGCACTGGTTGCGGCCCTGCTGCGAAAGGAACTCGCTCCGAAACGCGACTATTGGGCTGTTTGGTACGACCTTCAGAAGCAGACGTTTCAGGTACTGCAGCGACGTGAACCGGAGCCCGCGTGGATTCCGCTGAATGTGCTCAGCGATTCCGTCAAACAGCTCAAGTGGATTCGGAACTGGCCTCACGCCGAGGAACGTGAAGACCTGGTGGACCGCGCTCTTGAACTGGGCAAAGCCGTTCGTGAATACGAAGTTCCCGCCTATATCGTCGACGGTGCCAATGACGAGGTGCTGCGTCTGATCTTCACCCGCGCCAATACCGGCGGCATGGAGATGCGCGAGTCTGAGATCTTTGAGGCGTTGTACGGTCATGAAGGTGAGCAGCCGCTTCGAAGTGCCGTCGCGCGCCTGGTCGATCTTGGCTTTGGATCTCTGGACGAAGATCTGTTTCTGCGATGCCTGAAGGCCATCTGTCATCCGATTCAGGGCGATCACATCGGACCGGAAACTCAGTTGCCGGAGAATTCGATTCAGCGGACGGAAGCTGCCGTCCGACGCGCTGTCACGACGATCACAACGTGGGCCGAAATCCCGGTCTTCAAACTGATGCCCTATCGGCTTCCGCTGTACATTCTGTCGGCGTTCTACGATCGATTCCCTGCGGAGAATTCCCGCGCCGACCAGCTTGCCGCACGCTGGATCTGGAGAGGAGCGTTATCGGGCCGGCACGAAGATTCTTCCGACGCCAAAGTCCGCAGCCTGGTGGAAGAGATCCGCAGCGGTGTCGACGCGGAAGCCACGATGGCCGGACTCATCCGGACGCTCGGCGACGTAACTGTTGACTCGCTGGCGAAGAACCCGATCGAGAAGATCGACCAGAAGATCAGCCTGAAAAGTGCGGCTTCGAAGATCTTCATTCTGGCGTTACTGGCCGCCGGACCGCGTCGAAGTGATTCTCCCGCGGCCCTCGAACAGCCCACTCTGTTCGCCGCCGAGGAACCGGACGCCGATTCCGATTCAGACGAATCAACGTCGGCGGAAGACACGCTGCACGCGAAGTTCTACAGATCGTTGCTGGTTGGTCAGCAGGACACGCTCGGGACTGATATTGTGATTCGTCTCGACGGGATGACGGCGAGCGAACCGATATCTGCCGACAAGTACGATCAGGCATCGTTTCTTTTGTCGGAGGACGCGGTGCAGTTCGCGTTAGCCGGAAGCGTGCAAGAGTTTCGTCAGTGCCGGCGCGGAATCCTTCTGGACTATCTGCCGCGATTCATCGCTGACCGTATTGGAGAAGCGGTTGATATCCGGCCGTCCGTGCGCAGCCTGACGAATGAACCTCTCGTCGCGTCGGCGACCGAATAGCGGACTTCTCATGAATGCGCTGAAGGTCGAAGTCGGCGAAGTGGAAGTTGGAACGCTGGAAGCGTTGCCCAATGAGGCTCAGCAGTTCACGTTCGCCGACAGTTATGTGTCGCGGCTGCTCCCGGATCGCCCCGTCCTCGGGCAACTGTTTGAAGATCGCTTGCCCCATCCAATCTGCGTAGACGGACCAGTCTGCTGGTTTGCTCACCTGCTGCCGCAGGGCGTCATGCGAACCTGGCGCACACGACTACTGGGCATTGACGAGCAGGATGATTTCGCGCTGCTGGAATATCTTGGCCGCGACATGCCGGGCGCGGTCGTGTTGACCCCCACTGAGTCACCGCTGGCGCGCTGGGGCTCAGAATCACCTCCACCAGCGCAGGCAGACGATGCAGTTCCAGGCCTGAAGTTCTCGCTTGCGGGTGCGCAGTGGAAACTTTCCGCTCGATCTTCAGGGCGAGGACTCACAACGTCTGCCGAGGGTGAAGGCATCGCATGCATTGCCAAGTTTGACGCGCCGGAATATCCGGGCCTGCCCGAGTGTGAATTCGCGACGATGAACTGGGCCAGGGCAGCCGGTGTCAGCGTGCCCGATTTCGAGCTTCGACGATCCGACGAGTTCGATGCGATTCCGGACGGAATGCCGACGGGAAACGGTGCGGTCTTCACCATCTCCCGCTTCGATCGCTCGACAACAGGTCGCATCCACATGGAAGACTTCGGTCAGATTCTCGATCGTCCGCCTGGCGACCGGCAATATCACGCACGCTATGAAGACATCGGGCGCGTGATTTCGTGGATCGCTCCGAACAGCGCTGCTGAATTCCTCCGGCAGATTGCATTCTCAGTGATTTGCGGAAACGGAGATGCCCATCTGAAGAATTTTTCCGTCATTTACCCGGACCGCAGAAACGCGGAGTTGTCGCCAGCCTACGATATCGTGTCGACGATTTGTTACTTCCGACCTGGCAAAGAACAGCTTGCACTGTCGCTCGGCGGCATCCGCAGGTTTTCAGAAGTGACTTCGGAATCATTCGAAGCCCTGTACAAGGCATTGCGTATCTCACCGGAACTCGGCCGCGCCACCGTGACGGATTTGATTCACACGGCGCTGGATGCCTGGACCCAAACGCAGGTGCGGCAGGCCTTCAGCGACAAGCAGCAATCCCGGATTCAACGTCATGTTGAGGAGCTTCCTCTCACAAGCGGGTGAGAACCTCGTAACTCGCCTGGGTTCCGGGATTCCGCTCTTAAGCGATCCGGCGGCGCGAATTGCACGTGCCTCGTGGCGCACTCCGGCTTGTCGCACGGCATGAATTTTCGCGGAAACGCTCCGGGAGTGGAGCGTCAGTCGCTGGCGGCGGGTGAGAATCCGGTCCCACACGTCGCGAGCCGGCTCGCAGTCGGGACCTGGAGTTCGGTCGAGCATGCATAGCCGCACGGCAAAAGTTACCGTCCCCTTGCGATACCTTCACCGACGGCAGCCGGGCTCGCCAACAAGGCGGGTTGTCAGCTT
>CAZHET010000247.1:0-443 GCA_964531585.1 uncultured Planctomycetaceae bacterium | reverse complement strand
GGTCAGAGATTTCAAATTTGAGATTTGAGATTTGAAATATCAAATCTCAGGTCCCCTCTGCTGCGTGCGCGAAGGGATCGCCGAGGAACACGCTGTCCAGGTCCGCCAGTACGGCCGCGGGTGCGGACGCGGGAGCAGCGGCGACGGCTTCGACGACCGAGAATTCCAGTGGTCGGCTCCAGTAGCCACTGACGTTGTCGGCCGAACTGATCGCCTTCACCCAGACTCGATAGTTTCCACCGGCAAGCGGTGTCACTGCGGTAAACGTCGTGGTGGTGACGTTGTCGTGGCGGAAGATGAGTCCGTCGCCATCGCGTTCGATGTACAGGATATAGCGGCCCGCTCCCTGTACCGATTGCCACGCAAACGTCGGCAGCGAATCAGAAATCGTGCCGGTTGGAGCCAGCACTGTCGTGCGGCCGCCGATGTTGCTGATCGCCGCT
>CAZHET010000246.1:0-9530 GCA_964531585.1 uncultured Planctomycetaceae bacterium | reverse complement strand
CGACGGTAATGGCGGAGGCTGTGCGTCCGGCAGCAGCGGGACGTGGGGAACGAATTTCTGGTTTGGCAACGTACGTGAACTGGAAACGACAAACTACCTGCCGATGGGCGGACCGATCGGAGGCCATCTGGACAACGGGTTCTCCAGGCGCAAGGGTATTTTCGGTAGCGGCACAAACAGCCAGTTCCGTGATATTCTGGACGGGACATCTAACACGATCGCGTTCGTCGAAGTCACCGGCGGCGAGGAGTACAACTTCTGGTGGATCGACAACGGAGCGTTCCCGACGGGCTGGGGATTCGGCGGCAACTTCAACCAACTGAACAGTTTCCACACCGGCGGCGTGCAGGTGCTGATGGGCGACGGTTCTGTCCGCTTTATTTCGGAGAACATTGACGCCGAATGGATCAACGGCACGCTGCACAGCCTCGCAGGGATGAATGACAGCAATGTCGTTGGTGAGTTTTAAGAGTGAGTGAAGTCGGTGCCGGACCGTTGTCACACGGTGGTTATGGCCTTTTTTCACGTCAACAACCCTGATTTTTGAGATTGGATTGCGATGAAGGCGGTGCGGTGTCTGATGCTTGTCCTGTTTGTCGGCCTGTGCGTCACAGGGTGCGGCGGGTCTAACGATCCTGTCATTCCGGAAAATCCGACGAAAGGCCCGCCCAGTCCGCCGACGCGAGAAGGTCTGCCGTCCTCGGATCCGATGCCTCAGAACTGAGTCTGACAATCAGTCAGTCGACAGCAACACTGCCGCCCTGCGACCGAATGATCGCAGGGCGGTTTTTGTTTGTGGCGATGCATTTGCGAGGCTGCTTAGGATTTGACACTCCCCGCTCTGCGGCTACTTCGGCACTGGTCGGAAGTTCCATTCCGGGCTGCCCTCCGGGTCCGGCAGGTGGGGGCTTTTGCCAAGATCCAGATCTTCCGGCTTCAGATTCGTTCTCTTCCAGTACGTTTCGTCACGGATGAATCCATAGAAGCTGGGGTAAAACGCGTCGACGTATTCGACGTCGGCGTTCTGCGGAACATCCCTGTTCAGCAGAAAGAATGCAGCATTCACGATCAGACGCCGCATGTCTTCGTTCACGAAATCGACCGACGCGCCGCCTGTTGTGCAGAAGGAACGGCCGGTCGCGTTGCCGTCGGGGCTGCGATAATCGTGCAGCCATGCGAACGGCTGCATCGGGGCGTTTTGAGCCCCTTCGACGTTGGCAGATTTCGGATCGAGACTTTCTGTCACGGCGGCTCGCAGCAGAATCTGATCATCGTCCGTCAGATGCACAACGCCATACACGTCGCTGGGAGCAAACACGTCATCGATTCCGTTGAGGATCGGATGATCCGCGTGCTCATCGACGATGACTCCCCGAGCGCCCTGGACCTTGTGCTGGCCGTGATGACTGACCCATTCTTCGCCCAGAACCTTCAGGCCGAACTGGTTGTAGCTGAGACTTCCGAAACTGCCCTCGCCGCTGAAGGCATGAGTCGCCGTGCGAATACCGATCACCGGCTTTCCGGCGTTCAGGTAGTCGGTCACATGTTTCGCTGAATCCGCATCCGGCTGACGGAACCGCGTTCCGATAATCATCAGGTCCGCGGAATCCAGAGCGTCCAGGCCGCGCAGGCCGCGATGATTGTTGGCGTCGATGTAGTCGGCTCCTTCCGGCCCGAAGGCGAACAGCACCGTGCATTTAAAGCCGTGCGTCTGGCTGAGAATCTTCGCCAGCATGGGCATCGATTCTTCTGTGCGGTACTCGTCATCGCCGGAGATCAGGACGATGTGCGGCGGCGAACCATCGGAGTTCTTCGCTTCGAAAACCAGCCTGTCCGCAGCGTTCACAGACGGGCATCGGAACATGGCGAAGACGGACAGGAACAGCAGCAGATGTCTGAGTCGCATAAGGAAATCCCGGTAAAGGCGTGATTGGCGATGAAGGCTTGCCATGACGTTCGATGACCTGTGTTCGATTACGAACGACGGCCCGCCGCAGCCGTCGCATCCGCGCGCGGCGCGAAGGGTTTGAATGGCCATCGTACAGCAAACGATCGTCAGGGCACCAGGTACTCCAGCCGACGGGCCACCGTCTCGTGCTGACGGATGGCTGGCGAAAACAGTTCCGTCGTCAGATCGAAATCATAGCCGGGATCGCCGTCGCGCAGCAGGATCAGCGAATTCAGCATCAACCCGGCTTCAATTGCGGACTGCGAATTTCTTAACGCGTCAAGCATGACCGGTTGCGGGTCGGCGGCGGAAATCAGTCCCAGAAACTCCGCCGCGCGGACGCGGACCAGTCCTTCCGCATCGCCTGTCGCCAGTGACCGTGCCGCATCCACGAACCGGCTGGCGTCGGCACCGTGACTGCTGCAGACAATCAGCCCCCAGTAGCGCTGCCATGGATCAGCGGAAGTCAGCGCGGCACCGATGCCGTGTGCAGCTTCGTCGAACGGCGCAAGCTGCAGGTCGGCGATGTCAGCCAGTTGCGCGATCTGTTCCCGGTGACTTTCGCCAAATGCCACCGGATTTTCGAATGCCTGCTCGGCCAGAACACTTTCCGAATAGAAACTCAGGTCGGGCAGCTCCCGGACGATCGTATTCATTCGCTGTCGCAGTTCAGTGAGCACGTCTGCATAGGTGGGATCGTCCGCGAGATTGCGCACTTCGTGCGGGTCTTCGGAAAGGTCAAACAACTGCTCGGGCGGACGGCTTTGGAAGAACTGGCTGCGGACGTCGTTCAGTGTTCCTGCCTGAAACAGCTCGCGCCATTCTTCGAACGCCAGCATCCGGTAGCGGTAGTTGTTCTGCAGACCATCGAAATTGAATGGCTGATAGTTGCGAACGTACTCGTACTGACCTTTCCGCAGCGTGCGGACCTGATCGTATTTTTCATCGAAACGATCTGCGTAGCCGAAGGCTTCCTGACGTGAATCGCGAAGGGCCTGTGACACGCCGGCCCCGAGAAACGGGTGACCGTCCATTTGCGGCGGGACGGCGATTCCCGCCAGATTCAACACGGTCGGGCCGAAGTCGATAAAACTGACGAAGCCCTCCTGCCGCGACCCGACCTGTGCATCAACCAGGTGCTTCCACTTCTCCGGAATGCGCACGACCAGCGGTACATGCAGCCCGCTGTCGTACGCATACCCCTTGCCTCGTGGCAGCACGCCGCCATGGTCGCCGAAGTAGAAAATGAACGTTTCGTCCAGCAGCCCGTCGGCCGCAAGCTGATCGACGACCGCACCGATCTGCTGATCCATCTGCGTGATGCGGTCGCGGTATCGAGCATTGGTATAGCGAAACGTGGGCGTATCCGGGTGATACGGAGCAACAAACACCGATTGAGGATCCGTGACCGTCGGCTCCGACTGCATCTGGTCTCTTGAAAAGTGCAGCGAGCTTTCATGGCACACCGGAAAGCTTTGCATGTAAAAGAACGGCTGGCCGTCGCTGCGGCCTCGCCACGACGCCGACCGGGAGGAATCGTCCCACACGCCGGAACCCGCAATCGCGTTGTAGTCCGTCTTGTTGTTGTTGGCCGTGTAGTAGCCGGCCTTTCGCAGCAGTTCCGGAAACATCTTCAAGCCGTCGGGCAGCGGTACGGCGACGGACTTGCGGTGAAACTGAGTTCCGATTCGCGGCGCGTAGCAGCCGGTGGCCAGCGTTGTTCTGGCCACGCTGCACACGGGAGCATTCGAAAACGCGTGCTCGAAGATCAGGCCGTGCCGGGCCAGTTCTGCAATGCGAGGCGTATCGGCACCGTGTTCGTCATACAGATTCAGGTAATGCACGGAGTTGTCTTCGGAAACCAGCCACACGACGTTGGGCCGGTCAGTCGCAAGGTTGGGCCGGTCAGCCGCACGCAGCGCTGATGACACGATCAGAGACGCCGCGACGGCAAACAGCAGGGGGCAGGCACGCACGGACATGAACGCGGATTCCGGCATCAGAAGGAAAGGTGGCTTGATTGCTGTGCAAACCATGATGATGATTCCAACGCGGCAACTCCAGTCACGTGACTGCCAGCCAGGCAGCAGCGAACTCACTGCTGCCCGAATTTCCCGCCGATGCCCGTGTGCTGCGACTTGATGGAAACACGCCTGTCATGCCAGAACTCCCTGATGCTCTGCAGCACCGTACGGCCGACTTCCCCGTTGATCACATCTTCCTGCGGCGCTGGTCGCCGCGGGCGATGTCCGGAGAATCGATTTCGCATGAGGAACTGATGACGCTGTTCGAAGCCGCCCGCTGGGCACCGTCGACCTACAACGAACAGGAATGGCGGTTTCTGTATGCAACGCGGGACAGCGAGCACTGGGACACATTCTTCGGCCTGCTGATGGAAGCCAATCAGGTCTGGTGCCGCAATGCGGCTGTGCTGATCGTTGTGGTGTCGCACAAGGTTTTCGAACGGAACGGCAAGCCGAATCCCGTGCATACGTTCGATGCCGGAGCCGCCTTCGAAAACCTGTCGCTGCAGGGAACGCTGATGAATCTGGTCATTCACGGCATGGCCGGATTCGATCAGCAGGCCGCGCGAGAACAACTGCATGTGCCGGACGACTATTCGATCGAGGCCATGGTTGCGGTCGGTCGACCGGGCGATCCCGCCGATTTGCCGGAGGACGTGCGACAGCGGGAACAGCCGTCCGGCCGCAAGCCGGTGCATGAGATCATCATGGCCGGAGGATTCCGCGGCGAATGACAGACGTGTCGCCGTCGCGTTTCAGCCGCCACACTTCGCCGTTGACGCTTGTTGATTCAGCGTGGTCTAATAGGCCGGTACGTGAACATTCACCAGGGGCCTGCACCGATGGCTGATGTTGAAAATCCGGACGACCTTCCGCTGGTGGAACGCTTCAAGAAGGCAGAATACCTCGCGCGGGAACTCAGCGAACACATGCGGCAGGCGTATCTGCCGAAACTGGCGGAGCTGCGGTCAGCCAGCATCGAATTCGACGTGGAAGTCGTCAGCGATCAGCAGATGCTGGACCGAATGCTGGCCGTGCTGGAGGCCGAAGATTTCGCCGCCGATGTGTACGCAAAGCTGCGAACGTACCTGGTGAGCATCCGCACGGAGATGACTCCGCTGCTGTTCGCCGAAGACGCGCAGCGCGAGGAAGTGCGGTAGTGGCCCGTCAATTGTGATGCAATGAAGTTTGACGCGCGCCCTGATGCGATCCCTGCTTGTGATCCATCAAAGTCGTCGGGCACTTCACTGGTTTGGCAGACGTTGAAGACGGTGGTAGGCTGCCCGGTCGAACTCGTCCTGGTTCCGATGGCAGAGCGCTGCGGCTTATGAAACCAACAACACTTGTCGTCCTGCTGGCAGTTCTGTTGATCGGTGCAATCGCCGTGCTGGTTGTGAAGTCCGGTGCCTCGCGCGAAAACGGCGGATCAGGCGATGCGAGTGCTGCCGGTGAAATGATCACACTGCGCGGAGCGTCGCAGTTCGACGAGGACCATGCCTTCACTCGCACGATCCGGAAATTCGAAGAGCTTGTTCAGGAATACTACGACGGGCCGGTTCAGTTCGAAGTTTATCTGAACAGCGAACTCGGACTTGAAAAAGACTACTTCGCGTACATGAGTCAGGGGCTGTCGGTGGACTACGGCATCGTCTCACCGGCTCACATGTCGACGTTCTCCGACGCCGCTCCGCTGATGGACATGCCGTTTCTGTTTCGTGACATCGACCACTGGAACGCGGTGCTCGACAGCGATGCGTTTCAGCCCGTTGTCGACGAAGTGCGGGAAAAGGCCGACGTTATGATCATCGGTTACGCGGGAGGCGGTACTCGCAATCTGATCGTCAACAAACCTGTGACCACGATGGCCGATCTGAAAGGCCTGAACCTGCGAGTCATGGGTGCTCCGATTCAGACTCGCATCTTCCAGGCCATCAGCGCCGCGCCGACGGTGATCTCGTACAGCGAAATCTACAACGCGATTCAGACGGGCGTCATCGATGCGGCGGAAAACGAAGCCGCCGGCATCCGACAGATGAAGTTCTATGAAGTCGGTCCGGAAATTTCGCTGACTCAGCACGCGATTACCGTGCGACCGCTGTGTTTCAGCGGCAAGACGTTTGCCCGGCTTCCTGAAAAACTCCAGGCCGCCATCGTTCGCGCGGGCCGAGAAGCGGGAGCATACGGCCGACAACTGGAATCGACCGAAGACGCGCAGATCCTTGCGCAGATGGAAGCGAACGGAAGGCTGCGGCTGCATGAGTTCACTCAGCGGGAGGACCTGCTGCGGCTGGCTGAACCCGTGAAGGCGGCGTACGCGAAGGAAATCCATGCGGAAGAAATCTATTCGCGAGTCAACTCGACTCTGCCTGACGCGACTCTGCCTGACGCGACTCTGCCTGACGCGACTCTGCCTGACGCCGGGGACAATCGCTGATGACACGGCTGCTGGACGGGTATTGCCGCCTGCTCAAGATTGCCATGACGGCTCTGCTGGCGCTGATGGTTGTGCCCGTGCTGCTGCAGATTGTGTCGCGCTACAGTGATTCCGTTCCGCGGTTTATCTGGACGGAAGAAGTTGCTCGCTTCTGCTTCGTGTGGATCGTGATGATCGGTTCCATGATCGCCGTGCGCGACGGGGCTCACTTTGATGTGGACCTGCTGCCGGCTCCGGAGACGCCTCAGCAGAAAAGCGTCGGACGGCTGATCGTCCATCTGGCGATGTCGGTGCTGGCGCTGATGTTCGCCTGGTACGGCTGTGAATTCGCGAAGTTCGGCTGGCAGCAGAATTCGGAAATGAGCGGCATCAACATGCTGAGCATTTACGTGTCATTCCCGCTGGCCGGATTCACATGGCTGGTGTTTCTCGCGGAAAAAATCGCCGCGGAGCTTCGGGTGCTCGTTCGCCGTGAGCCGGGAGCATAGCAATGGGACCGGGCGAAGTTGCCGCAATCCTGTTCGGAACATTCGCTGTCCTGATCGTGATTCGGGTGCCGGTTTCGTTCGCGTTGGGACTGGCCTGCATTCCGGTGATTCTGATGGATGACCGGCTGACTCCCGTGCTGCTGCTGAACGAAATGTGGAAGTCGTACAACAGCTTCATTCTGCTGGCCGTGCCGTTTTTTCTGCTGGCGGCGAACCTGATGAATTCGGCGGGAATCACCGAACGCCTGGTCAGGCTGGCGACAACGACCGTCGGTCATCTGCCGGGCGGACTGGGGCACGTGAACGTGCTTGTCAGCATGCTGTTCGCAGGAATCTCCGGATCGTCAACTGCCGACGCAGCCGGGATCGGAGCGCTGATGATTCCGGCGATGAAGAAGCAGGGTTACGACTCGTCGTTTTCGGTGGCTGTCACGGCCTGTTCGTCGGTGATGGGAGTCATCATTCCTCCCAGCATTCTGATGATCGTGTGGGGCGGCCTGATGTCCGTATCGATCGGCGGTCTGTTCATGGCAGGAGTCGTACCGGGAATTCTGATCGCAGCCAGCATGATGGGAACGGTGCTGATCTATGCCCGAACGCGAGGCTATCCCGTCTATCAGAAGGCGTCACTGCGCGAGTTTCTGTCGTCACTGGGCAGCGCTTCACTGGCACTGGTGACTCCCGTGATCATCGTGGGCGGAATTGTTGCCGGACTGTTTACACCGACAGAAGCAAGCGTCGTGGCCGTGATGTACTCCGTGGTGCTTGGCGTCGTCATCTATCGATCGATCAGCATCACACAGCTTCCGTCAGTGCTGTACGAATCGTCGCGGCTGGCGGCAATCTCACTGTTCTGTATCGGAACGGCATCCGCGTTCGGCTGGCTGCTGGCGTGGTTTCGAGTTCCGCAGGCTCTGGTCGATGTCATGGCGGGCTGGGGCACCGGAGTGGCGTCGACGGGCTGCGTCGTGGCGTTGGCATTTCTGTTCGTCGGAATGTTCATCGACGCGATCCCGGCAATCATCGTGCTGGGAACGGTGCTGCTTCCACTGGCCGATCAGGCGGGAATGCACCCGATTCACTTTGCGATCATTGGAGTCATCGCGCTGGCCATCGGCCTGGTGACTCCGCCGTATGGTTTGTGCCTGCTGATTTCGTGTGCTCTGGGAGCCATCCGCGTGGTGGACGCACTGAGAGACGTCGCGATCATCCTGCTGCCGATGCTGCTGCTGTTGCTGGCTGTCGTGCTGTTCCCCGAGATCGTGCTGTTTCTTCCGCGCCTGCTGACACCGCAGTTTCTGTGAGACGAATGCGCTACAGCAGTGAGTAGATCAGGATCTGAATTACCAAAGTCACTGTCGCTCCCAACTTCAGGTTCTCGCCTGGTCCTGTCGCGCCGCCGGGCGGAGTTGTCCGGGAACGCGGCAGTTTCAGGACCCAGATCAGCAGGACCAGCAGGCTGCCCACGAACAGCAGCCGCACCAGCGGCAAAGGAATCGACAGCAGGCTCTGTCGCAGAAAGTTGCCGACGTCGTGCAACGGTGTCATGACCTGGTTCCTGGCTGCGCACTTTCTGATGGGAACGTTTCTGCCGGTGGTGTTGCTGCAGCGCGGGCTTCTGAAGCAGACTCGCCGCCGAGCACGTACTGCAGTTTGTCGCCGGAATCCGGGGCGCTCAGCAGGCTGATGACCACCAGCAACACAGACGTCACCAGAAATGCCCAGATCGAAAAGTACAGAAACGGATCCTGAATTTGGAACAGCGGTTCCCAGCCCAGCGCCCCATAGACTGCCGGCTGGTTCAGCGAATAGAGCGAAACCGACGTAACGATCCCGCACAGCAGCGCGATCAGAGCGGCGTTGCCGGTGGCACGACGCCACAGAATTCCAATCAGCAGAATCGCGAACGCCGGGCCCTGAAAGAACGCCATCAGTGTCTGGAAGATCGCGTACAGGCCGGATTCCTCGCTCATCATCGTCAGCAGGAACGCGAATACGACGGCCCAGACCACCAGAGCAACCGTGGTCATGCGGCCGATCTTCAGCAACTGCTCGTCCGTGGTGTTGCGATTGACAAAGCGCTTGTACAGATCGCTCGACGCAATGGTCGCTGCGGAATTCAGATACGAATCAATGCTGGACATCAGCGCCGCCAGAAACGCAGCGACGAACAGACCGCGCAGACCGCCGGGAAGCAGCTTGCCGACAAGAGCGGGAACGGCGGTGTCTCCGTCGCCGAGGTCCGGAAGCAGTGCCACCGCGATCAAACCCGGAACCGCCACGATCAGCGGGATCAGGTTCTTCAGCAGCGCCCCCCAGATGTAGGACGCCTTCGCTTCAAATTCGCTGCGAGCACCCAGTGATCTCTGCACGATCGCCTGGTTGCCGATCCAGTAGGCCGGGCTGAGAATCAGTGCCAGACCGAAGTAGATTCCCGGCCACGGAAACGGCGATCGCGTGTCAACGGGCAGTATCAGCGATGTGTTCTCGGGCGCCGATGATTCCGTCGCGGATGTTGCCGTTCCGGATGATTCCGTCGCGGATGTTGCCGTTCCGGATGTTGCCGTCGCGGATGTTGCCGTCGCGGATGTTGCCGTCGCGACGCTGCCCGCTTCCGGTGTGCCAGCGTCCGGAAT
>CAZHET010000245.1:0-9617 GCA_964531585.1 uncultured Planctomycetaceae bacterium | reverse complement strand
CGGACGAATCGCTGGCGTATCCCGATCGCTGGCTGTGCCACTACCCACATTCCAAAGCGCTCGGTGAACAGGCCGTGCTGGCCGCGAATCAGCCGGGGCGTCTGCAAACGGTTTCCCTGCGGCCGCACCTGATCTGGGGGCCGCGAGACAACCATCTGATTCCCCGGTTGATCGCCAAAGCCAGATCCGGCCGGTTGCGTCGAGTCGGCGACGGCAGCAATGTCGTTTCGGTTTCGTTTGTGGAAAACGCAGCTGCGGCTCACCTGCAGGCCGAAAAGTCGCTGCGGCACTCGTCATCAGCCGCGGGCAACGCCTACTTCATCAACGAACCGCAGGCGGTGAACCTGTGGGACTGGGTCGACCAACTGCTGCAGCTTGCGGGAATCGGCCCGCTGCAGAAATCAATTTCTGCGAAAGCTGCCTATCGCCTCGGCGATGTACTGGAGACCGTCTGGACGGCGCTGCGGCTGAAATCAGAACCGCCGATGACGCGTTTTGTCGCTCAGCAGTTGGCAGGATCTCACAGCTACAGCATCGCCGCGGCGCAGCGGGACTTCGGCTACGATCCGTTGGTGACGATGGAAGACGGTCTCGCCAGGCTGCAGGCGACTCTGTGAAGACCCCGTGAATGCGTGCGGCACCATCGGCACAGACGATACAGACTCAGTGACATTCCCGCGCTTGCACTGGCGAACGCTCCGGTTACGCTGCGGAACCGCGCTCCGTCCCACGGCCCCTTCGACCGTCGTTTTTTCCGGCCCGCCTGCCGCCAGGTTACCGCTGCCATGTCTGCCGCGATTGAATGCGTTCAACTGACCAAAACGTGGCCCGGCAAACCACCAGTCGAAGCCGTGCGCGGCATTGACCTGAGAATCGAAGAAGGAGAATGCTTCGGCGTTCTCGGGCCAAACGGAGCCGGCAAGACCACGACCATTGAAATCTGTGAAGGACTGCTGACGCCGACTTCCGGCGAAGCATACATCTTCGGGCGAAGCTGGAACGAACAGGCGACCGCCATTCGCCAGGAAATCGGCATCTCCCTGCAGGAGACTCACCTGTCGGAAAAGCTGACGGTGCTGGAAACCGTGACCTTGTTCCGCAGCTTCTACAAGTCGGGCATGGACCCGAAGGACACGATTGCGATCGTGTCGCTGCAGGAAAAGACGCACGCCCGCATCAGGGAACTTTCCGGCGGCCAAAAGCAGCGAGTCGCGCTGGCCACATCACTGGTCGGCAATCCGCGGCTGCTGTTTCTGGACGAACCGACGACCGGACTGGACCCTCAGTCACGCCGCGAAGTCTGGTCGATCGTTCGAAACTTTCGCGAAACCGGCGGCACCATTCTGCTGACGACTCACTACATGGACGAAGCCGAGCGACTGTGTGATCGCGTTGCAATTTTTGATCACGGAAAGATTCTGGCTCTGGACACGCCCCGCAACCTGATTGCCGCTTTGGGAGCCGAGCACTTCGTCGAATTCACCGCAACATCAGCCGACAATCTGACGCTGGCACCAGACTTTGGAAATGACCTGCCGGGCGTTCAGGACGTTCGCCTGGAAGCCGGCGTCCATCGCCTGTCAGTGACTCAGCCGCATGTGGCAATTCCCGCATTGCTCCAGCGACTAAACGATCGTTCCGCCGAACTGACCTCCCTGACAACTCATCAGGCATCGCTGGAAGACGTATTCGTGCATCACGCCGGCCACGGGCTGAACGCCGACGAACGGGCGGTGACCGCATGAAACCGTCGTTGACCAGCCATCCGCTGACTCAGTTATTTCTGGCACGTTTTCGGGAATTCATTCGCCAGCCGGAAGCCGTGTTCTGGGCGTACGTGTTCCCGCTGGTGATGGTCATCGCTTTGGGCCTGGCGTTTCGCAGCGAACCTGTCGAAGCGGTCGCCGTGGCGGTTCAGGAAGGGCCACTGGCCGAAGAAACCGCGCAGCGGCTTGGCAGCGACGAACGGTTCGACGTCTCCGTTCACTCCCTTGACGAATGCCGGCAGCGGCTGCGAGTGGGGCACAGTGAACTGGTTGTGATCGCCGAGTCCCCGACCGGGATGCCTCGCTATACCTATTTATATGACCCCACGCGGCCGGGCAGCGTGCTGGCTCGAAACACCGCCGACGATGCTCTGCAGCGCGCCGCCGGACGCCGGGACGTCGCCAGGACCAGCGACGAACAGGTTTCAGAACCTGGCAGTCGGTACATCGATTTTCTGGTGCCGGGGCTGCTGGGAATGGGGCTGATGGGCGGCGGAGTTTGGGGAGTCGGCTTTGCCATCGTGGACATGCGGATTCGCCGACTGCTGAAACGCTTTATGGGGACTCCCATGAAGAAGTCGCATTTCGTGGCTTCCATCATGCTCAGTCGAATGGTCTTCATGGTTCCGGAAATCGTGGTGCTGCTGGTGTTCTCACGGCTGCTGTTCGGTGTTACCAATCATGGCAGCTACTGGCTGGTCGGACTGCTGGTGGTGCTGGGTGCCTTCGAATTCGCAGGAATCGGCCTGTTGATCGCCAGCCGGGCGAAGACCCTGGAAGCGATGTCGGGACTGATGAATCTGGCTCTGGTTCCGATGTGGATTGGTTCCGGAATCTTCTTTTCCGCCGATCGTTTCCCTGATGTCGTGCAGCCGCTGATCACGGTGCTGCCGCTGACTCCGCTGATCGCCGCACTGCGGAATGTCATGCAGGAAGGAGCGGGCATGACGGGAATTCTGCCCGAACTCGGCCTGGTCTGCGCCTGGGGCATCGTCACGTTTGTTGTCAGCCTGAGACTGTTCCGCTGGGAATAGACGACCAGTAGCCGGCGAGCGTCCGGCGAGTTCCTGCGGGTTTGGTGAAGCAGACCACAGTGCCCTGAACTCCTCAGCAGGAAAGGCATATTCTGTGGTCCGGAATTGTGTATGATTCCCAGGCTGCAGCGGCCATGCATACCGTCGCGTGAGCCGCAGCCAGACCGACATCCCGGCACAACATTTCACACAACGCAGGATCACAACGGAGCAGTTCATGACCAGAATCATTTCCCTAACCTCGGCCGCCGCCGCCGTGTGTGTGTTGTTCCTGGCCGGCTGCGGTCAGGAATCTCAAACCGCCAACACCGCCGACGTGTCCGGTTCCGCGGATGCGACTGCCGCTGGCAGCGACACCGCCGCTGACACGGGTTCTCGCAGCATCGCGGCCACGACGGCTTCCAGTTCAAAGGTCGCCGACGCTGCGGCAGCTCAACCAGGCGTCTCCGCGGCAAGTGGTTCGCCGGTATCGAGCGCGGACCTCCCGACACCTGACCTGGCACCGGGCGAAGCCGCACCGCCAATCACGATCTCCTCGTGGGTGCAGGGAACCCCGGTGGAGAAATTTGACGCCGGACAGGTCTATGTTGTCGAATTCTGGGCGACCTGGTGTGGTCCGTGCCTGCAGGCGATGCCGCATATGAGCGCCTTGCAGGAAGAGTACGGCGACAAGGTGCGGTTCGTCGGAATTTCCAACGAAAACGAAGCCACCGTCGGCGCGTTCATGGAACGGAAGTCTCACCTGGACAAGCCGTGGTCGGAAGTCCTGTCCTACACAATTGCTCTGGATGACCAGGACGCCACGAACGCCGCTTACATGGCAGCGGCAAAACGCGGTGGCATTCCGTGTGCGTTTGTCGTCGGAAAAACGGGCAACATCGAATGGATCGGCCACCCGCTGGGCATCGACGAACCTCTGCAGCAAATTGTGGCGGGCACCTGGGACACCGCTGCGTCGCGCTATGTGTTCGCCATCGAATCGGCACCGGAGATGATCAATGACGCGGCCCAGGCCGGCAAATTTGCTGAAGCGCTGAAGATGTGCGATCAGGTGGAAGCCATCGTTCCGGAAAACGCCGCTGAGGTCATCTTTATGCGGCTGCAGTTGCTGGCTCATGCCGGCAGAGCCGATGAACTTCGCGCCGCAGCGAGCAAGACGCTCGAAAAGTATCCCGAAAACGCCGGTTTGATTAACCTCGTTGCATATGTCATGTCCACTCTGGAATCTCCCGCCAAGTCTGATCTGGAACTGTCCGTCAGGGCCGCTCAGCGCGCCGTCGAACTGACCAACGGTGAAGATCCGAACGTGCTGGATACGCTGGCGACTGCTCTGTACAGCAGTGGCGACCTTGCGGGAGCGATCGCAACTCAGAAGAAATCCGTCGCAGCGGCACCCGGCTTTGCTCCGTTTCAGGAACGACTGGAAGCATACGAAGCCGAAGCCAGCGGCGAAGGAGACAGCCCAGCGCCCGCACCGTAGCCGTAGTGAGGTGGCGTCAGACTGGCGTCCGCTGAACACAACGCGGCCCGCGCGGTACCCGGTTATGCGTTGCCGCGCGCGGTACCCGGTTATGCGTTGCCGCGCGGGGTACGCGGTTTCGCATT
The DNA here is from genome assembly GCA_964531585.1 of uncultured Planctomycetaceae bacterium. Taxonomy (GTDB): domain Bacteria; phylum Planctomycetota; class Planctomycetia; order Planctomycetales; family Planctomycetaceae; genus JAWKUA01. The sequence goes on along the minus strand of CAZHET010000245.1, from coordinate 5,212 downwards.
GCAAAAAGTCTGAACGGCTCCAACCGCAGGGGATGAACGAATCCCGGCAGCCACAAACGACGAAGGCGGCGAAGCAAAATGCTTCGCCGCCTTTTCTTGTGCGCCTGTGTCGTGCCGGTCGCACTCCGCGACCGACTGCAAATCAGTAACGTCCGCCGCCTCCACCGTAACCGCCGCCCCGCGGTTCCCGTGGGCGAGCTTCGTTGACGACAATCTGACGACCGTCGAGCTGTGAGCCGTTCAGAGCTTCAATGGCTTCGTCTGCGCCACTGTCCATTTCCACGAACCCGAATCCTTTGGACCGGCCCGATTCGCGATCGGTGATTACCTTGGCGGAGGTAACCGTTCCGAACTGGCTGAAGGTCTGTTCCAGGCCTTCCGACGTGGTGGCCCATGCAAGGCTTCCCACAAAGATGTTCTTACTCATCACATTCCCCGAGCAACACAGCTCTCAAAACACAGAATCGCTGCCCCAATAACGGCAGCAGTTTGAACACGAATCCATAGCGGCACAGGAACGGAATCATCCAGGGTTCGCGCCGCGTGAGAAGGCTGCCTTACTGCGCAGGGAAACCATGCATCGAAAGCGATCCAACATCACGCCAAAACTCTAAACGCTGAAAATCGGAAACTCAACGTCGAGTTCCTGTTCGGCCCGCCCGCGCCGGTTCCGCGGCAGCATCACTCGTTTCCGAAGTTCGCCGCCTGCGGCAGAAACCGCGGATCGCCGCCACCAACCTGCGGTGGCTGCCGATCGCGCACGTCATTCGAATTCAGGTCCGGTCGCTCCCTTAACCGATCAGGCGGTTTCCGATAGAACCCGCGGTGTTCTGCCTTCGCCCTGCATGATGGAATCTGCAATGAACACGTCTCTGGTGAGCTACGACCCGTCGGCCGCCGTCCCCCTGTTGGCGCAGGGTCGCCTGGCGGAACTGCAGCCACGACTGGAAGCGGCTCGCGACGAAACCCTGAACGACGTCGAACTCTGGCAGTCCGGCGACCTGGTGCCCGCAAAGAAACAGCCGCTGGACGCCGGCTTCATTCAATGGCCGGAAGAGTTGCTGGCGGACCTGAAGAACAACGGCACCACCAGCCTGGTCGCTCGGATCGAGGACTGTGCGGCGCGGCTGCGGGAAGCTGCCGATTCGGCCGTCGTGCTGGGCATTGGCGGTTCGTACATGGGCATGAGAGCCATGTTCGAGGCCATTCGCAGTCCGTTCCACAATCAGCTGACTCGCGACGAACGCCACGGCGTGCCGCGCATTTATTTCGAGGGCTGGAACGTCGACACGGACAACCAGTTCGCGCTGCTGAAGCTGCTCACCGACCGCGCCGCCGCCGCCAAGGATCCGTCCGCCGTCGCAGGCCGCACGTCGGTCATCGTCATCAGCAAGTCAGGCGGGACTCTGGAAACGGCCGTGTCATTTCGGCTGTTTCGCCAGCTTGTGGAATCCCGCTTCGGCGACGACGCGAAGCTGTTGATCGTTCCTGTCACCGGCGACACCGGGCGTCTGCGAGACCTTCACAACGCGGCCGGCTTCCACGATGCGTTTTCCATTCCCGATGGCATCGGCGGACGTTTTTCGGTGTTGACCGCCGTGGGACTGCTGCCAGCCGCGGTGGCCGGGCTTGATATTCGAGCCCTGCTGCAGGGAGCTGCCGACATGACCAATCATTTCCGCTCAGCCGAATACGGCAGCAACGCCGTGCTGGATTACACCGCGGTGTGCCATGCCTTCGAAGTCGACCAGGGAATGACGCAGCGGATCCTGTCGACCTGGGGCAGCCGGCTGGAAGCGGTCGGCCTGTGGTACGATCAGTTGCTGTCCGAAAGTCTGGGCAAACACGAACGCGGTGCGACTCCGATCACCGTTGTGAACACCCGCGACCTGCACAGCCGCGGTCAGCAGCATCAGGAAGGTCGCCGCGACAAGCTGATCACCAACCTGCTGCCCGGCGATCCCGCGTCCGCGCCATTGGAGGTTCCTCAGCGAGCGGATGACTTTGACCAGCTCAACCAGTTTGCCGGATATCCGCTGACTCGCATTCTGCAGGCGGCCATCGACGGAACGAACAAAGCCTACGCGGACGACAAACGCCCGACGGCGGACATCCGGATGCCGACGATCAACGAACACACCATCGGTCAGATCTTCCAGATGCTGATGCTGGCAACAGTGGTGGAAGGCAGGCTTGTCGGCACGAATCCGTACGGTCAGCCAGGTGTCGAAGCGTACAAGAAAAACATGAACGCCATCCTGGCCGGAAGCTGAACGGCGACGGCAGCACAAGTCACTTAGCAATGAGCGGAAAAAAAGTGTCTGACCCCAATTGCCGGGAACCGGCCCTTCGGGTGCTTCGCACAATTGGGGTCAGACACTTATTTTCCGCACGATCCTTACGGTCAGCGACAAGAGTTTTCCATGGATCAGCTTCCCACGCGAATTGACGGCCCGATTGCGGTGATTGGCGACGTTCACGGTCAGTCCGACAAGCTTCGCCGCGTCATCGACAAGCTGTCCCGCGTTCCCGATATTCGCAACCGCTGGATCGTGTTTATCGGCGATCTGGTCGATCGCGGCCCGGATTCCAAAGCGGTGCTGGATATCTTTCTGGAACTCAGCCAGCGTCATGGCAAGGTCACCTGCATCTGCGGAAATCACGAACTGGCAATGGCCGGTTCCCTGGGACTCATCCAGACGCCGGACTTCATCGACTGGCCTGGACGCTGGCTGCCCGCCTACGATTCGGACCGGACCTTTGAATCCTACGGAGTCACTCACGGGGACCTGGCCGGGCTGCGCGAAGCTCTGCCGGAAGAGCACGCGTCGTTGCTGTCTGATCTCCCCTGGCGCGTGGAACATCCGCATCTGCTGTTCGTTCATGCCGGCCTGGATCCGGCGATGTCGTTCGACGTACAGCTACAAATCCTGCGCGAACGCGATTTCACGCTGGCTCATCCGCCCTGGCTGTTCAGCAAGTCCTTCATCCGCGGACCAGTCCCGCACGGCTGTCCCGTGACCGTTGTGATCGGGCACGTGCCAATCGCGGAAGTGCATTTCGGCAAACAGATCATCGCGACCGACACGACAGGCGGAGTTGACGGAGAACTCAGCTGCGTCCTGCTGCCGGAAGGTGTCGTCCTGACATCGGGCGATGAAGTACCGCGACAGATGCTGCCCGACCCGCGAACTCAAAAGAAAAAAGCCTGGTGGCAGGTCTGGTAGTGGCTGTGAAATGCGACTGAACCGGCCGGGCTGGCATTCGGGCATCCGGCCGCGACTGCACCGGGGTTCCGCGCAATAATGAGCGGATGATACGGGCCTGCCGGTCACATCACGGACCAGCCAGGTTCCGGCACCAATCTCCCTTCAGTCGAAAGCACACAGGCATGGCGGCAAAGAAAACGGCGGTCACCAGGAAGCGTTCCGCAGCGGGCGGTTCCGCGGCTTCTTCAACGAAACAAAGTCCGCGAAGTGCCACTCCGCAGACGATCGGTTCCTACCTGATCGAACGCCTGCAGCACTACGGAGTCGATGACATCTTCGGCATCCCCGGCGACTTTGTGCTGAACTTCTACGGGATGCTGGAAGCCAGCCCGATCCGGGTCATCGGGACGACTCGCGAAGACTGTGCCGGATACGCGGCCGATGGCTACGCCCGCGTGCATGGCATCGGAGCCGTCTGCATCACGTACTGCGTCGGCGGACTGAGCCTGTGCAATTCCATCGCCGGAGCCTACGCGGAAAAATCGCCGGTGATCGTGATCAGCGGTGCTCCCGGAATGGACGAACGCCGTTCCGACCCACTGCTGCATCATCGCGTCAGGGACTTCAATACGCAGCGGGATGTCTTCGAGAAAATTACGGTCGCCTCCGCGTCGCTCGACGACGCACTGACCGCGTTTCGTGAAATCGATCGCTGCCTGGAAGCCGCCGTGCGATTTAAGCGGCCGGTCTACCTGGAACTGCCTCGCGACCGCGTCCGCACCGAAGCGCTGTTTCCTCACAAACCGCTGCTGGAAAAACTGAAGTCGCATCCCGATGCGCTGAAGGAATCGATCGAAGAGTCCCGCGAAATGATCGAGGCCGCCAAACGCCCTGTGATCCTTGCGGGAGTCGAAGTGCATCGATTCGGCCTCCGCGAAGACGTGCTGAAGCTGGCGGAACGGCACAACATCCCCATGTGTGCCACGCTGCTGGGCAAGTCCGTCGTCAGCGAAAAACATCCGCTGTATCTGGGAGTCTACGAAGGAGCAATGGGCCGCGACGATGTCCGCCGGTATGTCGAACAAAGCGACTGCGTGATTCTGCTTGGCACGTTTATGACCGACATCAACCTGGGAATCTTCACCGCGGACCTCGACCCGTCACGCTGCATCTACGCGACCAGCGAAAAGCTGCGGATTCGTCATCACCATTTTCATGACGTCCGGCTGCAGGATTTTGTGAAGAAGCTGGCGACCACGAAGTTCAGAATGAATGCCGAAAAACCGCCGAAGAACAAACGCGAACGACTGGAAAAGTTCACTCCGCAGGCAAAACAGCCGATGACGATTCGCCGGCTGTTCGAACGCATCAACGCCCTGCTGGACACATCAACGTCGGCCAGCGAATCGATGGTTGTGGTCGCCGATACCGGGGATTCTCTGTTCGCCGCATCCGACCTGACCATCAGCCAGCACACAGAATTCCTGAGCGCGGCGTACTACACCTCGATGGGCTTCGCGATTCCGGCAGCGGTGGGAGTTCAGGTGGCGAACCGCAGGCTGCGACCCATCGTGCTGGTCGGCGACGGAGCCTTCCAGATGACGTGTCTGGAACTGTCGACGGGCCTGAAGCTGGCCTTCAATCCGATCGTGATCGTCCTGAACAATAAGGGCTACACGACGGAACGGTTTCTCCAGGAAGGTCCGTTCAACGATATCCCGAACTGGGACTATCACCGCATGCCGGACCTGCTCGGAGGTGGCTGGGGGTTTGAAGTTCACACAGAAGACGATCTGGAAAAAGCACTGCAGGCCGCTCTGGCAAACAACGACAGTTTTAGCCTGCTGAACGTGCATCTGGATTCGCACGACGTCAGCCCGGCTCTCGAGCGGCTGGCAAACCGCATGTCGAAGACTCTGTAATCGGACGACCACGCAGTCGCACTTGCGGCCCCCCATCATTCCCGCGCCCCGTCATTCCCGCGCAGAGTCCTGCCCTCTCGA
>CAZHET010000244.1:0-9634 GCA_964531585.1 uncultured Planctomycetaceae bacterium | reverse complement strand
CCCGCGCTCGTCGTCGAGCCGATCTCGATCGTGACGACGCGGTCGACTGCGGTGACGATGATGGAAGCTACCGCGTCGTGCCGCTGGTACGGATGGTCTTCGGCGAAACGCCGCCGGAAACGCGAGATCGACTCGCCCAGGCGTTCAACAGTCCGCTGTTCCCGGAAATCCTTGTCAGCAGCTCCGTCATGGGCGAAGGGATTGATCTGCATCGCTTCTGCCGTCACGTCATCCATCACGACGGATTCTGGAATCCAAGCACCCTGGAACAGCAGACAGGCCGCCTCGATCGCATTCGCTCGAAGTCCGAAATCTGTCGGCGTCCGATCCGCGTTTGTCAGCCATTCCTGGCCGGAGGTCCGGACGAGAAGATGTTTCGCGTCCTGCGCGACCGGGAACGCTGGTTTCAGGTCGTCATGGGCCAACGCTTCGAGTTCGACGAGGCGACCAGCGAAGAAATCGCCGTCCGCCTGCCGTTACCGGCAGAGTTGGCGGATGTCTTGACGTTTGGGCTGGAACGCTGGCGTCGTCCCGCTCCCTCTACGGAATAGCCGTATTCCTCACTTGCTGCGCTCCTGACGAAGCTGGCTCGAGCGTTGCAGATCGGCAGCGACAATGTTCCGCCGGTCATCGAGCACCGCCATCTTTGCGGCTTCATCACAGGCGCGGCACATCTCCGCGTGGCTCAAGCCGACTGCTTGCGCGGTCAGTTCCTTGATCTGGTCGTGGCTCAGTTGGAAGGCGGCCAGACGATTGGCAATCAAATCGTGCAGCTCTGGTTGAGTCGGCAGCCGATAGCGAATCACATCATCGAAGCGGCGAAACAGCGCATCATCCAGCAACGTCTTCAGGTTCGTCGCCGCCACAATCATGCTGTCCGATTCATCCTGTTCCAGGAATTGCAGGAGTGAGTTGAGTACCCGACGGATCTCGCCCACGTCGTTGCTGCCTGCCCGCCCGCATCGAGCCGATGGCGTCGAATTCGTCGCCTGAATTCACCACCCGGGTGTGCCGCATCGCTTCAGGAATGGCGAACGACTTCGCGGCAGGTTCGCCCGTGTGCCTCGTGATCAGCAGCACGTGGCGATCAGCGAATGCAGTGCGATCGGCGAATGCAAATGAACGGTGACAGGCGGCGCGAGCGCAGTCGCTGGCCAAAACTGCCTGACCGGGCCGCTGCTCGTGTACCATCGCATGTACCAGGGCGACCGGGCTCTGTCATTGTCGATTGATGCGGCTCAAACCTGTGGCAAGCCAAAGTCGCAGAGAAAGCGGAGAGGGGGAGATTCGAACTCCCGGTACCTTGCGGCACGCCGGTTTTCAAGACCGGTGCAATCGGCCACTCTGCCACCTCTCCGTGACGCAGGCTTGCGGACGCGAATGCTAGGGGTGACGATCCGCACTGTCAATCGGCGAGTGCGTGCCGCAAACGAACGGCGATTGCAAAGTGAAAACTGCGAGACACTGGGAATCCGCGGCGATGAACCCGATAATCTCCCGTAAGTTGACGCACGGATTGCGTAAGCTTGCGGCGGCACCGCACGGATCGCGACGCGATGACTTTTGACCGTCGGACGAACTGCCAACCTTCTGACAGGCTGCGCTGACAATGTACACCTTGAAAATGGCTCGACGCGTGCTGCTGGAGACGAACAAGCGGCTGCTGTGGAAGCTTGTCTGGAATCTTGGCGTCAAGGGCAGCCGGTCGGTGCTGAAGCATCGTCGCCGCATGAAACGCGGGGAGTTCTTTCCGCCGTTTCTGTACGTGTCGATCATCAATAGCTGCAACCTGAGATGCCAGGGCTGCTGGGTCGATGTGGCTCACAAGCAGCAGACGATCGACCTGACCGCGATGAACAAACTGATCGGCGAAGCCAAAGCCGCGGGCAACAGTTTCTTCGGCATCGTCGGTGGCGAACCGTTCATGCATCCGGAACTGTTCGACATCCTGGCCGCTCACCCGGACTGCTACTTTCAGGTGTTCACCAATGGCCAGTTCATCACCGACGAAAAGGCCCGGCGGCTGTTTGAACTCGGCAATGTGACTCCGCTGATCAGTGTTGAAGGCAACGAAATCATCAGCGACGAACGCCGCGGTCGCTCGGACGTGTACAGCAAGACTCTGGCGGGAATTGAAAACTGCCTGAAACACAATGTGATGACGGGAGTCTGCACCAGCCTGTGCAGGACCAACATCGATGACCTGCTGACGGAAGCCTGGGTCGATCGGCTGATTGAAATGGGAGTGCTGTATACGTGGTTTCACGTTTATCGACCGATGGGACCGGACGCGATGCCCGACCTGTGTCTGACTCCCGAACAGCAGCGCCAGGCGCGGGAGTTCGTGGTCGAGATGCGAGCGAAGAAACCCATCGTCATCATCGATGCGTATTACGACGGCGACGGGCAGGCTCTGTGCCCCGCCGCCAACGGCATCAGTCACCACATCAATCCGTGGGGCGACATCGAACCGTGTCCGATCGTGCAGTTTTCGAAGGAGTCCATTCATTCGACAGACGATGACCGGCCGCTGTTCGAGAAGTTCACGCAGTCGGAATACCTGGCCGATTTTCGCCTGCTGGCTCAGGAAACCACGCGAGGCTGCATCGTTCTGGAACGCCCGGAATTGCTCAGTCAGCTTGTCGAAAAACACCAGGCCAAAGATTCCACTGCTCGCGGAACGGCTTTGCGGGAACTGCAGTCGATGGTGCCTCGAACGTCACAGTATCATCCCGGCCACGAGATTCCCGAACGCAATCTGTACTACCGTCTTGCCAAGAAGTTCCTGTTTAACGACTTCGGAGTCTACAAGGGCCACGACCATTCACAGTCCGCCGCCCCTTACCTGACGAACGGAAAGTCGAACAGCACAACTGCGGCTGCTGTCAGCGATGACGACCGGGACCTGCGTCAGGACGACTGCTGTATGAGGGAAACTCTGGTGCCGCTAACCGTCCGCGCGTCAGCGGACGACGACTGATCCCGGTACATCGACAGGTCGCGCGGGGTGGCATTTCGAGTTTGGCACGGCGGACTTCATGCCGAGCCGCGTATGCATTGGGCGTCCTGGGACATGCGCGGCTCGATGGGAGCCTCGCCCTCCCGAACGTCTACTGGGAATTTCCGGGCGAAGTCCGTCACCAGATCTGAATGCGGTCCTGCGGAGCCTTGTAGAGTTTGTCGCCGGGTTTCGTTTCGAACGCCAGATGAAATGCGTCCAGGTTGATGACCGGCCCGTTCGCTCGGAAGTGGCTTGGTGAATGCGGATCGGTCACCAGTCGACGAACGAGTTCTTCTTCGCGGTACAGCCGCCGCCAGATCTGAGCCCAGCCGAGGAAGAATCGCTGCTGGCCTGTGAAGCCGTCGATCACCGGGGCTTCCTGCCCGTTCAGCGACAGCAAATACGCTTTGTAGGCGATCGCCATCCCGCTCAGGTCAGCGATGTTCTCGCCGAGCGTCAGGCCGCCGTTGAGCTTCTTTCCCGGCAGCGCCTCGTAGGCTTCGTACTGAGCGACAAGCTTGCCGGTCAGTTTATCAAAGGCTGCTCCATCTTCCTCGGACCACCAGTTCTGCAGATTTCCGTCACCGTCATACTTGCTGCCCTGGTCATCAAAGCCGTGGCTGATTTCGTGGCCGATGACAGCTCCGATACCGCCGTAGTTTGCGGCGGCATCCGCCTCAGCATCGAAGAAGGGCGGCTGCAGAATCGCCGCGGGAAACACAATCTCATTCATGCCGGGGTTGTAGTACGCGTTCACCGTTTGAGGAGTCATGCCCCATTCGGTCTTATCCACGGGAGTCCCCAGCTTGTTGATCTCGCGCTGGTGCTCGAAGCGAGCGGCCCGCATCATGTTGCCGACAAGGTCGTCGGGTTTGATTTCGAGCGCGGAATAGTCGCGCCACTTGTCGGTGTAGCCGATCTTGGGCGTGATCCTGTGCAGTTTGGCCAGGGCTTTCCTGCGAGTCTCGTCGGTCATCCATGCCAGATCCTGAATGCTGAGTTCGTAGGCTTTCATCAGGTTGGCGACCAGTTCGTCCATCGCCTGTTTGGCTTCCGGTTTGAAATACCGGGCGACGTAAAGTTGTCCAACCGCTTCGCCGAGCACTCCGAAGTCACCCGCTCCGCCGCCGGATGTGGCTTCGACTCCGCGTTTCCAGCGAGGCTCCTGTTCGGGCACTCCGGCCAGTTGTTTGCGATGCAGATCAAAATGAGCATCCACAAACGGCTGTGGCAGATAATCGGCATACGCGTCGAGCAGGCGGAAGGTCAGATACTGTTTGGCGTGGTCAAGCGACAGGTCGCCGCCAATTTCCTGCAGACCGACGAAGTAGCTGGGAGTCAGAACATCGACCTGCTTCAGATCGGGGACTCCTGCCGCTTCAAAGAAGACGGGCCACGGCAGGTCCGGCGTGAGCTGCGGCAGATCTGAGACGTTGTACTTGTTGTAGGTTTTTTCGGCATCGCGCAGTTCGGTGCGAGTCCACTGCACCTTTGCGAGTCTCGTTTCCAGTTCCAGAATGGAGTCTGCCGCGGCGTCTCCGTCGGGCAGTCCGGCCAGTTCGAACATGCGGCGGATGTAGGCCTTCAGCGCCTGCCGGGCCTCGACGTACTTTTCGTCGTCCTTCAGATAATAGTCGCGATCGGGCAGAGTCGTGCCGCTTTGAACGATACCGGTCAGGTAGGTGCTGGAATCCCTGGCATCCGTTGAAATGAACATGCCCACCGGCCCGCCGACACCAATCGTCTGCAGGTAGCCCAAATGGCGGAAGACGTCTTCCATGCTGCCCAGGCGGCTGATCCTGCCGAGTTCGTCGGCCAGCGGCGACAAACCCTTCTGTTCGATCAGGTCTTCGTTCATGAAGCTGGCGAAGAAGTCGCCGACCTTCCGGCCGTTTTCATCCTGCGGATTCTTCGCGGCTTCTTCGATGATCTCGCGGATATGTTCACGAGCGGCATCGTCCAGCGCGGTGAACGAGCCGAAGTTCGACTTGTCAGCGGGAATCTGCGTGCTCAGCAGCCAGCGGCCGTTCACGAACTGATACAGGTCATCCTGCGGACGCACAGACTTGTCGAAGCCATCCGGGTCAATTCCCGAATACAAATCCTCGGCCGGAGCACTCGCACCAACCGCCGCCACACACATCGCCGCAAAAAGTAAGCAAGTCAGATGTCGCAGTCGCATGAGCATGAGCAAACCCTGTGCGTGATGAGTATTCGGTGACGGTGTCGAGAGCCAGTGGTTTCTTGTCAGGCCTTAAAACCGCAATTGATCGTCATTCCCGCGAAGGAGGGAATCCAATTTTCGACGCTCTGGATTCCCGCCGGCGCGGGAATGACGGATGACTCCAGTTTCAAGCCTTGACAAATCTCTGGTATCGGAAGGTGATCGTGTCGGAAGCTGATCGTGTCGGAAGCTGTCGCGATTGTCGTCGAACCGGCGCCGCGTTTTCAACCCCGCTGAGTCCGTGAAGCGGCCCGAATCAGAGCAGCGCTACATCAGTTGTTCCCAGCGTTCGAAGCACCGGGCGAGTTCCGCCGTCACTTCGTCAAGTTCCTGTTTTGTCGCGGCGACGCGGTCTCCGGATTCCCGATACAGCGACGGATCCGCCATCAGTGCGTGCAGTTCTGCCTGGCGAACTTCCAGCGCGTCGATGCGGGCCGGAAGTTCATCCAGTTCTCGCTGTTCCTTAAAGCTGAGCTTTCCGGGCTTCGCGGAGCTAACTGCTCGCGTTGCTGCAGAAGTCGTCAATTCGCCTGGTTCGTCGTTCGCAGGCCTGCCATCAGGAACTTTCGTCGCTGCGGGCTCTGCTGCGGCATCGCGTTGGCGCAGCCAGTCGTCGTAGCCACCGTCGTATTCGCGAACGATGCCGTTTCCTTCGAAGACGATTGTGCTGGTGACAATGTTGTTCAGAAATGCTCGATCATGGCTGACGAGCAGCAGCGTACCGTTGAACAGCGGCAGCGTTTCTTCCAGCAGCTCCAGAGTTTCGACATCCAGATCGTTGGTCGGTTCGTCGAGGACCAGCACATTGGCCGGTTTCGCCAGCATCTTCGCCAGGAGCAGACGATTGCGTTCGCCGCCGGACAGGTACTCGACTCGGGTATGAGCACGATCGGGCGCGAACAGGAAGTCCTGCAGGTAACCCATCACGTGACGTTTGTTGCCGTTGATCAGCAGATGATCGGTTCCCTCGCTGACGTTCTCGCGAGCCGACTTTTCGGGATCAAGCTGGCCTCGCAACTGATCGAAGTACGCGACGGACAGATTCGTTCCGAGGCGAACGGAGCCGCTGTCGGGCTTCAGTTCGCCCAGCAGGATCTTCAGCAGTGTCGACTTGCCGGCACCGTTCGGTCCGATGATTCCGACCGCGTCGCCTCGCATCAGAGTCGTCGTGAAATCCCGGATCAGCGGTTGGCCGCCGAAACCGTGACTGACGTTTTCCAGCTTGGCCACAAGCTGCCCGGATTTCTCGGCCTGCTGCAGCTGCAGCTTCGCGGTGCCCACTTCACGGCGGCGTTCGGCATGTTCCTGCCGCATCTTCTTTAGCGCACGCACGCGGCCTTCGTTGCGTGTGCGGCGAGCCTTGATTCCCTGGCGAATCCAGCGTTCTTCTTCGGCCAGTCGTTTTTCGAAATGAGCCTGCTCGGTCGCTTCGGCCGCCAGCAGATCATCGCGGCGCTTGAGGAAAGTCTGGTAGTCGCACGTCCAGTCGAACAGCCGGCCGCGATCCACTTCGATGATCCGGCGAGCCAGCTCCTGCAGAAAAACGCGGTCGTGAGTCACGAAAATCAGCGTGCCTTCGAAGCGTTCCAGATAATTCTGCAGCCACAGAATCGAATCGATGTCCAGGTGGTTTGTCGGTTCGTCCAGCAGCAGCACATTCGGCCGGCGAATCATTGCTCTTGCCAGCAGCACGCGGCGCTTCATACCCGCGGAAAGATCGGAGAACGGGGCATCGGCCGGCAACTGCATTTCGTCCAGCAGGCTTTCCAGTTGATCTCCGGCGGACCACAGTTCCGCGTCGGCCAGTTGATGGCTGGCGTCGTCGTAGGCCGCCTGTTCATCCGCAGATAACGAATGGCCGTGGTGCATCTCCGCGTTCAGCCGGCGATAAGTGACCACAGCCTCGTGCAGATCACCGAAGGCTTCGGCCGCGACTTCAAAGGCCGAATGGTGTTCTCCTTCCGGAACCTCCTGCGTGAGTTCCGCGATGACGGTGTCCTGTTCGACGTCCAGCGACCCGTCGTCCGGCTTCAGCCTGCCGGCCAGAATCTTCAGCAAAGTGGACTTTCCGGCTCCGTTGCGTCCCACCAGACCGATGCGTTCGCCGCGGTCGATATGCAGCGTGACGTCCTGCAGCAGGGGCGGCGAAGAATACGAAAACGTGACGTTTGTCAGACTCAGCAGTGGCATGCGGCGGACTGTAGCCGCGAGCGAATCCGGCGGGAAGGGGCTCCGGCAGCTTCTGCAGCAGTCTGCCGCGCGGCTGACGCCATTCCTGCGACCGCGACGCACCCGTTCGGCACAAACTGCAGCACGGCGGAAATCCCGTGATCGACGTCTTCTGCAAACCGTCACTGGCGACGCAAAAAGACTCAAACGCCTGTTTTCGTCGGTTTGGGACGGATCTATAACGTCGCTTCCCACAGGCAGGGTCCGCCGCGGACGCGGTGGTCCCGGCACAGCGTTTCGATTCTGCAGGAAGCAGTCTGACATGAACATTTCCACCAGAAAACTGAATCTGGTTGTGGCAACCGCCGTGCTGATGTGCAGCAGCGGCTGCCTCCATGAACGATTTGTCCCGGCCGATCAGCTTGCCGCGTCGCAGCTTCGAGCCCAGGATCTTTACGCCGAAAACCAGGCTCTGCTGTCCGCCAACGCTCAGGCGTCGCAGGTCATGGCCGGACTGGACGCTGAACGGCAAATGCTGGCTCAGCAGCTTGGGCAGTCAGAATCGCAACTGGCCACATCCAACGCCCGCATCGACAACCTGCTGACCGAACGTTCGCAGTTGAAAGATCGTTATGGCGATCTGCTGCGAAACGGAGATCCCCTGCTGACAGGCGGCGGTGGCGCGGCGATTCCCGGCTTCGAATACGACCCGGTCACCGGACTCAGCCGGTTTCCGGAAACGGTCCTGTTCGATCTGGGCAGCGCCGAACTGCGCCCCGAAGCGATTCCGATCCTGAAGAGCTTCGCCTCAACGGTCCAGTCCGGAGCCGCTCAGAACCTGCGTATCGTGATCGTCGGACATTCGGACGATCAGAACATTGTTCGCCCCGCGACGGCTCTCAAACACCCGACGAACTGGCATCTGTCGACGGACCGCGCGGATTCGGTGGTCGTGCAGCTTGCCCGGCTGGGGGTCACCGAGGAGCGCATGGCGGCTATGGGCTACAGCAAGTTTCAACCGCTGGAAGCTTCCACCTCAGAACCCGCCCGCCGCCGCAACCGGCGAGTGGAAATGTACGTGGTTCCCGACGTCGGCGGTCTCGCCCAGTGGGATCCGGCCAGGTCTCTGCGCTAAACCGGCAGGAGGATACCGGCCGCGGTGAGGACGGAATCGTTGCCCCGTCGACCATGCGAAGCCCCGTCGACCATGCGAAGCATTCGGCGTCTGCAAAGCCGTTGTCGGCAATGCCCGTCAGTGATGCTGCCAGCCGATGCTGCCGTCAGTGATGCTGCCAGCCGATGCCGGCCAGAGGGCGGGCCGTGCCCGAGAAATCGGTCAGCATTATGGCCCGTGATTCCGTCACAGTTCCGATGCCACAGATGCCGGAGCCCGCCGTACGCTGCCGCAGCCGTTCCGCATCTGTCGGCGACAACGCAACCAGCAGTTCGAAGTCTTCACCGTCGCTGAGCGCGCGATGCAGGCGGTCGTGTTCAGGCAGTTCAGCACTGACGTCCGGGTGAATCGGAATGCGGTTGGAGTCCACCACTGCACCTGTGCCACTGGCTTCCATCAGACGGTACAGGTCGATCGCCAGACCGTCGCTGATGTCGATCATCGCGTGCAGCTCCGCGTGTTCCGCCAGCCACTGTGCCAGATGCAGGCGCGGTTCGAATGTCAGATGGCGACCGTTTCGGAGGCTGCCGCCCAACGGGCCCGTGACGATCAGCGCGTCTCCCGGCTGAGCACCGGAACGCAGGACCGGCCGGCTCTGCATGGGAACCCCGGTCAGGCAGACATTGATGGCGAAGGGACCGTCCCACGAATTCGTGTCTCCGCCGGCAACGGAGAACCTGTAGCGGTCGGCAAGGTCTTCGATACCGTCGTAAAGTTGCTTCAGGAAATCGTCGGGCGTACTCAGTGACTTCGGCAAAGCCAGGGAAATGAAGGCGGCCGTCGGGCGACACGCCATCGCTGCCAGATCGCTGAGATTCACCGCAACGGCTTTTCGACCAGCCAGCATGGGAGAGATCTGCGTCAGGTCGAAGTGAACTCCGTCCAGCAGCATGTCAGTCACGACCACCTGTTGATCGGCATCGCCGCAGTCCATGACAGCTCCGTCGTCGCCGATGCCGACGATTACAGGCGGCACGGCCGGAAACCGCTGCGTCAGTTGACGCACGAATTCTTTTTCTGAAGTCATGGTTTCATTGTAACGCGAAGTGCGGTGCCCAAAGGGCGA
>CAZHET010000243.1:0-9638 GCA_964531585.1 uncultured Planctomycetaceae bacterium | reverse complement strand
AATATCTGCCGGTAAATACTTGTGTGGTACGATGAGGAATGACGGGAGGGCGCGGTTTCAAGCGCTGACAAGGTCGCAGCCGGACAGCGTCAGCGTCGTTCGCAGGTGCCGTTGCTGAGGTGCGGTGCGGTTATTTTTGCACAGTGCGTTTGGCAGCGGCTTTAGTCTTCTTCGTCTTCGCCGGCGTCGCGGGTTGGTCGCTTGAATCGAACTGTGAGCACCGTTCGCGAACGGACTGGAAGGGCATCCCCTCGGCTCGCTTGTACCGCTCGGCTCGGATGAACCAGAATGCCAGGCCGCCGGTATTGTGCAGCGGAGTCGACCGGGAGCTGCGTGCCGCGCGAACTCCCAGCGACCCTTTGCGACCGGTTTTCTTCCAGCCGCGGCGTTCCATGATGATTCTGACAATAACTCCGATCGCCTGCCGCAGACGCTTTGTGCGGCTGCCGTGATCGGTACCCAGAAACCTGTTGATAGCCGGCAGAGATTCGAGTTCCCGGACGACACCGGCCATCGGTGCCCGATCGTGATGAAGTTCAGATTCTTCCATTCGGCGCTGACGATCGCCGTCGCTGAAGAACTGCAGCACCTCGTCAAACGGCTGCTCCGAATCGTCGGCGACGTCCGCGAAAGTGCGTCCCTGTGCATCTTCGAGAAACAGCGATCGTGTGATGTTGATATTCTTCATGGTGCGTGCCTTTGACTTTTTGCTGAGCCCGGACTGTGGACATTGTTCGGACTCGGATGGTAAACGTTGTTCTGTACATACAATAACGGAACATGCACATATTGCAAGTGCAGTTCCTGCCGTGCGACGCCGGAGAGCCACGATTGTCTGAGTGCGGTCGATCGAAAATGCATCTGCGGGTCCTGGCTGGTCTGCTGTTCGGATGCTGCGTCGCAATGGCCCTGCTGGCCCGCCGATTTGCGTACGGCAGCGAGCCGGCAAACCGGCCTGTTCTGTTGTTTGTGACGCTGATGACGGCCGGATTTGTGCTGCACCTGATCGCTCTGCGGACGGCCGTTCGTCTGCGGAACAGCGTCGGGGCGGGACAGTTTATCTTCGCGGCGGGTGTGGTGTTTCGTGTGGTGCTGCTGGTATCCGAACCAATTCTGGAAGTGGACATCTACCGGTACATGTGGGATGGCATGGTCTCCGCGAGCGGTGGCAATCCGTATCAGTTCAGCCCGGCGGACGTGTCACGGGCGAGTGCGGACGACGTGACGGTTCCGGCGGAACTGCGACGACTGGCGGAACTGCGACGACTGGCGGCGCTGCGCGATGCGGCCGAAACCAACGGCGTTGTGCTGTCGCGAGTTCACTTCGCGGACCTGACCACGATCTATCCACTGGTCAGTCAGGCGGTGTTCGCGGCAGCGGCGCTGGTGACTCCGGACGGCGCGCCGGTTGGCGTGCGGATGCTGATTACGAAGTCATCGATCGTTGTGTTCGACGTGCTGACAATGCTGGCGATACTGAATCTGCTGAAGCGATTCGGGAAGCCGCAGGGCTGGCTGATTTGCTATGCATGGTCACCGCTGGTGCTGAAGGAATTTGCGAACAGCGGCCATCTGGATGCCATTGCGGTCGCACTTGCAACCGGGGCTGTGGTGCTGTGGCTGGAAGGAATCCGGCGGGCAGACAACGGGCAACGGTCTTTGGGCAGACTGATGGCGGCCGCGGTGCTGCTGGGACTGGGCATCGGTGCGAAACTTTATGCGGTTGTTCTGGTGCCGGTGGTCGCGGTGTCCGTTGCGAAGCGTGTCGGCTGGAGAACATTCGCGCTGACAGCAGTAATACTGGCGGCAGTATCGACGGTGACTCTGTGGCCTCTGCTGAATCCGCCTGAACAAGAGGCCGCGGTTGCTGCGGAAGGAGAACCGCAGGCTCAGCTGACACCCAACGTCGATCACGTCGTTCGCTCGGCCGTTCCGAAAGCTGCGCCAGCGGAGACGGAGGAGGCTCAGGCGGGCCGCGAACGATTGGAGGGGCAGGGCCTGACGGCGTTCGTCGGGCAGTGGGAAATGAACGACTTCTTTTTTCG
Organism: uncultured Planctomycetaceae bacterium; assembly: GCA_964531585.1. Classification (GTDB taxonomy): domain Bacteria; phylum Planctomycetota; class Planctomycetia; order Planctomycetales; family Planctomycetaceae; genus JAWKUA01. The sequence goes on along the minus strand of CAZHET010000243.1, from coordinate 7,593 downwards.
GCTCGTCGTGGAGAATCTGAAGCCGAACTCGCGAGCGTGGTTCTCGGTCGTGCCGCGAACAGTCCGGCAGCGAGTCATGGCGACGGTACAGGTGTGGCTGGACAGGTCCGCGGATCAGTCGGCATTTCTGCTGGCACGAGCGATTCTGACAGCGGTGCTGGGTGCGATCCTGCTGAAGCTGATGTTGCAGGCCGGCGTCGCGTCAACACAGCGTCTGGCGGAACTGGCGTTTCTGTCAATCGCATGGTTCTGGCTGCTGTTGCCGACGATGAATCCGTGGTACTGGACGTGGGCGATGCCGCTGCTTCCGTTTGTGCGAATCCGAAGCTGGCTGCTGCTTTCGGGATGCGTGGTGGTCTATTACACGAGGTTCCACTTGCTGTCGGACGCTGACAACGCGGCGGGCCGATTCAGCGGATACGACAGCCGGGATTTCTTCCGCTATGTGATAGTCTGGCTGGAATACCTGCCGTGGCTGTTGCTGCTGGCGCTGGAAACAGCGAGTCGGTGGCGTGCCAAGCGAATTCGCGGCCGCGGCGTTCGTGTGGCGTAAGATCGACATGCTCGCGCGACCGGCACAATCGTGCGCAGGGCTGTCAGATTCCTGAGAATTCTCACGGCGGCGATCCGCCGGATGACGATTCTCGATCAACGCTGAAGGCATCGGATGATTTTCACCACACAGACTCACCGTCCGTCTCTGGTCCGCGAACGAAGGGTTCCTGCGACGCAGAGGCTGACATGAGAATCAGCGGAAAGTGCCGGCCATGGCCCGAACAGAACAGCGAAAAAAAGCCGTCGTCGATGCGAAGATGCAGTGGACCGTGTCATTGCGACTGGTGATGCATTTCTGCATGTTTGTCGTCGGCGGGGCGGTGTTCGGCCTGATTGCTCAGTTCCTGACCGACCCGTTCCGCGGTCTCAACGGTCATCTGCAGTCCTTCTGGCGGAACAACGGGCCGTACATGGTCGCGCTGCTGTGCCTGTTGCCGGTGTACATTCGCGACACGCTGACGATCAGCAACAGGATTGTTGGTCCGATCTGCCGTCTGCGAAGCACGGTCATCCGTTTGGCTGCCAACGAGGATGTTCCTCCGCTGCGATTCCGCAAGGGCGACCTGTGGGCCGATCTGCCGGATTCGTTCAACACGATGGTCGCTCAGTTGCGGCAGTCGTCGGGCGATTCCGTGGAATCGGCAGTTCGCGAACTGACCGGTGCAGAACCCGTGCCGGTCAGATCCTCTGTCGGTGCCAGGACGGCTGACGCCGCTGACGGCACGGTGGCTGAGCCGCGTGTGGCTGCGCAGCGTGTGGCTGAGCAGGCAGCGGTGAAGCAGGAAAACATCGAAGTGCAAAACGTCGAACAGGAAGCCGTCGAAGTCTGAGTACCAGAGCTCAGCGGCTGACGGACGCCGGCCGGGACAACACAGCGTCAGAAACGAATTACCAGCACTGCGGGCGGCATCCACGAACGTGCCTCGTCCATCGACAGTGAATGTTCACCGGTGGCGGGCAGGAGTCAGACTGATGAGAAAACTTGCCAGACGGCATCAACAGCGGCAGCAGAGCGGATCGGACCGATCCGGTGCGGCCGCGGCGGAATTCGCGGTTTGCCTGCCGCTGATCATGATTCTGCTGCTGGGAACCATCGAAGCATGCTCGATGATCTATCTCAAGCAGACGCTGAGCGTCGCGGCTTACGAAGGCATTCGCGCGGCTGTCACCACCAGCGGTAACACGGCAAACGTGAACTCTGCTGCCACCCGAATTCTGACGGCTCGCAACGTCAGCTCGCCAACGATCACGATCAATCCGGTCAACTTTGAATCGCAGCCGCCGGAAACGTGGATCACCGTCACGGTGACGGCTCCCGGTTCGTCGAATTCGATTATTCGCGGCTGGTTCTACGACAGTCAGAACATTTCCGCCAGCGCCACCATGATGAAGGAATTTTAGTGCCATGAAGCAGCTTCAGCGGACATCGGCGTTCAGCGGAAATTCCCGTCGCCGAGGTGCCATGATTGTTCTGATTCTGATCTGCCTGCCGGTCGTTCTGGCGTTTGCCGTCTTTGCGATCAACGTCGCGTGGATGCAGCTGACGCGAACAGAACTTCGCACAGCCACGGATGCTGCGGCACGAGCCGGCAGCCGGATGCTCAGTCGCAGTCAGGACGTACCGACAGCCCGCGCGTGGGCTCGTCAGGCGGCGGTTCGCAACAAGGTCGGCGGAGTCGGGATGCTCGTCGCACCTGGTGACGTCATGTTCGGAAACTCCACCGACAACGGGTCCGGCGGCTACACATTTTCCGCGCTACCCGACACGGACCCGACGATCAACGGGCTGCGAGTCCTGGGAGACCGCCGTTTCGGCTCGGCGGCAGGAGCAGTCCCGATGCTGTTTGCCGGGCTGTTCAGCAAGGCAACGTTCGAACCGGTGAGATCCGCGACCGCGATGCAGATCGACCGGGACATTGTGCTCGTTCTGGACCGTTCGGGTTCAATGACCACCGCCACCGCAACGGGCACTCGCTGGGACGACCTGAAAGCGGCCGTGCAGGCGTTTCTGGATGCACTGGATTTGACACCGCAGGATGAACTGGTCGGGCTGGCGACGTATTCCACAACGTCGACCCACAATCTGAACATGTCGCTGAACTATGCGAATGTGATCAGCACTGTTAACAGTTTCTCGCCCGACGGCTGGACGGCGATCGGTGATGGTATCGAAACCGGTCGCATCGCCGTCACGGACACGTCGTTCGCCCGCCCGACGGCTCAGAAAACCATCGTCGTCATGACAGACGGAATTCACAACAGGGGCGTCAGTCCGGAAATCAAATCCCTGGATGCTCACGTTAACTACGGCGTCACCGTGCACACCATCACGTTCAGTGCAGATGCCGATCAGACATGGATGCAGCTTGTTGCCAGCGAAGGCGGCGGGCAGCACTGGCACGCCGACAACCAGGCGTCTCTGATCGATGTGTTTGAAGAGATCGCCGCCAACCTGCCCACATTACTGACGGAGTAAGCGACCTGCCCACTTTCAATCTGCCGCTCGCCCGCTTCGGCGGACTTCCGCACAACGCCGGTCGTCCGTCGTCGGCCTGCTTCTCCGCAGCCGGCGAGATTCCTGCCTGCAGCCGATTGCCGACCTTTTCGATCCCGTACCCGGCTTAACGAACTCCGTCATCCCCGGATGGTTTTACGACAGCCAGCACGTCGCGCAATGCGATCCTGATGAAGGCCCTGTGAAACCATGAAACGCTCGTCTGAACAATTCCGCAGCCCACAACACACCGGTCGCCGCGGAGCGATGGTCATTCTGATCCTGGTATGCCTGCCGGTGATTCTGGCTTTCGCGATCTTTGCCATCAACGTGGCCTGGATGCAGCTGACTCGCACCGAACTTCGCACCGCAACCGACGCCGGCGCGCGAGCCGGCAGTCGCATGTTAAGCCGCAGTCAAAGCACGGCCACGGCACGTTCGTGGGCGAACGCGGCAGCGGCGCGTAATCGTGTGGCCGGAGTTCCGCTGATTCTGGGACCAATCGATGTCACTTTCGGCAACTCTGCCCCCAACGGCCTGGGCGGCTTCGTGTTCACACCGGGGCTGGATACCGATCCGGACATCAATGCCACGCATGTTCTGGGCGACCGCCGCGCGGGTTCGGCCACCGGCCCGGTTCCGATGCTGTTCGCCGGATTGTTCGACCGCAAGATTTTTGAACCTGTGAAGTCTGCCGTCGCGACTCAGATCGACCGCGACGTGGCTCTGGTGCTGGACCGTTCCGGCTCGATGGGAACGGTCACGACCACGGGCACCCGGTGGAGTGACCTGCAGGTCGCCGTGCAGGCTTTTCTGAATGCACTGGGCACGACGCCTCAGGATGAACTCGTTGGACTTGCCACGTACTCGACCAGCGCCACTCGCGATGAAGACATGTCGCTGAACTACGCGCAGGTCATGGCGACGGTGAATACCAAGTCGCCAGGCGGATGGACGGCCGTCGGCCTGGGAATTCTGGCCGGACGGCAGATTGTCACGCATGCCGCGTTCACGCGTCCGACGGCTCAGAAGACCATCGTCGTGATGACCGACGGAATTCACAACACCGGAGTCAATCCGGAAATCGAAGCGCGGGATGCCCACGTCACCTACGGAATCACCGTGCATACGATCACGTTCAGCGATGAGGCCGATCAGGCGTGGATGCAGCTTGTTGCCAGCGAAGGCGGTGGGCAGCACTGGCACGCCGACGATCAGGCAACGTTGATTGCCGTGTTCGAGGAAATTGCCGCTAACCTGCCCACTTTGCTGACTGAATAGCCCACTTTGCTGACTGAACAGGACTGTGTTATGAAAACGCTTCGTTCCGGACACGCTTCGGCGCAGGCTGCCACCACGGGCTGGCGTCCATCGCATTCCCGCAGAGGCACGACCACCGTGGAATTCGCGCTGGTTGCCATTCCATTCTTCGCGCTGCTGTTTGCGGGCATCGAGTTCGCCAACATGAACAACATCCGCAACACCGCCAACAACGCGGCATACGAGGGCTGCCGCAAGCTGGTGATTCCGGGAGCCGTGGCGGCCACCGGCGAAGCCGAAGCCCGGCGGATCATGAGCATTGCGGGAGCAAACACGCTGAACGTCACCGTGACGCCGGCGGTAATCACCGACGCCACACGCGACGTGACGGTCCGGATCACGCTGAACTTCGCGGACAACTCACTGCTGATCCCGCGCTGGCTGACGAGTGCCACGGTGACGTCGGAAGTGACTCTGGCAACAGAACGCTACGACGGCATCCCGGCGATCTAGTGGCCTGACCCCATCAAATCGACGGTCTGTAACGCCCCTGGCACCCTTGCGTCGGCCGGCCTGGCCAACCTTGCGTCGGCCGGCCGGTCCTGACACGCGTTTCAGCAAGCGCGCCAGTCGGGGCTATTCCGGCAGGCGTCCGGTATTGACCTTTGGAAATGACCCTGTGACGGATCGCATGAATTCGACCAGATCGAGCTTTTCCTGTGGCTTCAGGTCCAGCTTGACGATCTTGTCGCTGAGCCACTTGTTGGGAGTGCCGCCCTTGTTGTAGTGCTCAACGACTTCTTCCAGCGTCGACTGGCTGCCGTCATGCATATACGGAGCCGAAAGAGCGACGTTGCGAATTGTGGGAGTCTTGAAGGCTCCGCGGTCCTTGTCGACTTTGGTCACTTCGTAGCGCCCCAGATCCGGCATGTCTTTGTCCATACCGACGCCCAGATTGTGGTACTGCTCGTCGGTGAGATTCGCTCCCACGTGACAATTGCTGCAGCCGACTTTCTTACTGAAGAACAGCTCCTGCCCTCGAATCGCGCTCAGGGACATTGGGTTTTCTGCAGACGCTTGTTTCATCGCCAGGTATTCGGCGTACGTGTCCGGGTCATCTTCCTTCAGATCCGCCAGATCTTCTGCTTCCAGTTGATCAAAGCGTTTCAGCGACTCGCGATAGTCGTAGGGCGTCGGTCCGGTCACGAGAGCGCGTTCGAACGACGCGATGGCTTCTCCAACCGTGTCGATGGTCAGACCACGATCAGGGAAGATCTTCTTAAACTGCATGACATAGCCGGGAATTCCGTTCAGACAGCCGACGCATCCTTCATGCGAGTTACCCATTTCGATGGGGTTGGCGATGGGGCCGACCGCCTGCTCTTCCAGCGATGCGGCTCGTCCGTCCCAGAACTGCTTGTCGCTGAGAATACGGTTGTAGCTGACCGGCGAATTGCGACCGCCAACCTGACTGCCAATGCCGATGCCGGACACGGTGTGGCGTCCGAAGCCTTCCTGCGGATGATGGCAGGACGCGCAACTGATTGTTGAGTCAGCGGAGAGCCGGGTATCGAAATACAACTGCCGTCCGAGTTCAATTTTGGCGCGCGTCAGCGGGTTCTTATCCAGCCCCTTCATCTGCGATTCACCGAGCTTCATGCCCAGCGGCAGAGTGACGTCCAGCACTTCGTGGTTTGCCGGATCATCGAGCCACTTATTGATGTCGTCAGTCGATAACGGCCCGGTGCCGGGAATTCCTGATGTCAGATCATCAATCCCGAGAACGACCTTGTTGTCCGCCCGGCAATGCTCACCAACGACAGCCAGAACGAACGAAACGACCAGCAACGGGAGGATGTGTTTTCTCATGAGTTTTCTCCGCCGAATTACCATTTTTTGAATGCAGTCTGCACGCTCAGATCAGTTTAGGAATGCAGGCGAGCCTGTCCAGGGAACCGGCGGAACCGTGCCGACGCGGGAATCGCCTGGTGCGATGTGTCGCGTCGTCATCGCGGCGAACACAGCGACACGCAATGCATGCGGCCGACGCTGAAAGTTACATGTCCAGCAACTGTCGAATTCTCTCACAGGACGTTCCAACGGTCCCGCCCCTCGTAATCAGCTCAGTCACATCGTCGCAGACTTCCCGCACCAGGGGACAAGCCGGCAGAGGTGTCTCGACGTGTGGTTCTGCCGGCACCAGTTGTTCCTGAATCCAGGATAGAATCCCGGGGATTCCGGCACCTGTTGCGGCTGACGTGACGAACGACGCGGCGGAGTCCTTTCGCAGGATTTCCGGAATTTCGATCGGCTTTTCAGTTAGATCCGACTTATTCATCAGGACGGCGAGCGGGGTGTCGGGGGGCACGATTTCTGCCATGCGGCGGTCGGGCTCGTGAAAGCCGATCGTTCCATCGACAACCAGCAGGCACGCATCACACGACGCAACTGCGTGTCGGGCCAGGGCAATGCCGTCGGCTTCGATTTCGTCTTCTGTGGAATCGCGAATTCCCGCCGTATCGACAAGCCGAAACGGCCAGCCGCCCAGATGGATGTCCACTTCCACGCGGTCTCGCGTTGTGCCGGGAGTCTCGCAGACGATGGACCGTTCGAAGCCGACGACGGCGTTCAGCAGACTCGATTTCCCGGCGTTCGGCTGACCGATCACCGCGACGACCCACGGTTCCGTCAGATGCTCACACAGCCCGCGCCACTGTTGAAGACTGCGAATTCCGCGCTGCAGGTCATCGACGGAATCGGCCGTGGCGAGTTGTTCCAGAAACTGACGAAGGCGTCCCTGCCATTGTGCCAGCAGCAACGCAGCCGTCTGTCGAGTCCTTGCGTTCAACAGTTCGCGGAACAGCTCCGCTTCCAGCCGCGGCTGCGTATGGCCACTCGGCGGGCTTGCTGCCGCCGCAGCAGTCACCGAACCCGCCGCGGTCAGATCCGCGACGATGCGACTGACCGCGGCTTCACCGCCGTGGCAGTGAATTTCCCAGGTGTCCTGCGAAGTGCGAACGACGACGACCTCTTCACCGCGCCACGATCCAAACAGGATGCGGTCGACAGGTGCGTTTCCGGCAGTGTGGCGAACATGAGATAGAAAGTGTTCGTCCAGAATTCGAACCGCATCCGTCTGCGCCGCGCAGAACAGAATGGAAGCCACCGCTCCGCGACCTGCTGACGTCAAACGCCGGACACAGACATCCGCGGACTCGGGCCGACCGGAAGCGGGCTTCTGCCTGGCTGGACAGCGCCATGTTGGATGCATTAATCGATCATCC
>CAZHET010000242.1:0-9659 GCA_964531585.1 uncultured Planctomycetaceae bacterium | reverse complement strand
AACTCCGTTCATTTCTGCCCGAAGAACTGGCACGGTTCATTCGGCTCAGTCGACTGCACGGGACTACGCATTCGACGGAGCCCGGTATCAGTCCGCTGGCCGCGAACGCCGGAGCGCTGACCAGTCCCGCGTTGTTTGAGATTACGAATCTCGCGGATCTGGTTGATTCATCCGTGCGACTTCCGTCGTCTGCCGGTGGTGACGTGGTCAACAGCCCGCTGTCCTCCGCGGGAGCAGATTTCGTGGAGACGTTCCGACTGCTGGAAGATCGGACGACACTGATTTCCACACCAGTGCTGTCCGGCCGAATCAACGTCAATGAAGCTCCGGAACCGGTGCTGCTGGCTTTGATTGCGGATCCCGCAACGGTATCGCAGGTGGTTCAGCAGCGGGCGACTCTGGACCCGTCGGAGCTGACCTCGACGGCGTGGCTGCTGTCCCGCCGCGTTATGGAGATGTCCACGTTTCGGCGGATTTATCCTCACATCACAAGCTCTGGTGACGTGCGTTCCGGCGAAGTCATTGTTTATCGCGAGATCGGTGGCCCATTCCTTCGTCGCAAAGTCACAATCGATGCTGCCAATGACCCGCCGCGGCGAATAAACTGGGTTGATCTGACGGAACACGGGCTGCCGTTGATGCCGTAACGCGGCCTCGGTGAGGCTGAGCTGCGATTTTCGGGTACCGCCTTATGAACAAACTTCTTGCCATCAGTTGGAATCCCGGACTCCTGCGGTTCGTTCTCGGCGAAGCTCGCAAAGGCGGGCTGCTGCGCGTGCTGCAGGCAGGAGAACGACGCTTCACAACAAATGACGGCACTGACGCCGCGACGCAAACCGCCGCACAATGTGTCCACGAACTTGTCGACGAACTGAAGGCGTCGAAAGCCACACTGTTGCTTTGCCTGAACCGCGGCTCCGTCGATTCCGTGTGTTTCGATGTTCCGCCCGCAACGGACAATGAACTGCCCGTTATCGTTCGCAACATCGCCGAGCGGCAGCTTTCCGGTCTGAGCGATGACAGCGACATCGACTTCATTGCCTACGAACCAGACGAAGACGGTTCGCGCCGAGTGTGCGCGATGGTGCCGCCGACGGCCGATCAGCAGTCGCTGAGGCAGATGATCGGGCGATCCGGCTGCGCGGCGGTCAAAGCGATCGTGATCACTCACCCGTTACGGCTGTTTGCGGCTCCGCAGACGGAAGGCAGTTCTTCAGCGGCGCTGGTCGTCAACAAGGGAGCCGAATCGGCTCACGTGCTGGTCGTTCAGAACGGTCTGCCAGTGCTGTCGCGCACAATTCGCCTGGCGGAACACCTGAAAGCCGGCGAAGAGGCGGACTATATTGCCGCGGAAGTTCAGCGAACACTGCTGTCGGCAGGCAGCCGCATCAATCGCGAAATTGAAGTTTCGGACGTTGTTGTGGTCGGCACAGAGGTCGAAGCGGCGACGCTGGTCAACCGGCTGGACGACGACTTCGCCATCGACGTGCGACGAGTCTCCGCCAGGTCGCTGGTGGATGGTGACGCCGGAGACGCTTCCGTGGGCTGCTACGTTCCGCTGATCGCGGCGTTGACGGAAGAAATCGCGGGAACGGCTCCCGCGGTCGATTTCGCGAATCCTCGCCGCCCGGCGGCACCAGCCAATCAGCGGAACCGCATCATCGCCGCTGTCGCAGCGGTTGCGCTGCTGGCGTTTGGCGGCTGGTACTTCGTGCAGGCTCAGTTTGCGGACATCAAAGATCAGAATGCCGCGCTCAAGTCGCGACTGGCCGAACTGGACGAACTTGTGAAGGACACTCGTCCAAAGCGAAATCTGGCGAAGGTCCTGACGGCATGGGAAGCGTCGCGCATGAGCTGGCTGGACGAACTGCGAGACATCACCGTTCGCATGCCGTCGAGCCCCGAACTGACCGTGGAACAGTTTTCCGCCGGCTCCGCGGGATCCGGTTTCGTCGTTTCATTCCGTGGAACCAGCAGGTCTCCGGAGGCCATTCGTCAGATGGAAGAAAGTCTGCGCGACGAATTTCACGAGCCGAAAACTCCCGGCATCCGTGAAGTCAAAATTGGCCGGGACAGTGTCTGGACATTTCAGACAACAATGCCGGTTCGCAGTCGGTCGGCCAGGGACTTCGACGTCCCGCGCCCGGTCGCCAGGTCTGTCGAAGTCGCGGTGAAGGGATCAGACCCGCGCGGTTTATCCGAACAACAGCCGAAGCCGGAGCAGCCATGAAGCTGACTCGACAACAACTTCTGCTGGGCCTGCTGGTGGTGATCGGCGTCGTTCGCGCCGGTGACTATTTGGTGACGTCGATGATTCAGGGACCGCTGCGGCAGCTTCGCGGCGAAAACAACGAGCTTCAGGAAGAAGTCAAAAAGCGTGAAGCGCTGCTGGCGGAAGCTCGCACCGCCGGCAGGAAGATCGCGTCGTGGCAGCAGAAGTCATTGCCTGCTGACACGGAAAACGCCCGATCGTTGTACCGCAACTGGCTGCTGGAAACAGTTCGTTCGGCAAAACTTCAGAACGCCACGGTGGATTCCGGTTCGGTCGCCAACCGACGTGGCTTGTATCGTTCGATGCCGTTTAACATTCAGGCGCGAGGCGGCATTCACGAAATCACAACGGCGCTGTTTCACTTCGAAAAGTCGAATCAACTGCACCGCGTTGTCAGTCTCCGGCTGACTCCGGTCGCGGCGACCGGTCAGTTCGATCTGGCAATGGGAGTCGAGGCGCTGATGGTTCCCGGCACCAGTCGCACTTCGCTGAATCCAGGCGAATCGAAGCTGCTGGCGTCGGCGGATCTGCGGGACTACGACATCATCGCGCGGGACAACATCTTCGGCATTGGCATCAATCATCAGAATCCGATGCAGATGACGATTCTAAGCGCGGTGACCTATCGTGACGGAGTGCCGACGGCATGGATCACGGAACAGATCGACGGCCGTGTCCACAAACTTGCTGCCGGAGCGGCCTTCGAAACGACTGCTTTGGCTGGTCGCATTGTCACCGTGGAAGAAAAGTCGGTTGTTATCGAAACGGGCGGTGATCAACTGACGATGACTCTGGGGCAAAGCTTTGCCGAAGCGCTGGCGACGCCGGGTTCGTAGTGCCTTGTCAAGTCCCGGTTCCTGGGTTGGTCACTTCCGCGCAGGCAGGAATCCAGTGCCGCGATCTGGATTTCTGCCGCCGCCTTCGCCAGGGCAGGACTCTGCGCGGAAGTGACGGACATCTGCACTTTCAAGCCGTGACAAGGCAGTCGGTCGGTGCAGCGCACGTTGGCGACGAACGAAGGATCCGTCGGGCTGGTTCCGATCTGCCGGATCAGACGAACTCGGCTGATCTTCGTCCTGATCGGACGTGCCGAATTCTGCATCGTCGCGCGCGATTCGGCGGGAATGGCCGGATGACGGTGGCGCGTGCCGGGACGATGTCGCAACGTCTTCGACAGACTTCGTTTGCCCGTTGCGTGGGAAGTTTGCGTGGCTTAGCCTGCTGCGCCTCCCACGGGATGTTCCACACTCCGCGCTTCTCACAGCCCACCCGTCACGCCGTCCTGAAATGACGCTATGCAGCGAATATGGAAATTCGAGGCCGAACGAGCTGCCTGGCTGTTCTTCGCGACCACTGTCTGCCTTGCCGGCAGCTTGCTGACGCCGGTGACTCGTGCGCAGCAGCCGGACGGCAGGTTGGAAGTTTACTCGCTGAATCACGCCGAGCCTGCTCAGGTGCGGCGAATGCTGAATGAACTGATCGGCGACAGGTTCGCCGGTTTTCAGATCTTCGCCGACGCCGAAGCGCGGCAACTGGTGGTCCGGGGACCGGACAACGTCCAGCGCATCGCTGCGGAACTGATCGAGCGAGTTGATCAGCCGCCAGCCGCTGAAGCTCGCGCGGACCAGGTTCCGGAGCTGAAAACGTATCGTGTTGCCGCATCGCAGCCTGACCGGCAGGCGGAAGTATTTCGACGGCTGCTCGGCCCGGATGCTCGCATAACTATTGATCAGGCTCGCGGGCAGATCATCGTCGTTGCCACCGCTGAGGAGCATCGCAGGTTGACACCGACGAGCCTTCAGTCGGAGGCTGACGACTTCTCACGCTGGCCGCAACACGACGCAGTTCCGATTGCCGTTGCTGATCCTGCCAGGTTGTTCCCGCAGACCGTTCGTCCATCGGCCGTCGTCGAACGCGGGCCGCGAGACTATCAGCTTCGAAGCATCACGGCCGCTCAATGTCAGCAGGCGCTGAAGCGATTACTTGGCCGAAATCTGCAGAGTGCCGGAAGCGACCAGTTGCTGTACTCGGCCGACGACGGTCGTCGGCTGATGCTGACGTTTGAGGATCGCCGGCAATTCTGTCGACTCGACGGTGACCAGCATCTGGTGGATCAGTTCGTCATTCTGCTGGACCGGTTTGAAGAAACTCGCACCCGCGATGTCGGCCAGTCGCTGCGTTTCGTGCCATTGCGGAATGTTCGTCCGGAAGTCCTGAATCGCGCGATTCGCGTCTGGCGGGAAACGTCGCAGGAACGTCGGCCGGTGGAGGGAACTCACGGCGGGCTGTTCCGACAGAGTCCGTTTCGACCGGCCGCGTTTGCTCAGGACGCCGGCGCGCGTGATGAAGCGGACGACGTCATTCGCGTCATCCCGGCACCCGACGCAATCGGAATCGATGAAGACGACAACGCGGCGCGGCGGCCGTCATCCGATGTTGACGTACAGCCGCTGCCCGACCTGGACGTGCTGATTCTGCGCGGACGCGATCCGGACGTCGAAGAGCTGATCCGCATCATTCAGGAAATCGAACGGCTGAGCGAAGAGACGGCTCCCGAAATCGAAGTCTACTTTCTGCAACACGTCGCCGGAGAGCCACTGGAAGAACTGATTTCGCAGGTACTGGACGAGCTGACCGGACCGTTGCAGGGACGAATTTCCATTACGCCGATCGGCAAGCCCAACGCGCTGCTGCTGATTGGCTGGGGCGAAGCCGTGACGGCGGCGAAGAAGCTGATTGCCAGACTCGATCGACCGGTCACACCGGAATCGCAGATGCGTGTGTTCGCTCTGAAGCATGCGTCGGCGAATTCGCTGAGCCAGACGATCGAACAGTTTCTCAGCGGTCGTGGCGGACTGGGACCGGATGTGCGAATCACCGCCAACACGCGCACAAACAGTCTGATCGTGAACGCGGCTCCGCGAGACATGCAGGAAGTGGTTGAACTCATTCAGCGGCTGGACGTCGAATCGTCAGCGTCGGTGAACCAGGCGCGGATGATTCGTCTGAAACACACGCTGGCGTCCGATGTGGCTCAAACGGTCACAGCGGCAATCACCGCCGCGCGTGGCGGCGGTTCCGGACAACGATCGGCGGCACTGGAAATGCTGCTGGTCCAGCCGAATGGCGAAGAAGTTGTGGCGTCCGGCCTGCTGGACGGCATCACGCTGACTCCCGATCAGCGCACGAACAGCATCTTTATCACCGGTCCGGCCGAGAGTCTGCTGCTGGTGGAACGGCTGATTGAACAACTGGATGAATCGCCTGCGGCATCAGGACAGATCAAGGTCTTTCAGGTGACCAACGGCGACGCCAGCGATCTGGTGACCGTGCTGCGGTCGCTGTTTCCCGAAGCCGCGACTTCCACTGTTCCGCAGCTTGCGACGGCCGAGGATGAACCGTCGCTGGTGCCGGTACGGTTTTCCGTTGATGTTCGCACCAACGCGATCATCGCCACGGGAACGGCCGGAGACCTGGACATCGTGGAAGCGCTGCTGCTGCGACTGGACCAGGCGGAATCGAAGGAACGAGTCAACCGCGTGTATCGGTTGAAGAATTCTCCGGCGACCGATGTGGCACGAGCCGTCAACGATTTCCTGCGCAGTGAACGCATTGTGACTCAGGCGGCTCCGGGGCGACAGAATCCGTTCGAACAGATTGAACGCGAAGTCGTCGTGGTTCCGGAACCGGTTCGCAATTCACTGATCATCAGCGCGACGCCGCGGTACTTCGAACAGATTCTGGAACTGGTCGAGGATCTCGACGATCAGCCGCCGCAGGTGATGATTCAGGTGATTCTGGCGGAAGTCGACCTGAACAATGTTCACGAATTCGGAGTCGAACTGGGTCTGCAGGACAGTCTGCTGTTTGATCGAAGTCTGCTGGGCGATCTGCTGACAACCAGTGTCACGTCGTCGACGTCAACACCCGGCGGAGTCGTCACGACGACGGCTGATACGATCGTCGGTGCCACGAACACTCCCGGCTTCGATTTCAACAATCAGTCGCTGGGCAACAGCGGCAGCACTCTGTCTCGTTCCACGGCCGGCGACGTGGCCGGTCAGGCGCTGTCGCACTTCAGCGTCGGCCGTACAAACACAGATCTGGGTTACGGCGGACTGGTGCTTTCCGCCAGCAGCGCGAATGTCAGTGTTCTGCTGCGAGCGCTGGACGAATCCGGCAGCTTCGAAGTGCTCAGCCGTCCGCAGATCATGACGCTGGACAATCAGCAGGCGTTCATTCAGGTTGGGCAGCGAGTTCCGCGGATTGTTAACAGCCAGTTGACGCAGCTCGGACAGATCAACAGCCTGGCGCTGGAAGACGTCGGTCTGCTGCTGGGTGTGACGCCGCGCATCAGCCCCGACGGAAATGTCGTCATGGAAATCGACGCGGAGAAATCCGAGGTCGGTCCGGAACGCGAAGGCATCCCGATCTCGGTTTCGGCCGAGGGAGAAATCATTCGTTCGCCGCGAGTCGACGTTGCGACGGCCCAGACAACCGTCAGCGCGGCCAGCGGCCAGACGATCGTGATCGGCGGACTGATCAGCAACAGCAATATGTCGATCAGCCGCAAGGTCCCGTGGCTGGGTGACCTGCCGGTCCTGGGAAATCTGTTTCGTTTCGACGGGCAGCAGAACCGGCGGACGGAGCTGCTGATTATTCTGACGCCGCATGTGATTCTGGGACAAAGTGAAGCGGAGTATCTGAAGCAGGTCGAGATGGCTCGCATGTCCTGGGTGTCGTGCGATGTCTTCAACTGGCTCAATACGGTGCCGGGACAGTACGAAATGGCGGATGATGCGGGCGTGCCGGTCTACTACCCGGACGAGACTCCGCACGTTCCGTCGCCGGCGAATCAGTACCTGCCGAACTCTCAGCGCGAGCCGGCGTATCCGGCACCGTTCGAGTCCGACGGGTTCGAGTCCGACGGGTTCGAGGCGATTCCCCTGGACGCTCAACCGCCTCAGCCGGGTCAGTCCGGATCGAGTCAGCGACGGAACGATTCAATGGAAGGCAACGGCGTCCGCCCCGCGTCGTTCCGCGAAGCTGTCGAGGACCGTTCGACGAAGACAAGAAAGCGCCGCTTCGGCTGGTCGTGGGGGGCCGACAAATGACACGGCGGCGTCCGCTTTCGGTTTTGAGTTTTCAGTATTGGGCAATGCCGCGTGGATGCGCGCCGCGGAAGTTTCTGCGCGGTTGCGTTCTTTGCGCGGCGTGCTGCCTGTTCGCCGGATGCACTTCCCTGTTGAATCAGCCGGCCGAGCTGTTTACCGATCAGCCGGATTTCGAAACACCTTCGCAGGTCATTCCGGTCTGGACGGATTCAGTGCTGCATCAGGCGGGACGCAAGGGCAGTCGCGGTTGCGGCGGGCGGGTTATGTTCTACGCGGCGGACGACAAGCAGGCCGTGCGTGTGGACGGTTCGCTGGTGGTCTATGTCTGGGACGATTCCAAACCGAATCGCGAGCGGCGACCGGACCGCAAATACGTCTTTCGTGCCGACGATCTGCAGCAGCATTACAGCAGATCGAAGATCGGCCATTCTTACAGCTTCTGGATTCCGTGGGACGATGCCGGCGGTCCGCGAAGTGAGCTGACGGTGGTGGCCCGCTTCGTCGGTCGCAACGGAGCAGAAGTGACGTCGTCTCCCGCGAACGTGATTCTTCCCGGAGCCATCCTGCTGCCGACGTCTGTTCCGCGCGACGGTGATACGCCGCCGGGTGCTGGGCAAGCGACGGCAATTCAACAGGCGTCGTTTGCCGACTCGTCGTCGGAGCCTGTGCGTTCTGAGAACACCGGGATGAAGACGTCTGAGATCAACCTGCCGCCGGGATTCCTGCAGCGGAATTCCCCGGAGATTGCCGCTGCTGCGTTCACGGCTGACGACTTGTTTTCGCACCGTGACGAACCGGTCGATGCAACGACGCGGGTTCAGGCGGAACCGCGGCCCGTCACTGCTCCGGGACCGGTCGCAGCGAATCCCGGTGCGGCGATTCCCGGTGGGGCGCCAGTTGAAGGTCATTCGTTACGGTTTCGAGACCGGGTTCGAACATCACGAGCAGCTCGGCGATCCGTCGATCGTGCTCTGTCGGAACGCTACCAGTCAGCACCGCGCTCCGCTCCGTGGGATTCCGAGTAATACGAATTTCCGTCGCGCTACCGGCAGCCCTGATTCGTTCCAGCGCTGCGGATGTTTCGGGAGTCACGGCCGCCGCCTCAGCATCACGCACCCTGAACGCGACCGACAACCGTTCGGGATAGAGTCCGGATGTCGTCCGACCGCGCGGCCGGTTGACTCGCACGGTTGGCTGTTCCCGCAGACCGGTTACGGAAGCCGGAACCTGACCGTCATTGCGGGCCAGCGTATTCCCGACAAAGCCAGCCGCTTCCCCTCGATCCGTTCCGACGAAATCTCCGGCTGCCCGCGCGCCGCGAACAAAGCGTCTGTCGCCGCTGACGGTTCCGGCAGCGTCGAATGCGTTGGGCTGCTGTCCGTGAGTGTTTCGTCCGACGTTTCTCGGCCCGAACAACTGAGCGGTTGCGGACTTCCCGCTGGCGATGATGACGATCAGCAGAAACAGGATGGAAAGGTGACGGCGTGACATGGAAGGCAGTCGACTGGTCTTTAAAGTTGTGTTGGCGGTCGCACGAAGGCGGTCACATGGCGGCAGGTCCCGTTACCGGAACGGCCTGCAGGGTGCTTCGGTCATCGAGACCTAATTCTACCGCCCGAATACGAATGACTTCGACTTTTGCTCAAGCGTTCGTGAGACGGATTGCTGAGGCATCCGCCGCGCGTCCGCGCCCGGCGCGTGAGCGAGCGTGATTCCCGGACGACCGCCAAATGCGGAATCCTCACGGTCGCCAGCCGCAAGCGCACTTGAACGGCGACACGCCTATTCGGATTGTGGCAGTTGGGTAATCCAGCGTGTCAGCAGGTCGACGGCTCGGTCATCGACATTCGTCGTTGCGAGCTGCGGCATCTGACCGCGGCCCCGGATCTTCATGCGGTGCAGCAGCACGGAAGTCTCCGGCGAACCGGGTTTGATCAGCTTCGCGTCCGGCAGGCCGAATTTGTCATGCAGCGGAACGACGTCGACGATGTTGGCTTTTTCGAGCGACGACGCAAAATCCAGCTTCATCTGAGCATTTCCGCCGCCGGCTTCGACGTGACACTGAGCACAGTTGGAATGCAGATACGAGCGGACTCGCGCGGTCAGGTCGGCGGATTCGTCGTACGGATCGGGCAGTCGATCAAGCTTGTCGGCGGACTCAGCAAGCAGCGACGTCGTTGGCGCCGTACGCTGTCCTTCCGCGGCGTCACTGGCCGCGCCGTTCAATTTCAGGACACCCAGCCATTCGAAAACTTCGAGTTGATTGGCAGCGA
>CAZHET010000241.1:3259-9661 GCA_964531585.1 uncultured Planctomycetaceae bacterium | reverse complement strand
AGGTTATTCACGCCGGGACCTGACCGCCGGAAGGTCGAAGCTCCTGCAACGCTGCATCCGCCGCGAAACGCCCGATACGGCTTTGGCACTGCGGAAACTTCGCCCTCCCGTCTATGATGCTGTGGAAGCCGATTGCTCAAACCAAACCAGTGAGGACAACCATGCTGACTTCCACACGGTTAAAGCTCGTCGCGTTGAGTCTAGCCTGCATCGGACTGTCGACGCCGATGGTGTCGACTGCGAATGCGTTTTCTGCACCGGCACTTAAGGTCGACGACGAAGTCGATGCGGCCGTTCAGAAGGCGCTGGACTATCTGGCGTCGGAGCAGAAGCGGCAGGGTTACTGGGAGGCCAATCAGGGGCAGTATCGAGTGGCGATGACCGCACTGGCCGGCACGGCGATGCTCGCCGAAGGGTCAACGACGACCACAGGCCGCTATGCCCGACAGATCAGCAGTGCGGTGGATTATCTGCTGGCGATGAGCCGACCGAACGGCCTGATTGGATACAGCGAAGACGGACATTACACGTACGGCCACGGGTTTTCGATGGTCTTTCTCAGCCAGGTTTTCGGCGAAGAAGAAGACATCCTGCGGCGCGAAGAGATCCGCGATGTGCTGGTCAAAGCGGTGCAGTTCTGCGCGGACGCTCAGACGAGTCGAGGTGGGTGGGGCTACGTTTCCGCCAAGGAAGGCAGTGACTTCGACGAAGGCTCAACCTGCATCACTCAGGTTCAGGGTTTGCGAGCCTGCCGGAACGCGGGAATCCCCGTTTCAAAGGAAATCATCGATCGGGCGATCAAGTATATCGACGACTGCACAACGTCCAGCGGCGGAGTTCAATACAGCATCAAGGGCGGCGGCGAACGTCCTCCGATCACCGCTGCAGCACTGGCGGCTTTGTTCAACGCCGGTGAGTATGACACGGAACTGGCCACCAGAATGCGGGCGTACTGCGACGAAAATATCTGGCCGGAAAGATCCATCGCCGCTCGTAGCGGACACTGGCACTACATGCACTTCTATTACGCACAGGTGGTGTATCGCCAGGGAGGCGACCGCTGGGCGAAGTACCGACGGGAAATCAGTGAGGAAATTCTGAAGCGAACGCAGGCCAACGGCGGCTGGTCGGATCAGCAGATCGGGCCCGTTTATACGACGGCTGTCAACTGCATCATTCTGCAGCTTGAGAAAGGCTACCTGCCGATTTATCAGCGCTGAGTGCCGCGCCGCTGGACGCTGCGGTCTGGGCGAGGCCTCGTAGTCGCGTCTCGCCGAGACGCGACAGGCTGATATTGTGCGTGCTGCCGCACGGAACGTGTTTTCATAAATCACGCGGCATCACAGGTGCTGCGGCCTCGGCGAGGCCGAGCTACGTACCAGACGCTGCGGCTTCGGCGAGCCGCGGCGACAACTCAGTCCACGCCCCAGTCACGGGAATGATGACGTGATCGTTTTCGGCAAACGCATTTCCTGTACAATCTCGCCTGACACTGACGACTTCACGCTCTTCCCCCTGCGTCTGACCTTCTGCCTACGGCGATTGTTTCTCACATGGTGACGTTTGCCTTGCTGCTGGGGGGCTTCATTGGCCTTGTTGCCGGAGCGGAACTGCTGGTTCGTGGAGCCGTGCGGCTGGCCGCCGCGATGAAAATTTCGCCGCTGGTCATCGGGCTGACGATTGTCGCGTTTGGTACCAGCGCTCCGGAACTGGCCGTGTCCGTTTCCTCGGCGCTGACCGGTCAGCCCGATCTGGCGATGGGAAACGTCATCGGCAGCAACATCTTCAATACGCTGCTGATTCTGGGACTCAGCGCGATCATCGTTCCGCTGGTGGTGCATCGCAAGCTGATTCGTTTTGACGTTCCGCTCATGGTTGGTGTGTCCATTCTGGTCCTGCTGTTCGCTCAGGACCAGAACATCAGCCGCATCGAAGGAGTCGTGCTGTTCGCGGGAGTCATCGGTTACACGATCGTCTGCGTGATCGCCGGACGAAAAGAATCTGCCGACGTGCAGCGCGAGTACGCAGCCGAATACGGTGCGGCTATCGAGGAGGCGGTCACCACCAGTCGTGGACGCCGAATGCTGATCGCGGCCGGAAATGTCGCTCTGGTTGCCGCCGGAGTCGCATTTCTGGTGCTGGGATCCAATTCGATGGTCGAAGGTGCCGTGCGCACCGCACGCTGGCTGGGAGTCAGCGAGCTGGTCATCGGTCTGACGGTGATTGCCGCGGGAACGTCACTTCCCGAGGTGGCGACGTCGGTGATGGCTGCATTGCGAAATGAGCGTGATATCGCCGTGGGCAACGTCGTCGGCAGCAACATCTTCAATCTGATGAGCGTGCTGGGACTGACGGCGGCGGTGGCTCCACAGGGAATCGCCGTGTCACCCGCCGCGCTGGCCTTCGATCTGCCGGTGATGGCTGCAGCGGCCGTCGCGTGCCTGCCCGTGTTTCTGACCGGCCACTCGATCACGCGCATCGAAGGCACGCTGCTGCTGCTCGGCTACATCGTTTACATCACGGCGGTGGTGCTGAAGGCGACTCAAGGAGCCGTTCTGTGAATCGTGCCGACGCATTCCCGGTTGCCTGATTGCCGCTGCGCTGCGGATGATTCCCCGTGGAACAGAAGTGTCTGTGTTCGGTACCGATCGCCGAACTAGGCCAGCACTTCTTTGATGACGTGACCGTGAACATCGGTCAGGCGACGATCAATGCCGTTGTGACGGAACGTCAGTCGTTCGTGGTCGATCCCCAGCAGATGCAGGATCGTAGCGTGCAGATCGTAGCAGTATGTCGTGCCTTCCTGAGCCTGATAGCTGAACTCATCGCTGCTGCCGTGTGAGACTCCGCCTTTGATGCCGGCTCCCGCCAGCCAGGTGACGAACGTGCCGCCGTTGTGGTCTCGTCCGGTGGCTCCCTGAGTAAACGGCATGCGGCCGAATTCCGAGGTCCAGACGATCAGCGTGTCTTCAAACATCCCGCGCTGTTTCAGGTCATTGACGAGCGCCGCGACAGGCTTGTCGACGCTGAGTGCGACGGGCGGCAGTTCGTTCGGAATGTCGGAGTGGTTGTCCCAGTTGTTGGCTGCTCCCTGCATGCCGCTCCAGACCTGCACAAAACGGACGTCGCGTTCCAGCAGTCGGCGAGCGATCAGGCAGTTGCGACCGAAAGGTGCCGTGGTTTCCTCGTCCAGCCCGTACTGATCCTGCGTCTGTTTTGTCTCCGCAGAAATGTCCAGCACTTCGGGAGCCGCCAGTTGCATGCGCGCGGCCAGTTCGAACGACGCGATCCGGCCGTCGAGCCGTGAGTCGCCGGGGTGCTGTTCAAGGTGCGTCTGGTTGAGCTTGCGCAGCAGTTCCAGACCGCCGGCTTCGCTGTCCGCCGTGATGTGTTTGGCGAATGCCGGCGGACGCAGGTTGGCAACCGGAATTGCGGCATTGGGTTTGATGATGGTGCCTGCGTGAGCGGCGGGCAGGAATCCCGACGAGAAATTGCCTGCATTGTTGTACGGCAGGCCCCGATGATCCGGCAGAGCGACAAAGGTCGGCAGATTGTCCGTCAACCGTCCGAGTGCGTAGGAAATCCAGGCTCCCATGCAGGGAAATCCGGGTGAGACAAAGCCGGTGTTCATCATGTAGCTGGCGGGACCGTGAACGTTTGTTTTTGACGCCATCGCCATCAGAAACGCCAGATCGTCAACGCATTTGGCCGTGTGAGGAAAGACGTCGCTGACCCAGCGACCGCATTCTCCATACTGCCGGAACGAGAACGGCGACTTCATGATCGAACCGGGGGCGCTGGTCGCTGCGGACTTGATTCCGAAGTCGACGTTTTCTCCGTGCCGCCTGTCGAGTTCCAGCTTGGGATCGTACGTGTCCATCTGGCTGACACCGCCGTTCATGAACAACTGCACGATCCGTCGTGCTCGCGGCGGATGGTGCAGCCCGCCGGCAAATTGAGGACTGGATTTGGATTCGGGGACATCCGCCAGCAGGCGTTCGTTGGCCAGCAGTTGCGCCAGTGCGAGACCTCCCAGACCGGCACCTGCCTGCCACAGTAATTCACGTCGGTGCATGGCTGCTCTCAATCCTGAATCGGGTTAGTCTCTGAATCGGGTCAGTCCGCAAACATGACTTCGTTGGTGTTAAATAAGATCCGCACGGCATTCGGCAGACCGAACTGTCTGGTGTAATCGCTGGTGGCAGCGACTTCCGCCGGCGTTGGTGAACGGCCCAGCAACGTGGCGTAAACCGCTTCGATCTGTCGTTCAACGCTCGGCTCGGATGCGGCCAGCCGTTCTGCGAGACGTTCGCATTCGCGCACGATCAGCTGGTCATTCATTGTCGCCAGCACCTGCAGTGCCGTCACGGATTCGTTGCGCACGGGAGTCAACTGCGACGCGTCCGGACAGTCGGCCGCTTCCATGAACGGATCAGGAAGCGTGCGAAAGAGGAATCGGTACACGCTGCGCCGCCTGTTGGCCGGGTCGTCAACGTCGAAGTTGACGTAGTCGACGTTGGGCGTGACGTGAACGCCTGGTGTTTGAATGAACTGCTTATCCGACGGTCCGTGCATGGTCGTAACAAGGTCGCCGGCCAGCAACAGGATCGTGTCGCGAATGGACTCCGCGTCGAGACGCCGCCGGTTCATCCGCCACAACAGTTGATTCGTCGCATCGACAGCGGCGCAGTCGTCACGGTGCTGCGATGACTGCCGATACACGGCACTCGTGACCAGCAGTCGGTGCAGCGACTTAAGCGAACCACCGTTTTCCTGCAGTGTGATCGCCAGCCAGTCGAGCAGTTCGGGATGAGTGGGCGTGGAACCCATGTGGCCGAAGTCATTGGGAGTATCGACCAGGCCGTTGCCGAAATGGTAATGCCACACGCGGTTGGCGATTGATCGCCAGGTCAGCCCGCAGCGCGGATCGCTCAGCCAGCGAGCCAGTTCTGCTCGCCGCAGGCCTTCGTCGTGTGGGTTGTCGATTGAAAATTCACGCGTCATGTCTGACACACACGCCAGAGCGCCGGGAGTGGCGGGGGCTCGCGGTTCGCTGATGTTGCCACGATGCAGGACATGAACGGCGCGAGGCGAAGTCGCTGGCCGAAACGAACCCTCAGCCTCAAACGTCGGTGTTCCGCAGTAGACGAACTGCTGTGGCGGCAGTTCTGCCAGCTCGCAATCGATGTTGCGTTCGATAACGTGAGCTGCCAGTTGCCGGCGCTGCTCATCACTGCGCTGCTCGGTGGCCACAGCGAGAATTTCCGAAAGGTGCGCAGGAAGCAGTTCGTCTTCGGAAAGCTCGGGGCGGCTGGTCATCGAAATTCGCAGCCTGCCGATCAGGTGCCCTCGTCCGTGAATCTGATGCAGCTCGAAACGGAATTTCATGTCGCTCGACACAGTCAGCGGCTTCTTCAGCGTGAACGTCGCGTGATGCGACCGGCCGACCTGCGGGAAGATGCCCCAGCCGGTATTTGGATCACCGTCGATGGCGCGGTCGACGGACCAGCCGTCCTGATTGAAGGTCGCCCGCGGAGACTGCAGTTCAAGACGCACTTCGTATTCTTCAGCACCGCCCGCCGGTATCACCGCGGGGGATGACGCATTCGTTCCGGCCGCGACCGCGGGCGGTTGAGCCGGAATGATGGCCCGCGCGACAAGTTCGTTCAGATGCAGATTACCGTTGTCGTGGCGACCGGGACCGTTCGCCGGAAGACTTTCGTCAGCCAGCAGATCGACTCGGATGGCCGTGATCGTCTTCCGATCGCTGCGGCCTTCGACGTGGTAGACATCCATGTCAGGACGAGCGCCTTCCGCGAGCACAGATCCGTCGTCCAGCGTTCGCAGACTTGCTCCGGCTGAGGACCTTGCCTCGGTGACCTGCAGCGGCTGCCAGCTTTCGGCGACTTCCGAAATCACCCTTTCCCATTGCGCGACGTCAGCCTGCACGACCGCATCCAGCAGTGCGGGATCGTGTTCGGTGAGCTGGTGGGAAAGCCGCGCCTTTCGTTCATGCAGTTCGGCTCGACGCGCATGGACTGCCGGGTCGGCGTCGTACGGCCGCGCTGCTTTGTCGATTCCGCTGAACACCGCCTGCAGGCCGTAGTAATCTTCCTGACTGATCGGATCGAACTTGTGATCGTGACACCGGGCACAATGCACGGTCGTGCTGGCGAAGGTTGACATCACCGTTGTGACAATGTCGTCGCGATCAAGGTAGCGACCGATTTCGCGATCGATCGAATCTTCCTGAATGCTCTGCAGCGAGCTTTCATCCCACGGTCCGGCCGCCAGAAATCCGGTCGCCACAAGTGCCTGCGGATCACCCGGGAACAACACGTCGCCGGCCAATTGTTCGCTCAGGAACCGATCATACGGTTTGTCGTTATTGAATGACCGAAT
>CAZHET010000241.1:0-3249 GCA_964531585.1 uncultured Planctomycetaceae bacterium | reverse complement strand
GATAGGGCCATGCATGCGGCCGGGGACGGTCCTGGTCATGACCGTGCGATTCAGCGAAATGGACGACGTCCATCCAGTGCCGCGCCCAGCGTTCACCATAATGGGGACTCGCCAGCAGTCGGTCGACGGCGTCTTCATAGGCTGACTCACGATCGTCGGCGAGAAACGCGGCGGTTTGTTCAGCCGTTGGCGGCAGACCAGTCAGATCGTAGGACAAGCGCCGCAGCAGCGTTCGTTTGTCCGCAGCGGCGGACGGAGTCAAGCCGCTCTGTTCCAGCCTGGCCAGAATGAACATGTCGACCGGAGTGCGAACCCAGTTGGAATTCTGTGTCGCCGGCAGCGCGGGTTTCGTCAGCGGCTGATACGCCCAGTGGTCGAGCGGATCGATGATTTCCACAGAT
The DNA here is from genome assembly GCA_964531585.1 of uncultured Planctomycetaceae bacterium. GTDB lineage: Bacteria > Planctomycetota > Planctomycetia > Planctomycetales > Planctomycetaceae > JAWKUA01. Next base: position 2,848 of record CAZHET010000241.1, on the reverse strand, counting down.
GCCGCAGCAGGCCAGTCAGCTCCCTGATCGATCCAGTTTCGCAGAATGGAAACCTGTTCGGGCGTCAGCAGGTCACCGGACGGCGGCATCCGCACGTCTTCGTATATTCCTGAGACGTAATCGATCAGCAGACTCTCGGCGCTCCTGCCCGACACGATCGCAGAACCGATGTCGCCTCCTTCGAGTGCGATCTCGCGGTTATCCAGTCGGAAGGAACTCGACTGCCTCTGCGGTCCATGACAGCTCACGCATCGTGCTGCGAAAATCGGCTGCACGTCGTCGACGAAGCTGATGCGGCGATCGGTTCGTGCGCTCGACGGCTCGTCGTCTGCGAACGCCGCTGTCACGACGCCTAACGGCGCGACGGCAGGCATCGCGAGCGCAAAGGTGATGATGAACGTGGCTGATTTCACGCCAGGACTCCTTCGGTCATAGTGCGGCGGAATTTCACGGACGGCCGATTCTGCCCCGGCGTTTCCGGCGAGACAGCTTCCCCCTGACTTCCTGGCCACAGTTGATTTTTCACCGGCGAACGGCAACGATCAATGCACCTGTAACGTGGAGAGGCATTATGAATACTGAATTGTGTCGTAACGCTCGCTGGCTGACGATCGCCAGTCTATTGTCCGGTGTGCTATCGACGGTTGCAAGTGCCGACAACCCCGTGCCGGCGGAGGTTCCGCAGGTTGCACCGCGAGTCGGTGTTCGTGAAACGATCAATCTGTTCAATGGCAGCGACCTCACAGGCTGGGTCGGTCACGACAAGTATTGGGCCGCGAAGAACGGCATCATCGTTGGACGAAACGAAGATGAAGTCCCCGTCAGCACGTACCTGCTGACGAAGCGTTCGTTCAGCGATTTCCGACTGATCTTCCGCTTTCAGCTTGCAGAATCCGAGATGCATTCCGGGATCGCATTGTGGGGGCGAGTTGCTCCGGATCACGGCGACCCGCATACCTACGCCGGTCATCTGGTCATGTTTCCGTCCGGCTACGGCTTCTATGACCTGTTCGGGCGCAAGTCGCTTGGTGTCGATAACCATGCTCTAGGTGCGAAATACGGCCAACAGCATGGCTGGAATTACATGGAGATTCTGGCCCAGGGAAATCGCATTCGCCATGTGCTGAATGGTCGCCTGATCGCCGACTGGCGTGACCCGCTGCCCGACCGCATCCGCGAAGCTCCCATCGGACTGCAGCTCCATTCGAACACGGTGCCGCAGGAAGTGCGGTTCCGAGATCTGGTTCTCGAAACGTTTCCGGAAGAACGCCTGCTGACGGTTTCCCCGCAGCCCGACACGCCGGACATTCCGCCTCGAACCGGTCAGCGCGAAACAATCCGGCTGTTCAACGGCAAGGACCTGACCGGCTGGCAGGGACACGATCAGTACTGGTCCGTGAAAGATGGTGTGATCATCGGACGCAATGACGTTGACGTTCCCGTCAGTACATACCTGCTGACGGAGCGTAAGTTTACCGACTTCCGGTTGATCTTTGATTTCCGTTTGGCCGAGTCGGAAATGCATTCGGGAATCGCGCACTGGGGTCGCGTGGCACCCGAGCACGGCGATCCTTACACCTACGCGGGCCACCTGACCATGTTTCCATCCGGCTACGGTATCTATGACCTTTTCGGGCGGCAGTGGATGGGAGTGGAGAACGCAGCCCTGGCGAGCAAATACGGTGAGCAGCACGGCTGGAATCACATGGAAATTCTTGCTCAGGGAAATCGCATTCGACACGTGCTGAACGGCCATCTGATTGCTGACTGGCGTGACCCGGAGCCGGAGCGGATTCTGGAAGGGCCGATCGGCCTGCAACTGCACTCCAACACGGTCCCGCAGGAAGTGCAGTTCAGAGATCTGACGCTCGAGACATTTCCGGATGAAGAACTCGTGACGTTGAGAGAAAACTGATCGAGTGCGTTTCCGGATTCGCGGCGGCGGGGCACGCGACGTCCGCGGATTGAGTTGATACACGGCGAAACGAAATACAGAACGACGCATTGACGGCGCGATTCTTACCAAACGTCTGACCGGCCCGTGCGCTCGTCACGTTCCCAGGTGCTGGATCCACAGATGCGAACTGCTCAAATTTTCTGTTTGGTTGCTGCACTGACACTGACATCATCGATGTCGGTCCGCGCACAGGATCGACGGGTCGACTTTCTTCGCGACGTCCGTCCGATCCTGTCCCGCAACTGTTTCGCGTGTCACGGCCCCGATGAAGAATCACGGCAGGCGGACCTGCGGCTGGATGTGCCTGAATCGGCACTGGAAAGCGGTGCGCTCGTACCGGGGCAGCCGGACGCAAGCTCCGTGATTGCCCGCATCACGTCGACGAATGCCGATGAACGAATGCCGCCGCCAGACTCGCGGAAGGTCCTGACCGCCGCGGAAGTTGACACGTTGCGGCAGTGGGTGTCATCAGGTGCGGAATACAAAACGCACTGGTCGTTCGTTCCGATCAGCCGTCCGGAAGTGCCGGTGGTGTCGGATCCTGACTGGCGGCGCGACGCACTGGATGACTTCGTTCTTGCAGAACTTGACGCTCACGGCCTGAAGCCGATGCCTGAGGCTGATCGCGTCACGCTCATTCGCCGACTGACCCTGGATCTCACCGGGCTCCCTCCGACGATCGAAGAGGTCGACGCGTTTCTGTCCGACACCGCGGACGATGCGTACGAACGACTCGTCGACCGTTTGCTGACATCGCCGAACTATGGTGAGCACATGGCGCGGTTCTGGCTCGACGCGGCTCGCTATGCCGACACGTTTGGTCTGCACGAAGACGACTACCAGGGAGTCTGGCCGTATCGCGACTGGGTCATTCAGGCATTCAACACGAAC
>CAZHET010000240.1:0-9679 GCA_964531585.1 uncultured Planctomycetaceae bacterium | reverse complement strand
CCGCCGTGGATATCAAGCTGCTCGACGTCGACAATATCCAGCGCGTGTCGCTCAAACAGGCGAGTCAAAGCGGTCAGCGAGAAGTAGCACAAGTGCTCGTGGTAGATGGTGTCGAATTCCGCGTGACGAATGAGTTCACCGAGGTACGGAGCTTCCACGACGACACGTCCGTCCGGCTTCAGCAAAGTGGCGAAGCCGGCGACAACTCCATTCAGGTCGGCAACGTGTGCCAGGACGTTATTGGCATGGATGACGTCAGCCAGCCGGCCATCCGACGCCAGCCGCACGGCAACATCGCGGCCGAAGAACTCCGAAAGCGTTGGTACGCCCCTGTCGCGGATGGCGACCTCGGCGACGTTCTGCGCGGGTTCAATGCCCAGTACCGGTATTCCGGCCTGATGATACCATTGCAGGAGATACCCGTCGTTGCTGGCGACTTCAATTGCCAGGCTGTTACCGGTCAACTTCCGTTCACTGACCAACCGTTCTGCGATGCGTCGCGCGTGAGCCACCATTGTGTCTGAGAACGACGAGAAATAGGGATAGTCACTGAACAGAAACTCGGGCGGAACCGTTTCGGTGATTTGCACCAGGGAGCATGAAGCGCAACGAACCAGGTCAAGGGGCCATCGTGCTTCGTCCTGATCGAGCTGTTCTTCTGTCAGCAAAGCGTTGGCGAGCGGCGTGTGGCCCAGCGACAGAACCGGAATCAGGCTGCCCTGGCCACATGACCGACAGCAGATTGAAGTGGTTGGTCCGTCTGGCGCAGAAACTGAGAGTACCATTGAATTGTCCTGATCAATCCCTGATCGAATGAAAACAGCGGTCGCCAGCCAAGCACTTCCCTTGCCTTTGAGGCGTCCAAATACTGGTGTTTGATCTCATTGCTCGCTTCTCCCAATACGGTCGGGCTGATCCGACAATCCATCAATCCCAGGATGCGGTTCACGACCTGAAGTACCGACATTTGTATTTCCGTGGACAGGTTGAATGCCTGTCCATGGATTTCCGGATGCTGTGCCATTTGTTCGGCCAGGTGCATATACGCTGCGGCTCCGTCCTCAACGTAAAAATAGTCCCGGACGAATGAGCCGTCCGAACGGATCACAGGAGCCTCGCCGCGCAGGATGCTTCGGATTGTGCCGGGAATGATTCTGTTCCAGTTGAGATCGCCGCCACCGTAGAAGTTTCCGCAGCGGGTTACGCAGACCGGCGACCCGTACGTGTTGGCATAAGTCTGTGCGATCAGATCTCCGCAGGATTTGCTGACGTCGTAAGGATGCATTCCTGCCAGCGGTGTGTGTTCGGTGTAGGGAAGCACCTCGGCGTCGCCATAGGCCTTGTCAGACGAAGCCAGCACGATTTCCTTGACGAGGGGACTGCGTCGACAGGCTTCCAGCACCTTCCATGTTCCGCCGATATTTGACTCGAACGTGGAAACCGGGTTGCGATTGGCGATTCCGACGATCGTCTGAGCCGCCAGATGCATGACGGTTTGGATTTCGTATTCGCCCAGCGTTCGTTCCAGACAGTCCTGATCACAGATGTCCCCGCGCACAACGGTGACGCGCGCTGCGCAGCCGCTCTGGATGAGCTGCGCGCCGGGCGTCCAGTCGCGGATCAGGCAGACGACGTCGGCCTGCGCGTCCAGCAGGCGCTTGACGAGCCAACCACCGACAAGTCCGGTGGCTCCGGTCACGAGGACGCGGCGGTCCCGCCAAAAAAGTGAATTTGATGTATGGTCCATGGGAATCCGAATCGACTCGTTGCAGGTTCTCGCCGGTCTTGTCCTCTAAGCGGCCGCTCGCTGAGCTGGCATCAGCCGCAGACGTTGGTCCTGGACATCATCGTGCCATGTGCACCAGGGAGCCTCACCGGAAGCCCACAGGCGTTCCAGATAATTCTTGTCGCGCAGCGTATCCATACACTGCCAGAAGCCATCATGGCGGTAGGCCGCCAGCTGGCCGTCTGCGGCAACCTGCTCCATTGCGTTGGCTTCCAGACTGCAGGCGTCGGACTTCAGGTATTGAAAGATCTGCGGTTCAAAGACCAGAAAACCTCCATTGATCCAGCCTTCGCCGGACACGGGCTTTTCGGTGAATCGGCGCACGAGTTCACCGTCCATCACCAGTCCGCCAAAGCGTGCAGGCGGTCGGACGGCGGTGACGGTGGCAATTCTGCCATGAGAGCGATGGAAGGCCAGTAACTGGTCAATATTCACATCGCTGACACCGTCGCCGTATGTCAGCAGAAAAGTGCCGTCTTCAAGTTCCGGCTGCAGGCGCAGGAGACGACCGCCGGTCATTGTATGCAGTCCGGTATCGATCAGGCTGACCGACCAGGTTGCCACTTCGGTTTCTGCGCGATGGACCACGCCGCGGCGGAAGTCAATCTTCAGGTCACCTGACAGATTGTACTGATCCAGAAAGTAGCTTTTGATGAAGTCGCCCATATATCCGCAGGCGACATAGAAGTCGTCTTTGCCGAAGTGGGCAAAGTGCTTCATGATATGCCACAGGATTGGACGTCCGCCGATCTCCACCATCGGTTTCGGGCGTGACGTTGTTTCTTCCTGCAGTCGAGTGCCGAGTCCGCCGGCCAGTATGACTACTTTCACGTAAATCCTCCCTGCACAACGCGCGCCGCCATCCGTGGCAGAATTGCGGCCTGAAGTCTAACACTGTGCCGAATTTGCGGCAATCGGAACATTCCGGCCGTTCAGGCCGCCTTCCGGCGGTACTTCGTTGATATTCTCGCTCCGGCTTTGATGACGCGGCAAAAGACATTGTCACAGGACCGGGCGATCCGGCTCAGCCACGGTCGCGAGATCCGGATTCCTCGGGGCACGATCGTGCGGCCATTGTGGTCGAGATACCGCATCGCATCGAAATCGAACTGCTGGTAGCCAGCGACACGAGCGGCGTTTTGCGGATCTTTCGCTGTCAGCTCGGCACCGAGAAGCTTCAGGAACTCCTCAATCGTCTGCGGATTGTAGGAAACGTCAAGCTGGTCGAAGAATGAAGGTCCCAGCATGATTGCCGGCTTTCGCATCCAGCACGCTTCGACAGTGACCGTGGAGCCGAACGTGACAACCACGTCGCTCCATTCCATCAGCGTGTATGTGTTTGCGGTATCCGTCGGCTGGTAGATGACCGTATTCGGCATCCGTCCGATGGATTGAAACGGCGTCGTGATGTCGCTGGCCATGTCAGCCTGATTCGGATGAAATCGAATACAGAACAGAAAGTCCGGGTATGCGGTACAGGCCTGCTCAATGACCGTCGCGTAGTCCGGGAACGGGGATCTCCATTCGCGACCGAGTGACTCGAATTCGTCCTGACTGCTGAGAAAAACGGCGACCTTCTTTTGAAACCCGTCCGCGCCGGGCGGTGCAAAGGCCGCAGCATGCTTTTTGGCATACTTGTTTGCTGCGGGCTTTCGCAGATTGGAATAGTATTTCTCGGCAACTTCAAAATTCGCGGGATGCTTCAGGATGCGTTCCTGAATTCGCCGACGATCATGGGCCGTGTGCCCGGCGAAAATGATGGGTTTCTGCCGTGAAGTCACTTCCAGTGTGTTGAAAGGCAGATTTCGGGAGCGTGCTGCAATCAGACAAAATCGCGAACAGGCCTGCCGGCCATTAAAGACTTCAACCCGATCAGGCTGCACCCTGTCCAGCAGAGCCTTCATCGATGTGAGCAGTCCCAGTGTTGTGCGGAAGTAGCGCTTCTTGATGGCCTGAATCACCGGGTTCTTTGAGCTGTCGCCGGGCAACTGACGGAACGTGGACGTGATGGCGCTTTGCACGCCTTCCGCCAGACTGCGCAGTTCGCTGAATGTCGGCGTCGAGCTTACGTCGTCCGCGAGGCCGGGCGTTTTCAGAGGTACCGTCGTCAGGCCTGCTTCTGCAGCGGATTGCCTGACACAGGAACGGCAGATGTGGCACGTCGCCGGGCTGCCGGCGTAGTTGACGGCGCATGTTCCCGCGCGGCTGTCGCAGTGGCTGAGCAGTACTTTGTGGCCCTGATCCTGCAGTTCCTTCGCGCGCGCGATGGCGATCAGAATGTGCTTGCGCCACAGCGGGTAGGCTGCGTGGACAACCACCGTTTCGCGTGTCGCATTATCGTTGTTGTACTGCACGTCCATGTTTTCATTCCGGGGAACAACGTGAGTTGTTGCCGGGCTCTTGCCAACGGTCCGTTCCGGTGGCATTCAGTGGCCTGAGTCCCTGGGCAGCGGTGTCCATTCGCCGCTGGGGCCGCACTTCCACAATTCCTGTAAACGAATGCTGCCGGGCACTATGTTGTTGCCCTTCGTCACTTCCTGCCTGCTGGTCGTGTCATGTGGTACGTGCGAGTGTCGTCTTAACGCGTTTGAAAACTGCTGCTGTGGTCTTGCCGGGACCCGGCGACGGATGGTCACACGACGGGGCAGCAGCCCGTGTGCCGTGAAGCCACAAACCCGCCGCGGCACTTCCTTCCGGATAGAACGCCGCGTCAAGGATATTGCTTTTCGGCGCTGCGGAGCAATACCGAAACCAACCAGCCCGTGCTGAGGCGGGTGCAGAGCCGCAGGCCCGCGACCGGAATTCACTTTACGACGGGTCGCGGTTCTGCCTCACTGTCGAATTCTGTGGTCCTCACGGGCACCGTGCTTCCGAACTGTGGCTCGGAGGCGATGTCCCAGGTGGGATTGCGCTGCTGAAGTGTTTCCCGGATCAGGCCGTCCAGTTGCTTCGAAAACCGATCCGCCGCCTGTTCATTCAGGTGGGTGATGTCTGTGTAGTCGGTCATCGAGTAGCCGGGGTCGTACGTGCAGTCGACGATAAACGTATCGCGGTCTTCGTACTGTCGCAGAAACGCCATGAACTCGTCCAGGCGTTCCGGGTCGTAGCCGCGCTGCTCTTCCGGGCGGATTGGCAGCAGGCACAGGAAGACCGTGATGTTGCGTTCCTGGCAGTGCTGCAGGATTTTCTCGAAGTACCCGACCTGGAGCGGCAAACGTTCGGTGCTGCGAGCCACAGTGTCCGTTGGTGAGGCCGTGCCTGGCATGATGTACTGGCCGTTGGACTTGAAGAACGGGCGTCCTTCCGGTGAGGCGAACAGGTGCTTCGGGTTCAGGCCTTTGAACAGGCCCGGACGCACCCAGCGTCGCTTGTGCCAGAACGGCAGCGCCGGGAAGTCAGCGGCGTACGCTTCGTCAAACAATTTTGCGTAGACGTAGTTCCTTCCGTCAGCCACGAAGCTGAACTGGAAGAAGTCGACTCCTATGATCACTTTGCTGAACGTTTTTCCCTGATCGTCAAGCCACTTCAGTTTGTAGTACATCTGGTTGTATGAATCGTCGTCGTGCGAAAAGTTGTAGGCCGGGACCGAAAACCGATCCGGATTAAGACCTCGATAGATGCGCGAATTACCCAGCATCAGCAGTTCGAAGTCGGTTCGTCCGGCGTTTTGGAAGGACTGCACGATCTGCGTTGCGACGCTGGGCCCTTTGCTGTGTTCCAAAAGCTGCTGGTGAAACAGCAGGCCGAACGGCAGCCATACGATCAGCGGTGCGAAGAAGAAGGTCGCTGCACCGCGTGTGAAACGGGTGATTTCGGCGTTTTGGCGGGCGTGCTGGTGCTGGGTGGCGTCGTGCATGGGATCGACGAAGGTGCGAACCTAACGAACCTAAAACTGAAAATAGATGAACTGCTGCTGTTCGCCCGCCATGGCGGTGATGGCGATGCACAGACCGTAGTACATTGCCCAGCGTGCGGGTCTCGGCCACTCCAACCCCAGTTCGGCAATCGCGTAGGGCTGTTCGCGGCCTCGCCATTCGAGCAGGATGAACAGCGTGGTCACTGCCACGACGTCGAGCGGGAAGACTTCCGGGCGGAGGAAAAGTGACGTCGAGAAGATCCCGCTGATGTAGCGCACTGCGTGGCCGATCGATTCAGCTCGAAAGAAAATCCAGGCAAACGTCGTCAGGCTGAACGTCAGCCCGATTGCTGCGATGTCGCGGATTGAGGGCCAAGACTTTCCGGCGGCGACGGTGTCGGTGTGGCTTCGATTTCTGTTCAGCAGCAGCAGTGGCAGGAAGTAGACCGCGTTGAGTGCTCCCCAGGCAAGAAACGTCCAGTTCGCGCCGTGCCACAGGCCGCTGATTAAAAAGACGGCGAACACGTTGCGAATGCTTTGCCAGGCTCCCCCGCGACTGCCTCCCAGCGGGATGTAGAGGTAATCGCGGAACCACGTGGACAGCGAAATATGCCAGCGCCGCCAGAACTCCGCGATATCTCGCGAAAAGTAGGGGTACGCAAAGTTACGCATCAGGTCGAAACCGAACAGCTTTGCTGCTCCGATGGCGATGTTCGAGTAGCCAGCGAAGTCACCGTAGACCTGGAAGCTGAAGAACAGTGCTCCCGCGATCAGCGTACTTCCCGAATAGCTGTCCGAGTTCTTGAAGATCGCGTTGGCACAGACCGCGCAGTTGTCGGCGACCACGACTTTTGTGAACAGGCCCCACAGCATTTGCCGCAGGCCGTCGACGGCGGTGGCGTATTCAAACACCCGCGGCCGGGCGAACTGAGGCAGCAGGTGGGTGGCACGTTCGATCGGTCCGGCAACGAGCTGCGGAAAAAAGCTGACGAACGCCGAGAACGCCAGGAAGTCGCGCGTCGGTTCCAGTCGGCGGCGGTACACATCGATCGTGTAGCTGAGCGTCTGCAGGGTGTAGAAACTGATGCCGACGGGCAGCACCACGCTCAGCGACGGAGCCGTGATTTCGCGGCCGAAGAAGGAGAATGCTCCGGCGAACGAATCAACGAAGAAGTTAAAGTACTTGAAGAAACCCAGCAGTCCGAGATTCACACCGATGCTGGTCCACAGCAGCAGTTTTCGGCGACGAGGCGGCTCGGTTGAGGCCAGCGCGAGTCCGACTGCGTAGTCGACGAGCGTACTGAAGAGAATCAATGCCAGAAACCGGTAGTCCCACCAGCCGTAGAACAGGTAGCTGGCAGCGGTCACGAACAGATTCTGCAGCCACAGGTGCCGTCGCAGCGGCGACCAGTACAGAAAGAAGACGACCGGCAGGAAGACGGCAAAGTCGACGGAATTGAACAGCATCTGGGCGATCTCATCCTTGAAACCGGCTCGTCGGACGCGGTGGAGCGTAGGACGTGTGGCAGATGCGGATCAAGATCAAGTGCAAAACGCAGCGAAGCGAGACTCGGCCCTTGAACCGTACCCGGCGGCGTTTCGTACGATGGCGCTCCAAGGCCGTCGCCACCGCCCAGACGGCCTTGGAACGCCATCGCACAGCTAGCTTCTCATCTGCCGCTCGCCTTGGGTCGCTTCCGGCCCTGACTCGAAGATCGACTTCACGGTCAGGAGACGTCAGAATCAACTTGTTAGGCCAATGAAAAGCTTCGCCCGGCAGCGAGGCAGGATTGTTGCAGGTGCCGACTCGCCACGCATTTCTGCGAGCAGGATCGATGGGATGTTGTTTAGATCATGCAGGCCCTTGCGGTGTGATCATCTCGCGGCGGCAACGTTGCTGGTGATTCATGCCGGATTGCTTGCCTGGTCCGCGACAAAGCACTCGCCGACGGCTCAGGAACCGCAGTCGCTCGTCGCCGGACTCAGCCACTGGGAACTCGGCAGTTATCAGTTGTTTCGTGTGAATCCACCGCTGGTCAGAATGGTGGCGGCTCTGCCTGTCATCGCCGCTGGCTACGAAAGCGACTGGAGCAAGCTCAAACCCGGAATCGGCAACCGGCCAGGCTTTGATGTCGGCAACGACTTTGCCGCTGCGAACGGTGAACGGACTTTCTGGCTGATCACCATCGCGCGCTGGGCCTGCATTCCATTCAGCCTGGCTGGCGGAGTTTTCTGCTTTCTGTGGGCCGGTGAATTAACTGGTCGGCCGACGGCAGGACTGATCGCGCTGTTCCTGTGGTGCTTCGATCCAAACATCCTGGCCCACGGTGAACTCATCATGACGGACTGCGCGGCGGCGGCGCTCGGCGTTGCTGCCGGCTATGGATTCTGGAGATGGCTCCGACGACCGAACTGGCAGCGGGCGGTTGTCGCAGGCATCCTGCTCGGAACGGCACAGATGACCAAGACGAGCTGGCTCCTGCTGTACGCATTGTGGCCGGCAATCTGGCTGTGCTGTTGGAGGTTCGGCCGCGGGCGAGACCTTCGGCAGTCCAGTGAGTCATATCCGGCGTTGCGGATTCAGTCAGGTCAAATGGCGATGATTCTGCTGATCTCTGTCTACCTGCTGAATTTGATTTACGGCTTCGATGGAACACTCACTCCTTTGCGCGAATTTCGATTTGTCAGCAGGACACTCAACGGCGCGGATACGACGGGACAGGTCGGAAATCGATTTCGGGATTCCGTTCTCGGACGTATCCCGGTGCCGCTGCCTTTTCCCTACGTGGAAGGTATCGACATGCAGAAAAGCGATTTTGAAAAGCCCTGGCAGTCTTATCTTCACGGCGAATGGAAACCTGGCGGATGGTGGTACTACTACCTTTACGGATTCTGCGTCAAGACGCCACACGGAACACAGCTTCTGTTTGTCATTGCCATGTTGACGATTCTGGTGGCCTGGTGCCGGCGCAAGCCTGCCGATCGATCGCCTCCCGCGTTGCCAGCGTCTGATCTGGCAGCAGTGCTGCTGCCGCCGATCGCATTGATTGCCCTGGTCAGCTCGCAGCTCGCGATGAACGTTCACTTTCGCTACGCACTGCCATCAATGGGTTTCCTGTTTGTTTTCATCGCCGCGACGTTTGCTGGCCTGCTGCCAAAGGCCATCGAAGCTGAACAGCCTGATCGGCATTGAATGCAGCTGCGAATGCGGACGGTCCGTTCCGGTCGACTTCGCGGTGCTGCTATTTGCGTTTTCGCGTGACTTCCAGCGTCAGAATCTACCGTGGACAAATCTTCCGGAATTTCCCGCCCGTCTCTTGACGAGTCTGCCGCAGTTGCTACTCTGCGAAAGAGTCCGTGAGCACTCCTACGGACATCCGGCCATCCGGCCATCCGGACAGGATGCCATTAAGTTATCAACCGTCGCTCTCCACATGAAAAGCCTTCGGGATGGTGCGGCTTGCTCAAATCACGCTCGTTGCAGCCCTGTCAGCGAACCTGCTGTCCACGCTGAGCGTCTATCCGCACCAACTGGCGTACTTCAACGAACTGTCTGGCGGACCGGAAAACGGGCCTGCTCATCTGCGTCACAGCAGCGTCAACTGGGGTCAGGATCTGCTGAGTGTTCGTGAATGGATGGCAAGCAACGGGATTCGTGACGACGAGGTCTACATCAGCACTGGTTGGCCCAGGCATATCGAAACGCTCATTCCCGGTGCCCAACGAATCTCTGATGACAAAGTTTCCTGGGTGATCGTGCCAGCCGGGACTGGGTTCCACAACATCCCGTGGGGCGACAGAGCGGTGAATGACGGCGCGACACAAATCGGCGGCGCGACCTTCGCGTTCCCGCGTGATACATTCGAGGCGATGCGAAATCGTTTGGCGGATTCGGATTCTCAATAGTAGTGGTTTCACAACCGGGACTGGCTCCCGTCAGACACGAGACACACCTGCAATTTCCAGCGCGCTCAGGGTGCCTGTCCCGGTTTTGAAATCTGCGACGGGAAAATCACTGAGTGATCTTTGGCTGTAAG
>CAZHET010000239.1:0-9720 GCA_964531585.1 uncultured Planctomycetaceae bacterium | reverse complement strand
AATGGCTCGCGGGCTGATACTCTGCGGTCGTTCCTGCAACGCTGCTTGCACCGTGCGAGCATCATGCTGAGTCAGACTCTTAAACATGCCAGCCAACGTCCGTGCCTGATCTGGATGATATCTCCGCCTGGCAGTACAGCCTGCCCGAACACCTGATCGCTTCCCGTCCCGCCGCTCGTCGGGATGATTCGCGGCTGATGCTGGTGGATGCACGGACTCAGCAGATTTCGCATCACGGCGTGAAGGACCTTCCGGAGCTGCTGCAGCCGGGGGACCGGCTGGTGTTTAACGACACGAAAGTGCTGCCAGCGCGTTTGTTCGGATTCCGGACTTCCACCGGTGGACGCTGGGAAGGCCTGTTTCTGGAGGCTCTGCCGGACATGCGATGGCGAATCACCGGGCAGACTCGCGGAAAGCTGCAGCCCGGTGAGTCACTGACGATCGAAGCGGCCGGCACCTCGCGCGGCGTCGAAACCACACTGCAGGTTACTCTGGACGAACGCGTCGACGACGGCACCTGGATCGTCACACCAGACTCAGCGGAACCAGCGCATGATGTGTTGCAGACGTTCGGAACTCTGCCGCTGCCGCCGTACATCGGTCGCAGCGTTGCCGGTGACGAGGACAATGAACGCTATCAGACGATTTTCGCCACGCAGCCGGGAGCCATCGCGGCTCCGACAGCAGGACTGCACTTCACGAACGAACTGCTGGCTGCGTGTGATCGCCGCGGCATCTTCCAAAGTCGGGTCACGCTGCATGTGGGCATCGGCACATTCCGGCCGGTCAGCGCGGAGAAGCTCAGCGAGCATCACATGCATTCAGAATGGTGCTGTGTACCGGAACAGTCGGTGGAGGAAATTCTGACAACCAAAGCAGCGGCCGGTCGAATCACCGCCGTGGGAACCACCAGCGTGAGAACTCTGGAAGCTGCCGCCGCGCATTCCACGGGCGAAAAATTGCTGACGGCGTGGTCCGGCACAACAGACCTGTTCATTCGGCCCGGCTACGAATTTCGAGTTGTCGCTCAGTTGCTGACGAATTTCCACCTGCCCGGTTCGACATTGATTGTTCTGGCTGCCGCAGTTGCCGGTTACGACCTGATTATGGAAGCTTACCGCATTGCAGTCGCCGAACGTTATCGTTTCTACAGCTACGGCGACGCGATGCTCATCGTGTGATGACGCCGCATGCGCAGATGACACCAGACGAGTGAGCACCAGTCGAGTCGATGACAACGGACAAGTGGATGTCGCGAATTCAGGGACAAGTGTCGGGTGCGCTGCTGGCGCTGCTGCGAATCATGCTGGCCGCGTGGATCGGCGCTGCGGTGCTGTTCGTCATCACCAGCGTCGCCGAACAGACATCGCCGGAATTCGATTCGCTGGTGCGCGATCAACTGGCCACCATTCGATTTCCAAAGTACTACGTGTTCGGGTATGCGGTGCATGGAATGGCAGCCGTCATCTGCGTGGCCCTGCTGCTGACCGGACCTGGTAACTTCCGCCACCGCGTCACTCTGGTCTTCAGCCTGTTGCTGTTGTCCTGCCTGCTGATGTGCGCGGACTACTTCTGGGTTTACCGGCCGTTGCAGGAACTGATTGTTCCGCCCGGTCAGACGCGGACTCAGGAATTTGTTCGGCTGCACAATTTGTCGCGTCATGCCAACGAAGTCCATCTGACCGTTGCCCTGCTGGCAGCGTTCGTCGCGGCGTGGCCGCTGGTGAGTCAGCAGCGGCCAGCGGATCGCGCGGGTGATTCCTCGTCCGTGCCATAGGTGGGGCTTGTGTTCTGCGGCAGAGCGAGATTACGGGGCAGTGCAGGCCCGTTCTTTCAGCGTGGCCCCGGCGATCCACGTGCCGCCGTACGTCTCTTCATACGCGTACTTGACCAGCAGGTTCAGCGTTCCTTTTCCCATTTGCTTCTTCGATTCCTTGCGCAGTTCCGTGAAGAAGCCGGTTTCGACTTCGATGCATCCGGAAGAATATCCCTTGATGGAATCGTGAATGTAGAACCCGGAGCGGTGTTTGGACTTGTTGCTGGCGAACTTCACAATCTTCAGCCGTACGCGGTTCTTGCCCCAGTCGTGGTTGAATTCCACGAAGGCTTTTCGATCCGGCGTGGTGATACATTCCATGTTCTGGATTTCCAGATCCTTGTCGTAGGTCAGATCGCCGCCTTTTGTCTTGTACGTGGTTGTCGTCCCGCCGTCTTTCAACGGAATCTGGTAGGTTCCTTCCGGAATCGGACCGCGGTCACGGATGTTCTGGTATTTTTTGAACTGGAAGTCGTGGACCAAAGCCGACTCGCCCGGTACTTTCTCCGCCTGAGACGGATGCAGGATCTTGCCGGAACTTGCTTTCCAGCGAAATGATCCCCAGCTCAGTATTTGCCCATCGTAAAGAACGTCCGTTTTGGCCATGGTGTGTTTACTTTGTTAAGGCGAGGAGTCGACCGGAATTCGCGAATGCTGACGCTCGCGGCACCCGCCGTGCAGCCGATGCTGTCCGCATCGGTGTGGTGCGTAGTCATCTGCCGCGCGGTGAGGTCGTGTCATCGCTGGCGAAGTGACAGTCGTGTGTTCGATTTTCGTGGGTTTCACGTCCCGGTTTCCTGCTTTCCGATACGAATTGCGGACAAGGCGGCTTTCGTCCGTCATTTGCCGATCGACGCGAGCTGAATCCCCCTGTCTCTAACCACCCTGTCTCTAACCACATTGTGCAGACAGAATCCTGATGCAGACATTATTGGTCACCGGCGGAGCGGGATTTATCGGAAGCTGCTTCGTGCGCCGCGCGATCGCTCGCGGCGGGCAGAAGATCGTCAACCTCGACAAGCTGACGTACGCCGGAAACCTGGATTCGCTGCCTGACAGCGAAGCGACTCAGCACGTGCTGGTCGTTGGTGACATTGGCGACAGCGGACTTGTTCGGGAGCTGCTGGAAACTCACCGCCCCGACGCCGTTGTGAACTTTGCCGCGGAATCGCACGTGGACCGTTCGATCGACGGTCCGCTGGACTTCGTTGAAACCAATGTGACCGGTACGTGCCGGATGCTGGAAGAAGTCCGCCGGTATTTCGGGTCACTCGACGAATCGGCCCGGTCCGTGTTTCGGTTTCTGCACGTCTCGACCGACGAAGTCTACGGATCGCTCGGCGACACCGGGCTGTTCACCGAAGAAACTCCGTATGCTCCGAACAGTCCCTATTCCGCATCAAAGGCGGCATCGGATCACTTCGTCCGGGCGTACCTGCACACGTACGGCCTGCCGACGGTGATCACGAACTGCAGCAACAACTACGGGCCGTATCAGTTTCCCGAGAAGCTCATCCCGCTGATGATCCTGAATGCTGTCGAAGGAAAGCCGCTGCCCGTTTACGGAGACGGACTGAATGTCCGCGACTGGCTGTACGTGGAAGACCACTGTGCAGCCATCGAAACGGTTCTGGCCCGCGGCCGCATTGGCGAATGCTACAACGTCGGCGGCAACAACGAACAAACCAACATCAACATCGTGAACACGATCTGCGACACCGTCGACCGCCTGCAGCCCGGACTGGCTCACGCGCCCTGCCGTTCGCTGATCACGTATGTCAAAGACCGCCCCGGACACGATCGCCGCTATGCGATCGACGCTTCAAAGATCACTGCCGAACTGGGCTGGTCGCCGCAGCAGGATTTCGCCTCCGGCATTGAGAAAACAGTGCGCTGGTATCTGGACAACCCCGAGTGGGTCAGCCGAGTGTTGTCCGGCGACTATCAGCGCGAACGGCTCGGGCTGGCATAGCCGACCGAACATAACTGGCATAAGAAGTCTGTTACCACACGAACAGCATGTGCGTGGCAACGAGCGTGATCGCCGAGACCGCGCCGACGCGAATATTGTCGTTAATGCGGCTGGCGACGGACTCCGCAAACGCGGCAGCAACGACGGCTGGCCCCACCAGCAGAACGGCGACCGGAAACGAAACCTGAGGGTCGATGCCTTCCGCGTTTAACGTCTCGCCGTGGTACATCCAGGCCGTTGACAGAATGCCGACCGTGATAAATGCCAGCAGGCCGCTGACCGACTTGTCGCGGTTCCACGGCAGTTTTGGCCCCCGCAGCATCAGGCCGAACAACGTGGCGGATCCGTCGCCGAGCGCCAGAATTGTCAGCACCGACAGGCCGAGTTCCAGATGTCGGGGAAACAGCAGCACGGTCAGCAGCACGGACAGCGAATAACCGGCAACCGCCGCTGTTCCGGACGCTTCATTGGATCGTTGAATGCTGCGGAAACTCAGCAGGATCTTCAGGCCGATCACGACGCAGCACCCAACCAGAATTCCCTGCAGAGTGGGTGAGATCGGGTCGCGGTGCGAGACGAAGTGCAGTGCGTACGCGCTGATTCCGGGAGCCATGTGCCAGAACCGGCGGCGCAGTTCGCGCGCGGTCAGCGCTCCCGTGAAGAAACCGGGCCGAGTCTGCGGCGGCCGAACCACCGGGCAGTTCACCGGCTTCGCGTTTGCGGGGGAAACGGTCGCGAAGCTTTGCTGACGCCGCTGGTAGCCGGGTTTTGGGTTGAGTCCGATGCTCATGGTTGATTCCCCGTCACTCTTGCCGCGTTCGTCGAGGCCGCAAGGCGCATGGAGGTATTCAGGCGGCGTCCAGCCATATTTCGTCGGATCGGCAAGCCCTTGCCGGGTACAAAATGCATCGCGGCACGCAAGCCTTGCCCCAACGACGGGACTGGCGTGCGATTCCCGACCTGAGCGACCCGGGTCGCGCGACGACCGGCAGATTCTGCCAACCCTTGTTGCGGGACCGTGCGTTCGGATACGGTACAATTTACCACTGTGGTCGACTCGTGGAAAAACTTTGATGCCTGAATTTCAATCTCAGACGGCTCTCAACTGCCCGCCGTCGCATGTGCGGGAGTTCCTGCTGCGGCCGGCCAATCTTCCGCTAATCAGCGATCCGGATCTGCAGCTTCAGATTCTGGATGCTCCGGAAATCGTGACAGAGGGCTCCGAGATCGAATTTCGCATCACGGCGTATGGCTTCAAGCAGCGGATGCGGCACCGTTATGTCACAGTCGCCGATTTTGAAATCGTGGCCGAGCAGGTCGACGGCCCGGCACGCTCATGGCGGCATAAGCAATTGATACAGACCAACGGCAGCGAACAGGCGTGTCTGCTGGTGGATCACGTAATTTTCGAACCACCGGGTGGAATGCTGGGCTTCGTGATGACCGAAGCCAGGATTCGTGAGTCGCTCGCAGACGGGACCGACGTGCGCTACGAAACACTGCGCGAACTGCTGGAAACATAGTACTACCGCTCATGCCTCGCACTCCCCAACCCAAACCGCCCCAACAGGAAGTCCCCACCGTTGCGCTCGCTCTGATGCTGGGCGCGTTCCTGACGGTCGCTTTCTTCGGTCTGATTGCCGTCGTGATTCCCGGAGCGGCTCAGATGGGCGGAGCAATCATCCTGCTCGTGGCGTTCTTCGCCGCCCAGTATTTTGTCTGGGGTCGTCGCCTGTATGCGTACCTGCTGGAAAAGGAACGCCAAAAGGAAAACGCGGCCGCGAACGTGGTCGTCAGCGGCAGGCAGAGCGAATCGTAGGCATGCCCCTCGCTGACAGCCGGCAACGGCTTCCTGTACAGTCTGCCGCATGAACTGGAAGCTGATTTTCTCCGGGGCACAGTCGACGACGTGGACGGTGACTGCCTGTGTTGCAATCGTCGTTGCTTTCGCGCTGTGCATGCGGCTGATGACGTACGAACGGCGGCTGGTGTCGGCGAGCGTCGGCTGGACGCTGCTGGTGCTGCGAGTGCTTGTGCTGCTGACGTTGCTGCTCACACTGCTGCGGCCGGTGCTGACGAAGACGTGGGACGCCGACGAACGTTCGCGTCTGCTGGTTGCGGTTGACGTTTCCGAAAGCATGGAAACGGCTGATCGTCATGCCGGCAAAGCCGAAATGCTGCGGTGGGCTCAGGCACTGGGAATGCTGGGCAGTGATGCCACGGATGCACTCATCGAACAGTGGATCACCGCCTTCGAAAACGGGCAACAGCCGGACTGGGCCGCGTCGTCCGATGGCCGCCCGCCGGTTGACAAGGTCCTGGCGAACACGCGTCGCACGCATATCGACGGCATCTTCGACGAGCTGCGGACGATGACCCGCTTCGAATTCGTCCGTCGGCTGCTGCAGGCGAAACCCAACGATCTGCTGGACCGGCTGCAGCAGGAACTTCCCGTCGATCTGCGCGCATTCGCGATGGAGCAGCAGTCGATCACCAGTCAGCAACTGCAGCCGCTGCTGGATTCTGATCGTAAGGAGCTGATCCCCGGCGGTACGGACGCAGCCAGTGTGCTGGCAAGTGCGGTCGGCGAAGACGGCGAAGGCCGCGTTCGTGGGATTGTGCTGTTCAGTGACGGTCGGCAGACAAAGCTAAGCGGTCCGGAAACGGAGGCAGCTCGCCTGGGCACGCTGGGTGTGCCGGTTTTCAGCGTACCCATCGGTTCGAAATACGCTCCGCGAGATATCTCAATCGCAGCCGTCGATGCGCCGCAATCGGTGTTTCTGGACGACGCGGCGCAGGTGCATGCCACGATTGCAGCCGCGGGCATGTCAGGGCAGCAACTTGCCATTCGCCTGGAAAAGGACGGCGACCTGGTGGAGCAGCGCATGGTGACGGTGGCCGGTGACCAGGTGCCCGTGCAGTTCAGCATACCGCCGCAGGAAGTCGGTCAGCATGAGTTCAGTATCGCCACAGATGTGGTCGACGGCGAACTGCGAGAAGACAACAACAGTCGCAGCTTCGTCATTTCGGTCGTCGACAATCGCACGCGAGTAATGCTGGTGGACGGCGACGCTCGCTGGGAATTCCGCTATCTCAGGAACGCGCTGGAACGCGACAAGCGAGTCGAACTGTCGACCGTGCTGTTTACTCAGCCCTACCTGCAGCTTCTGAACACGACGTTCATGCCGAATCAGTTGCCCGCGAACGCTCAGCTTGCCGAGCAGCTTTCCAACACCGACGTGCTGCTGCTGGGAGATGTCGATCCGCGGAGCATGCCGGCAGACGCGTGGGCGACGATCGAAAAGGCCGTGTCGGACGACGCGATGACTCTGGTCGTCATCCCCGGACGAAGATACATGCCTCACGAGTTCGATACGCCGGTACTCGATCGTTTGCTGCCCGTGACGACCGTTCGGCAGCGGCTGGCGGAAGAACTTCAGGCAACTCTTCCGGACGCTCCGCCGTCGACGTTTCTCCTGAACACAACGCCACTCGCCGATGACCTGGCAATGTTCCAGATGACGTCCGAAGGAGCCGGGCTGCAGGTGGAATTTTCGCAACTTCCCGGTCCGCCGTGGATCTACACCGCCGAACCGTCGCCCGCAGGAACCGTCTGGGTTCAGGCGGCGATCGCCGGCGATCGCCTGGCACCGGATCAGGCGGCAACCGTTATTCATCAGTACTATGGCTTCGGCCAGGTCATCTGGATGGGATTCGACAGCACATGGCGCTGGCGGCGCAGAGCCGGCGACACATGGCATCACCGCTTCTGGGGACAGCTTGTCCGCTGGGCCACCCGCAACAAGTCTGCCGCCGGAAACGACCAGGTGCGTATGACGCTTTCCGATGTGCTGATTGACGAAACAGAAAACATCGACGTATCCGTGCGCTGGAATCCGCAGGTCGTCGAACAACTGCAGTCGGCGACTCTGGAAGCCGTTGTCATTCCGCTGCATCCCGCTGCTGCTGACGGTCAGAATGCTGACAGCACTGAGCAGCCGCAGGAACGCCGCATTGTGCTCGCGCCGGTGGAAGGCTCGCCTGAACGTTTCGCCGGGCGATTACCAAAGCTGCCGACGGGAGCGTACCGGGTGTCGCTGCGCGTCGACAGCGAGCGCCTGCGGCTGACGGAAGACATCAGCACGGACATTCTGGTGCGCCGGCAGCTTTCCACCGAACTGGCCGACATCAGTTGCAACCGCGAACTGCTGCAATCGATCGCGACACTCAGCGGCGGGCAGATGCTGGAACCCTGGCAGCTTGCTTCCCTGCCCGACCTGCTCCGCCCGGAAGATGCGACTGAAAGCGTCGTGCAGGAAAAAACTCTGTGGGACCACTGGCTGTTGCTGCTGGTGTTCTTCGTCCTGCTGATGCTCGAATGGGTCCTGCGAAAACTCAGCGGCCTGCCGTGATTCCGGCAGGCATGGCGGCGCAAAGGGCGACGAGGCCCGACAAAGTGCGAATTCGCACAGGACGAAAGCGGACTCACGTCGCGCTGCTCGCTGAGCATACGAAGCACCCGCGCGTTGGCGAGCGGCGCGACGTCAGTCCGCCATCGTGGCCGGTAGCAGTCTCACAAGAAGGCACGAAGGAAACCGGGGATCGACGGACCGACCGGGGGAAAATGTCCAGTGGGCGTGGCTGACGGTGTTGATCGTCCGGCGGATCGCCGGTACTCTTTGCCACTTCCTGATTTGCGAGGAAACGCGGTTCGCGGGAAAATCCTGCGGCGGTTGTTCCCCGGCAGGTCAGGAAAGCATTTCTCTGTACGCATCCTGCCACTGAGCGTGGCGGGCGTGCCTGTCGATTTCGGATCGCTCGGGTGGCATCATCCGGCAACAGGATTCGAACCAGTGGTGACGGCTGCAGCGTGAGTTGCGTTGCCGCGGTACAGAGCCTTCACGATTTTCAAAGAAGCAAAGCAGATGGGGCGTTACACGGGACCAAAGGGTCGAGTCAACCGGCGACTGGGCGTAAATGTTTACGAATCGGCCGGATCCATTCGCGCTCTGGAGCGCAAGGAATTTCCGCCGGGTATGCATCGTCGCCGCAAGAAGCCGACGAACTACGGCATTGGCCTGGCCGAAAAGCAGAAAATCAAATTTTTCTACGGCCTGCGCGACCGGCAGTTGAACCGGTACTTCGACAAAGCTCGCCACATGAAGGGCAACACCGGTCAGCAGTTACTGCTGATTTGTGAGCGCCGGCTGGACAACGTCGTTCGCCGCGCGGGTTTTGCACTGACTCGTCCGCAGGCTCGGCAGGGCATCGTTCACCGGCACTTCCAGTTGAATGGTGTGACGGTCAATAAGCCGGGTATCATGGTTCGCGCCGGCGACGTCATCACAGTTCGCAAGCGTCACAATATTCAGGGTCTGTACAAGAGCGTCACGGAATCTTCGACGCTGCCGCAGACGGACTGGATCAACTTCGAACCTTCGGAACTGCGAGCCGTCGTGACCGCTCTGCCGTCGTTCGACGACGTGACTCTGGTGGTCGACGTCGGTGCCGTCGTGGCATTCCTGTCGCGATAGGCAGTGCGGCGGCGAACCGCACGGCGCGCCACCGGTCGTTGCTCAGGCCCGGAAGATGCTTTGTCTCCGCGCGACGGGATCGGAGTCCCGTCGTACGGTGCAGCGCAACGCTACTGGATGCGATCGGCGAATTCTGCCGGTGCCGCAATGAAATCCTGCATCAGAGCCTGGCTTTGAAACAGCCAGACTCGGTTGCGGAACACCGCGGCGTACTGCAGTTCTCCGGTCGTTCGTCGGCCGGATTGCAGCAGGGTCATCGCACATGCTCCGTCCAGCATCGGCCAGTACTTTTCCGGCGTCGCCAGGAATTTCTGCTTTTGCTGTTCGCTGGCGAACGTCAGCAACTGGCCGCGATAGCTGGTGCTGATGTTCGGCTGGCCCTTCACCAGCCGGCGTTC
>CAZHET010000238.1:0-9734 GCA_964531585.1 uncultured Planctomycetaceae bacterium | reverse complement strand
AACGAAAGCGGAATCCGGCCACGACCTGAACATTTCTTTTCACGAAATGGTTGACGGTGTCGGTCGGGAGACTGCTGAACGGCTGCGCGAACTCAGCCTGCAGGTGTATTCTCAGGCCGCAGACTACGCTGCACAGCGTGGAATCATTCTGGCCGACACAAAGTTCGAATTCGGGTGGTTCGACGATCGGCTGATTCTGATCGATGAAGTTCTGACTCCCGACAGTTCCCGCTTCTGGCCGCAGGATTCCTGGAAGCCGGGGGGCGGGCAGCCGTCGTTCGACAAGCAGTTTGTACGCGATTGGCTGGAAAAATCCGGCTGGGACAAGAATAGTCCTCCCCCGGAACTGCCTGCTGATGTCGTACAAAAGACGGCAGAGAAGTACATTGAGGCATTCGAACGGCTGACGGAAAGTCGCTTTCGGCAGTCAGATTGCTGAGAACCGCCCGCCGAGCGAAGGCTTCGGGTTGCCACAGTTGAGGCAAGCTGTTTGGATTAAGAAAGTTCTGTGTCCGGACCGGGCGGCAAATTTGCCTGGAATCCCATTGCCTGAGAATCCTGCAGCAGTCAAATTGGCCTGGTGAGTTCGGGCCGCTGCGGCCGGAAGCCGTGCCTGTTCAGTGGCACCGATGCGTGGTATGAGCGGTTTGTCTTGCAGGGAATCGCCGGAATGGTCCAGGCAGTTCCCGGCTCTGATCATTGTGAGTCCGTCGGCGAGTCAACAACGTGGCAGAAAACCCAAAGAAATCCAGTCCATCGGCCGGTCAGAAAGTCAAGCAGGTTGGTGACTTCGAACTGGTCCGCCGACTGGGAAAAGGCGGTATGGGTGAAGTCTGGCTGGCGAAGCAGGTCAGCCTCGACCGTCTGGTCGCATTGAAGACGCTTTCCAGAGAACTTGCCCGGAAGGAAGACTTCGTCGAACGCTTCAAGCGCGAAGCTCGGTCGATGGCGAAGCTGGACCACGTCAACGCCGTCAAGGTCTACGCAGTCGATTCGTTCAAAGGGGTCCACTACGCAGCCATTGAATACATTGACGGCAGCAGTGTTCAGCAATGGCTGAACGAACTTGGAAAACTGCCAATCGGCGACGCTGTGCATATCGCGATCGTGTGCGCCGAGGCACTTCAGCATGCTCACGATCTGACGATGATTCATCGCGACATCAAACCGGACAACCTGCTGCTGACCAGCAAGGGCGTCCTGAAGGTTGCTGACTTCGGGCTGGCAAAAGTTCTGGACGAAGATGTCTCGATGACGCAAAGCGGCACCGGGCTGGGAACGCCGCTGTACATGGCTCCCGAACAGGCACGAAGTGCGAAGACCGTCGATCAGCGCAGTGACATCTACGCACTGGGTGCCACGCTGTATCACATGCTGACCGGCAAGTTGCCGTATGGCGCAGAAACGACGCTGGAACTCATCATTGCCAAGGAAACCGGCAAGTACATTCCGGCTCGACAGGTGCGTTCGGAAATTCCGGAGAAGCTGGATCTGATCATCGACAAGATGATGATGAAGGAACCGGCGCACCGCTACAAAAACTGCGGCGAGCTGATTCGTGATCTGGTCGCGCTGGGTATTCACAACGATGCACTGTCGTTCATCGACGGAGCCGTCATGGCGGCCGTCGGACGCACGGGCCCGCCCACGACCAGCAGTCTGGCCGCGACCGCGATCGGCAGCGACACGCTCAACCAGCGCGGCGCCCGATTGAAAGCCGTCGGAAAGGAAAACACAAAGCGAGCTTCCCGCACGTGGTACGTCCAGTATGAAGACGATCAGAGGCACACTGTTGTCGACAAACTGTCAACCGGTCGGGTGCTGAAGATGATTGTTGCCGGCAAGCTGACTCCAAAAGCCCGCTGCAAGGTTTCCGCTGACGGAAGCTATCAGCCCCTGGCGGCGTTTCCGGAATTCACGAAGGCCATTGAAAATCAGTTGGCGCACAAGTCCGAAATCGTCCGCAAGCAGGATATGCAGACGCTGTACATTCAGGCCGACCGTGACGAGAAGAAACGGCTGCGCTGGCGGTGGGTTCGCAACAAGGCTCGCAGCACTGTGGGAGCCTTCACTCTGATCATCTGGCTGGCCGTCATCGCCGCGGGAATTGTGGTGGCAATCTTCATCGGGCGCTGGGGTTTCAATTATCTGGGCGAAATGGTCGGCCAACTGACGGAAACGAAAGATGCCGACGCCTCCCCCACCGCACCGCTGAAGGATAAGGAATAGGCCAGCTCGCCAGCCTCGTCGAAGCCTATTGCACGACGTCGGACAGCAGCGACACGCTGACGATCTGATTCAGCGGAATCAGAACTCGCTTGCGGTTGGCTCGAATGCCATGCACCTTCGAATCCAGCACGTACAGTTCGCGCGTCGTCTTGGAATCCCGCAGGTCGTGAACGTCCGCGTCTGTCAGCACCAGCGTTCTGTCCCGAACTTCGCTCAGATGACCAATGAACACAAACAATGATTCGGCGTCAACGACGACGTTGTTTCCAATCAGTTCCTGCATCCGCGAATTCTCCGCCTGCCATCTGCGACGGTCTGCCATTTCCCGCCTAAGCTGAGAATTCTAAGCGGATCCGGCTAAAACCCACACGATTCCCGCGATATTGTTCCGCCAACTCTGACATGTGAACTCAGACTTCTCGCCCCTGAACCCCGAATTCTGGCCCCCGATGCCGCTCCCATTCCGTGCTAATATCCAGCAGATGTCGGGTTACGTGTCCGGCGAACAGCCGCAGACCAGCGGCTGGATCAAGCTGAACACCAACGAGAATCCGTATCCGCCGTCGCCCCGGGTCGTGGCTGCGATCAAGCGAGCGGCTGAAGGGCGGCTTAACGTCTACCCGGATCCGCTGGCCACCGGCTTTCGCAAAGCCGCCGCCAATCTTTTCGCCGTGGAACCGGACTGGATACTTCCCGCCAACGGCAGCGACGAGAATCTTACGGTGATCGTTCGGTCCTTCTGCGACACGACGGACCTGATCGCCTATCCGTATCCCAGCTACGTGCTGTACGAAGCTCTGGCGCACATTCAGGGCTGCCGAATCACTCGGTTAAATCTGGATGAGGCGTTTAACTGGTCTGCGCCCGATGCCGCGCGCATTCGTACTTCGGCGAAGATCTGCTTTGTCCCGAACCCGAATTCACCTACAGGTACACTCTGGACTGCGGACCAGTTGCAGCAGATCGTTCCGCATGACGGCCTGCTGATTCTGGATGAGGCCTACGCGGATTTTGCCGACGAACCTCCCGATGGTCGCCTGCTGCATGACGCTCGCTTTGAACGCCGCATGATGGTCACAAGAACGCTCAGCAAGTCGTACAGTCTCGCCGGCATTCGGTTCGGCTTCGCGATTGCTGACCCCGAACTGATTGCGGGAATGCACAAGGTGAAGGACAGCTACAATTGCGACGCTGTGGCCATCGCCGCCGCGACCGCCGCCATTGAAGACCAGGACTGGATGCTTCAAAACCGGGCGAAGATTCTGGCAACGCGGCATCGAATGGCGACGGAACTCCCGAAGCTGGGGT
The DNA here is from genome assembly GCA_964531585.1 of uncultured Planctomycetaceae bacterium. Classification (GTDB taxonomy): domain Bacteria; phylum Planctomycetota; class Planctomycetia; order Planctomycetales; family Planctomycetaceae; genus JAWKUA01. Next base: position 6,197 of record CAZHET010000238.1, on the reverse strand, counting down.
TCACCGTTGTTCCCAGTCAGACGAACTTTCTGTGGACCTGCCACTCGTCGCGGCAGCATCAGGAAATTTACCGTCAGCTGAAAGAGCACAGGATTCTGGTTCGGTACATGCAGTTTCCGGACGCCGGCCCGAACGGTGCCACGATTGACGGTCTGCGGATCACAGTCGGTACCGATGAAGAAATCGATCACCTGTTGAAGGCACTGGACGCAGTCGTTGCAGCGATCGTGCAGTCGGTGTGAGACGCGGGTTTGACGAGAATGCGTCGTGGCGGCCCAGCGGCATCATTCGCCGGCCGGGATCAATTTCCAGTGTCCGTCGAAGTTTGCTGCCCAAACGATCTCCTCGTCGAATTCACCGGCTTCATTCTTCGAAAATCGCTGCACGGCGATGTCACCCAGTCGCGGAAACAGCCACGCGTTGGAGGCCTGAAAGTCTTTCTCGTGCATCGTGTGGCCGGAATTGATGACGACGTACTTCGCGGGATTCAGCGGGTTGGGAAAGATCATGCTCAGGCCGTGATTTTCCGTGTCGAACGTCCGTGCGCCGACAGTGATCGTGCGGGCCTGCCAGTCAATCGGCAGGTCCGGCAGCACGCGCCGGATGACGGAATTCGATGAGGGGTCGCCAAACAGCACCAGATGATTCGCGGCAACGGTTCGATCATCCAGCTCCGTATCACTGACGATGCGAATGCGACCTCGCAGCCATTTGTCGAATTCGCGTTCGAAGCGGCTCAGAGTCCACTCGGCCCATTCGTTGTGAGCGGCATTTGCTGCCTCGCCGGTTCCCTTGACGCACACAAACGCGTCCATGAATGCGTCATCGATGGGGCCCTGCAGATCGTGTCGCTTGTGAACTTCCGTATTGGCGTGAAACTGCCGCGATTGTTCGGGGTTCAGCACCTGCCAGCCCTCGCCGCTCATGCGAAAGGTGACCGTCGGCAGGGATCCGTTTTCGGCACCGCGACACGGAAGCAACTGACCGTCCAGAACGACCGTCTCTGAAATGTCACGGTCCAGACTCATCGCGGCAACATTCTCCGTCGTGATGACGGCACTGCCTTCATCGTTGAGGCTCGCATCCACGGTGGTCGGCTCGTAAATCGCAAAGACTTCTTCGACTGTCAGCCAGTCGCACGTGTTGTACTTCAACGTGCGAGTCGTGAAGCGAATGTGCGGACGGCTCCTGCCCCTTCGCCGACCAGACTCCGTGTGAGTCGCGTGGAACGCCATGAACTCACGCAGGCTGTCGGGATGAAACGCGTGCCCCATGCCGGCTCCGATGAGCAGCTTGATGTCGACTCCCGCCTTCTGCGCCGCTTCAACGGTGCTGGTACTGGCAACCAGTTGCGAGTCCTCTTCACCGCCGTACGTACAGATCGGGACATTGAAGGCGTTGACCGCATAGTCGATTGCGTCGTAGATCCCGAGTGTCGAATGCTGCCATGGCGGAAGGCGTTCCGTCTGCTTCTGGTAGCGGTAGAAGTCGACGAAGCCGGCTCCGGGGCCCACGGATGACCATTTGTCCGGGTAATGCAGTCCAAGATGCCATGCTCCGGCACCACCCATTGAGAACCCGTGCAGTGTGACTCGATCGTCATCGACGGGAAACCGGCGCTTCACATCAGCGATCGCCTCGAACACATCCACTTCACCGGCCCAGCGATACGCGTTGTTTCCGCGACCGTAGACGTCCAGTTGAATCCACGTCTGACCGTCGGGCAGCGGCTGCCCCTCGTTGCGAGCGATAAAGTTGACTTCGTTCATATCGTTGGCCCGGCCGTGCAGCTTCACGTGCAGCGGCCAGAGTGCGGTTGAATGCGGGCCGGTTCCGGCAGGCAGCGTCAGCGCGTATGGCTGCACAGACCCGTCGATTCGTGAGACGTAACCTCGAATCGTGGTTCCGGTTCTCAGCGGCCACGACGGATGACCGTCCGCCAGTTCGTTTGCTCGGCGCAGGCCGATCTCGATCGCGGTGGCGGCCTGTTCGGCGTAGTTGTCTTTCGGGAATTCGTTGTGCCGCAGCATCCAGTCAACGGCCTTGGCGAAGACGGCGACGTCAGCGATCAACAGTTTGCCGTCGGGCGTCTGCAGTGCAGGCAGTTGGTGCAGGTCATCGACCTTCGTCTGCAGATCGCGAAGCCCGGCCTGCAGCTTGTCTGTCACCTCCGGTGAAATGTCGGCCGCATTCGCAGAAGTGCCGCCGATCCTGCACACCGAACTGCAGCAAGTCACAAGGAATATGGTGGCGCACAGCAAGCGAGTGGTCATGAAGCATCGATCCCGGAACACGGTGACAGTCTTCTCCGGACGCACGCGAACAAAGGCGGATTATCGCGGACGTCCGCTAACTGCGGACGGCGGCGGCATCACAAGCCGGCTCGTTCGGCAGAATTGAAGTCGCAGGTCTTGTGATTTCCGTCGCAGAACGGGCGGCGATCTGAATGTCCGCAACGGCACAGTGCGATCGCCGGTTTGTCGCCAAAGTCGAATGTGTTTCCGTCGGCATCTTCCAGCGTGAATGGCCCCGAAACCAGAAACGGACCGTTGTCCCGAACCACAATCTTGACGTCAGCCATCAGAAATCCTCGCAGTGAAAACCAGTCGAGTGAAGACATTGGACGGAGTAGTCTCGCGGCTGCACGCGATCGCGTAAAGCTCAGCTGCGGGCACCACGTTTCCGCGACCGATCGCCGGACGGCCTGCGGATTGTATGGCGCTGCCTGGCCAGTCCTGCCGCACGTTCATCTGAACTACGACTGCGAATGATGACTTGACGTACGGTCACGGTTTGTGTCGGGCCGGTGTGACGCTATTACCGACAGGGCACAGGCACTGCAAAGGCGCGTGACGAATGCTCATGCCGGGTGATGGGCTGGCCGACAAGGGCGTTGCGTCCCAGTCGAGTTCCACTGTCGCCAGTTGTTGCCGAACAGCCGCCAGATCCCAGACGTAAAGCAGTTCCTGCTCGCCGCCGGTCCCTGATGCAAGGAAACGCTGGTCGGCGCTGTACGCAAGTGCTGTAGTTGCCTCCGGGCCCGCCCTGGAATACGACTCGGCGTCCGGGTTCTGGAGCCGGGCCAGCGTTTGAAGTCCGTCTGTTCGCAGCAGGTGGATTGCTTCGCCGTCGTGAACGGCGATCTGCGAACCGTCCGGCGAGAAGGCCGCCCTTCCGAAGCCGCTGTTTCGCAGAGGAATCTCGCCGATTCGGTTCCACTCGCCGGTTTCAAACAGCAACAACCGGCCGCGTGTTGAAAGCAGCAGCAGCTTTCCCGTCGGATGAAAGTCGGCACCGAAGATGCCGGAGTCGCCGGTCTTCCAGCTCAACGCGCGGCAGCAGTCAGAATCGGACAGATTCCAGCGGCCGACTCGAATTCCGGTTTGCTGCAGAGCCAGGCGAGAACCGTCGGCGCTGAACTGCGAAGCGTATCCGTCGATTCGCACCAGTTGCCGGCCGGACCACGGATTCCACAGCCGTGTCGTGTCGTCCCACGCATTCGACATCAGGACGCGATCGTCGGGGCTGAATTCCACTCGCAAAGCCTTGCTTGTGTGCCCGTCGCAGACAGTTACCGGCGCGGTGGGATGCTGCAGGTCCCAGACATGGACGGCATGATCGAAACAGGCCGTTGCCAGAAGGCGAGCGGCAGATAAGGAGTTACCGGCCACGATTCGCAGGTGAGCCGTCGGCGCTAGCCGCGGGTGTTGGCGTCCCGCGCCGATCCGCAATGACCCGACGCTAACGCGTTCGGCTCAGGTAGATCCTTTTCTGCCGCTCGCCTAAACCGGCCGTCGCTGCTGAACGTCGCGTCCTGCACGAAGCCGGCGTGACCGAGCGTCATCATGTCGCCATCTTCCTGCCAGCGAAATACGGCCACTGCATCGCCCCAGCCAATCGCCACGTGACAGCCCGACGGACAGAACCTCACAAATGCAGGCGCGTAGTTCAGCGGTCGCGATTTCAGAACTCGCCGAGTGGCAATGTCGAAGACGATCAACTGATCGTTGCCGATCCACGCGGCGCGGCGACTGTCACTGCTGAACGGCACCGACCGGCAATGCCACTCGGCACTGGATTGCACAGCCGGCAACACCAGAGATCGGCTTGCCAGGTCCCAGATCTCGACGCGACAGCTTCCGGACTTGTGCCAGCCGAAGATCGCCAGATACCGATCGTCAGGACTAAAGCATGTCAACGGCGGATATTCCTCGGTCCAGCCGTCAGACCAGGAGAGCCAGTCCCGGTTTCAGTCGCTTCAGTTCGCTCAGCACCGAATCCAGACTCTGGCCGTGAATGAACTGCATCGCCAGAAAATGCACACCGTCCGCTTCACCAACTCCGTACACCGGAACAATGTTGCTGTGGTGCAATGACGCCGCGATCCTCGCTTCCCGCTGAAAACGCTTCACCTGACGATTGTCAGCAATCGACTGCCACGGCAGCAGCTTTAGTGCAACGTGTCGCCCGAGTGATTCCTGAATCGCCTCGTAGACGATTCCCATGCCGCCGCGACCGATTTCCCGAATGACGCGAAAATCACCGAGACGTGTCAGTGCCCGCCCGTCGCCGGTGACCGCAACCATTGCCCCGCGAGCCGGCTCCGACGGTTCCGCCTGTTCCATCATGGCCACGGCTGGAAACAGCTCTCGGATCTCGATTTCCAGCTCCGCATGCCTCTGAATGAGCTCCGTCAGTGACGGATACTCGCCATTGCGTTTTCGCTCCAGAAACTCATCCGTCAGCGGGCCGAGTTTGTCGTCAGCTTCGGGGGTCATGGTTCAGAATCTGAACAGATCAGTTTAACGCATGGTCGATGATCACGCCGTCGAATCCAGCAACTCCTTCACCCGTCGGATCCCTCGCACGTACCGTTTGTACGCGGCCTGTTTTTCAATCTGCAACACCTGAGCCGTCTCCGAGTTATCCAGTTGTTCGAAGTGCCTCAATGCGAGAACTTCGCGGTCCATTTCGTCCATCTGATTCAGTGCGTCCTGAATCTGCTGACGTTGCTCTGCGCGGTTCAGGGCACTGCTGGGCGACGACAGCCGGCCGACCAGCCTTGCCGCCAGCGCTGCCGATGACGCTTCCGGCCCCACCGCCGCTTCGATCGAAACCTCGCGGCCTGCGTCGCGCCCCTGGACACCCAGGTGATGGCGATGCAGTTGAGCCAGCTTCTGAGTCGTCAGATACCTCAGCCAGACGAACGCGCTGACTTCCGGATTGGACCTGTAGTCTTCGAACCGCCGAACCGCATCGATGTACGCTTCCTGAATGACGTCGGACGCATCGACACGACCGTTCAGACGCCGATCGAGACGCAGGCGGACCATCCGCCGCAGCCGGTCCCGGTGCTCCGCGAACAGCTCGCCCAGGTCAAGTGAAGAAGGTGGCGTGGGAGAACGGGTCATGCGATCCTGCCGGAGCGGAAGTTCGAACGCCACGAGCTGATATGGTGTCAGCCGCCAGCGTGGAATGCGTCTCGCCTCGGCCATTCGCTCGGTCGCTTGTGACTGAGTGACGACATCTCGCCGTTTGTTCGAGACCGTATTCCACGCTTCCCATAGTACTGCTGAACCAGCCGGAGTTCGTACCGCAGACCTTCGGAATTCGTGCGGGAATCCTGTACGAAAGAGTTTGTACTCCGCAGTATCAGGTCCGGATGGCTCAGCCGCACCCAAACCAAGGGCGGACAGATCGGACACGTCTGCCACAGTTCGGAACGTCTGCCGCTGCGGTTGCTACCACCGAAGCGAGGGGCTGAAGGCTCGCACGAGTTCCAGAACGCCGTTGCTTGTGAAAGAACTGAAAGTGTGTCAGCTCTCCGGACATGCCAACGCTTCGGACGTCAGAAACCCGAAGCTGCCCTGAAATCCATGCCCCGCACACGTTCACTCCACAAGCAGGAAATCGTTGCCGGAACCCATCACTCAGGGTGAACGCTGACCTCACAGCGACATCGGTATCGCCAGATGAGCCGTTTTTCCTGTATGACATGTGGACGTGGCAGCAGTACTTACAGAGGGTTGGGGTGTCGTTAGCTCCAGCAGGCCCTATCACGTTCCCGATTTCTTTCAGGAATAGAACCAGATGAAGCTTGTCGACCTCTCGGCACTCGCAGATGTCTGTAGAACCGCCTTCGTAGGATCGTGCGGAAAATAAGTGTCTGACCCCAATTGTGCGAAGCACCCGAAGGG
>CAZHET010000237.1:0-9769 GCA_964531585.1 uncultured Planctomycetaceae bacterium | reverse complement strand
TCGCCGCGTGCAAGTTTTTCGCGAAATCGTTTCAGTGCCTGTGTTTTCATGGAAGAATCTTAGCGACAGGGAGAATAACGGGCTCGGTCAAGACCGGGACAACCACCCTTGCGGGCAACGCCGTTAAGAGTTTATTTTCGTTTAACCCGTGGCCGAGAGGCCAGGTTGGTGCAAGCCGTGACGGCCTGGCCTTTCGGCCACGGGTTAAACGAGCGTGTTTTCCGGGGGAAAAACTCTTAACGGCGTTGCCTTGCGGGGCAATGACTCAACACGATGGTTGCTTCGTCCGGGAGCCAGTCCCGGTGTTGTCAGGCGTTCAAAGGACAGGACCATACGAAGACGGATTACTCAGGTTCCTGTCCTGCATTTTCCTGCAGTTCAGTCGGATGCGCTCTCCACCAGTTGGCAAGCATGGAGCCAATGATGTTCATGACGACGCCAAACACAATAGGCACGAGCCCCAGAGTGGCGACTTTTCCCAGCGTCTTGGCCAGGCCGGTCGCCATTCCGGCATTTTGCAAACCAACTTCGAGCGCAATGGTGCGGGATGTCGTCTGATCTCTGCCCAGCAGCCTGCACACAACGTAACCCAGCATGAAACCCGCGGAACTGTGCATGATGCTGGCGACAATCAGCAGCGGGCCGACCTGCATGAGTTTGTCGCGTCCCACGGCGACCGTCAGTACGACCATGATCAGGATGCCGGTCATCGAAATCAGTGGCATAACGCGGTCGAGCCACCTGACACGATGGTAAATCAGATGATGAAACACCAGTCCGGCCAGCACCGGGAGCAGCACGATTTTGGTCATGTCCCACATCATCGCCGGCACGTTGATCTCCACCAGTTCACCTGCCAGCGCCTTCATCAGCAACGGCGTCAGCAGTGGGGCGAGCAATGTGGAAAAGGCCGTCATTGTCACGGACATCGCGACATTGGCCTTCGCAATAAACGCCATCACGTTTGAAGCCAGCCCGCTCGGGGAGCAGCCCACAAGCACAAACCCCGCAGCGATTTCGGGCGGCAGGCCGAAGCTGTGTGCGAGGCCTAACCCCAGGAGAGGCATGATTGTGAACTGGCAGATCAGCCCGATCAGAATTCCCGTTGGCATTTTGAAAACACGCGTGAAGTCGGCAAGGCTCAGCGTTGTTCCCATGGCGAACATAATGAGCTGCAGCAGGGGAATGAACAGCGTCGTGAACCTGAAGGCCTTCTGCTGCAAATCCAGCTCAGTGAGCAACTCCTGGCGATCCAGCGATCCGCTATTGTCCGCGTCAGCTCGGGAAAAATGTTCGTCCTTGAATTCCACCCCCTGAAAATCCACGTGTTTGAATTCAGCAGACGAGAGCAGCTGGTCGTCGTCGTTGTCAGCAGCTTCCGTGACGCGGTCAAGCACAGCTTCGGTCTGTGGGTCTGTGCCGTGCGCTTCGGGCCTCACTTCACGGCCAATGCCGATGAACCAGCTCGGAAACGACATGGCCATTGCAACAGCCGCGAAGATCCAGATCGTGAATGCCGATTGTCGCAAGTGGCCGCGACCGGTCGACGACGCCAGCGACACACAAAGCAGACTGGTGGTCAACGACGGGCCAATCCAGGAGGTCATCCCCATGAACCATGCCATCAAAAAGGCAAGTGCAGTGGCGACCGACAGGCCAATGAACAGACGCGAAACGAACGGAGATTTTGCCCCCATCAATCCACCAGCCGATCAATTCGAGCAATTCCGTAAGCTGGCAGACTGATGGCAATTTCGGGTGCGGCCTGAATCTCTTCGCCACCGAGAATGTGAACGGAAACAGGTGTTCCGCTGAGTCCGCGAAGGGTGACTGTCTGAGCTTCGCCCGTGAGATTGCCAACGAACACTCGCATCCTGCCCGGCCTTTGCAAAGCGAGTCCAACGGCGGCAAGGTTGTCGGATGTGTCGACCTGTCGCACGGACGTCCCTTCGAACTCGGCAATCTCACGCAGCAGGTGGTACACCGGAAAAGGCTCGCCAGGCCGAGACGGGAATTCCTGCGGTCGCGATGGCACTTCATCAGCATCCATGACTCCGTTCCAGCCGACCGTTTCGAACAGCGTAACCGAATGCGCACCTGCATCGGCGAGATACTTCAGGCTTCCCAGCGTCCATGCGGCAGTGAACGGTTCGACCTGACGCGCGTCGACGTACGTTGGCAGTGGACCTCCGTCCGCCGGGCCTCCCGGCTGATCGACGCCGTCGAGAAGCTGCGGGGCCATGGTAACCGGTCCGATGACCAGTGGGCGATCTCCGGCAAACTGGCGAGCACTGTTAACCACGTCGGCGTGAATCGGCAGCGTCTCCACGATCGAGGCGTTGTCGAAAGCATGAATCTGCGGGTTGATCGCAAAACCGACCGCCTCAACAGCCGCGTCCTCCGGCCGGGCGCGATTGAGATCCACAAAATTCGTGACACGAGTCACCCCGATCTTTGCATCGCCCGCCACCGAAGACAGTTGCCTGCGTGCCTCGCTGAAGTGTGCGGGATCGCCACCTCGCACCAGCCAGAAGCTCACAGGGGGATTCAACTCGTTCACTGCCTTCACCAGTTCAGCGAACGCCGGTGATTCCCCGAGTCCCAGGACGACCTGCAGCGAGACACCCAGAGCCTGAGCCTGTCGAGTCGCTCGCCGCAGCTCAGCCACAAACGACTTGTCCGAAAGAGCCAGATCAACGCGGAGATGATCGAGGTTCAGCGTTCTAAGCCGTTCCGTCTGCTTGTCCGTCAGGGTTTCCACTTCGCCAGAAACCTGAACACCCAGCAACGGCAGCGCGGACGTGCGATCGCCAATCGTCAGGGTCGCTCCTGCACGCGCCCGGTTTGCGCCGGCCATGGTCGTTTCAGGAATGTCACCATCGATACTGATCGTAATCTTCTGAGAAATCTTCGTGCCTTTGGGAATCTCAACCGGATACGGAAGTTCCAGCGGAGTGCAATACGTCTTGAAGGAAGCGTCGGTCCAGTTGCGCTGATCTTCCATTTCAAAGACTTCACCCGCGAATTCCACGCGTGCCATCATGCCTTTCACGACTTCGTGCGTGATCGACCGCAGGTTCTTCGCGGGTTGGTGAGGTGAGATGAATTTCGGGAAGCGGCCGTGTTCCGACTTGCCATCTGCCGTCCCGAGGACCCACGATTGACCGGCTGCCGACGGTCCGTGCAGCACGCAGAAGCCAATTCTGTTTTTTTTAAACGTCGAATGTGCTTCACCGTCGAAAACAAATTCGACAACTCCCTTGTTACTCCCCGAAATGGAACCCTGCCAGCGGAAATCAACGTCCGCCTGCTGACAGGCAACGTCAAACGTCACATCAAAGCTGTCACCGCGATCATCGACCTGAAGGCGGGACACTTCAGGGGCAATTGTTGCCCAGTTCTGATCCCGAACCGGCGCGTTGATGCCTCGCAGAACTTCCTGCGGTCCCACGCGGATGTAGCGAAGGAACACGTTGTCCGCATCAAAGACCATCGTGACGGACCCGGCGCGCAGCGGAATTAGTTCGGCGGCCATCGCAGTCGAAACCGAGACAACCAGTGCGACTGCGAAATTGAATACCAGTTTCATGATGGATCACTCTGAATTGTAAAACGCAGGGTCTGTTCACGACAGGAAACAGGAACGACACGAAGATGAAGATGAGGTGGGGCGCGACATTTTTCTGTTTTCGTACATCCGCTCCGTTCTATGCAAGGACCTCCTGAACAACATCGCCGTGAACATCGGTCAGCCGCATGTCTCGTCCGCCATAGCGGAATGTCAGACGTTCGTGATCCATACCAAGCAGGTGCAGGATCGTTGCATGCAGGTCGTGGATGGTGACAACACCTTCGATGGACTCCATACCGAATTCATCCGTCGCACCATGGATCGTACCGCCTTTGATGCCGCCGCCAGCCAGCCAGATACTGAAGCCGGATGTGTGGTGGTCCCGACCGTCCGCATCGGGGCCATTGGCGTGGGGAGTTCGCCCCATCTCGCCTGCCCACAGAATCAGAGTTTCGTCGAAAAGCCCGCGCTGCTTGAGATCCCGAATCAGCGCTGCGATCGGCTGGTCGGTCACCAATGCGTTCTTTTCGTGCCCCTTCTTCAGATTTCCGTGCTGGTCCCAGCTTCCATTATCGAGCCCCACCGGATTGGCGGTGACTTCCACAAACCGCACACCAGCCTCAATCAGCCGCCTGGCTCGCAGACATTGTGTACCATAGAGCTGCAGGTCTTTGTCTTCCGCGTTGAGCCCATACATCTCCTTCGTCGCTGCCGTTTCCTTCGACAAATCGAGCGTATCGGGGACGGACGTCTGCATACGAAACGCCATTTCATAATTTCGAATGGCCGATTCGATGCCGGCGTGATCGCCGAGCGATTGTGCAAACCCGCGGTCCTGCTGCAGCAGCCACTCCAACTTCTGTCGTTGCTGCGTCGAGCGCGCAGGAACGATGTTATCAACCGGAATCCCCTCAGCTTTTATTGACGTTGCCTGATAGCTGGCCGGAAGGTAACCATTCGCAAACAGTTCTTTCCCGCCCGGCGGCACGGAGCCACTGTTGAGCAGGACGTAGCCGGGCAGGTTTTGGCTTTCACTGCCCAGACCATAGGTCATCCATGACCCCAGACTGGGTGAGCCGGCTCGCAGGCGTCCGGTGTGCAGAAACAGGTTGCCCCCGGCATGCAACGGCACAGCCGCCACCATCGACCGGATCACTGCAAGATCGTCGACGCAGGCAGCGATTTTCGGGAACAATGTGCTGACAGGAACTCCGGACTGGCCGTAATTCCGAAACTTCCAGGGACTTTGCTTCCATGTGCGGTTTGGGGTCGCACCCTGGCTCTTGAGGTTCGCCAGGTTGCCAATTTTCCGGCCATGATGCTTTGCCAGTGCCGGCTTGGGATCAAAGGAATCGACGTGCGAAACACCGCCCGGCATAAACAGGAATATGACCTTTCTGCACTTTGGCAGAAAGTGAAAGGCCGTGTCTTCGCTCGGGCCGGCGTACGACCTGTCATTCATCAATGCGGACAGCGACACCAGGCCAAAACCGGTTGATGCCGTGGCAAGCATCTGACGACGAGTGACCGGAAAAGGTATACGGCCGGGGCATGAGCTTTGTGGTGAAACCTTCATCTGGCGTCGCTTTCACGTGTTGGATTTCGACAGGAAGATTGAGGACAGTATAACGGAGGGCGGCAAAACGGAGTTAAGCGATGCACCTCACATTTCCTGTCTATTCCTTTCAATCCACCGGTCATTGAATGTAAATCAGTTCTTTCATGTTCAACACAGCGTGAGCTGCATCCTGCCAGACGCTTTTGTCTGTAAGCAAGTCAGCGTCATCCGAAGATACCTCGCCCCTCAATTGCTCGACCAGCATAACGAAATGATGAAGCTCGGTCTCGGTCGGAGATCGTCCCACAGCGGCGAGATACATCGCGTCAACGCGATCCTCAACGGAATCGTGACCGGCGGCGATAAGCTGTTCCGCCCAGAACGACGCCTGATCGATCACAAAGGGATCGTTCAGCAGTGCCAGCGCCTGAGCGGGAACGTTGGTCCGGTCGCGTCTTCCGCGTGTGGCCATGGGAGTCGGGAAGTCAAACAGTTCCAGGAACTGTGGCCCTTCCATACGAGTGACCTTGATGTAAATGCTGCGTCTGCCGTCGCCGTCCAGTGGCCCGCTCCACAGCTTGCGATAATCTTTTTCATCATTGCGATGGGGATGGATACCGGGACCAAACAGCGTGGAGTCCAGTCGACCGGACACGGTGAGAATTGTGTCACGAACGGATTCCGCATCCAGGCGGCGTGCCGGGTAATGATGCAGCAACTGATTGCCTGGATCACGCTGCACCGCACGAGTGTCGGGCAAACTCGATTGTCGAAATGTTCTGCTCATGACAATTCTGCGAATGAGCCTCTTGATGGACCAGTCGTCCTGAGCAAATCCGGTTGCCAGAAAGTCGAGCAGCTCGGGGTGAGTTGGCAGTTCTCCCATCCCGCCGAAGTCATCGGGCGTCACCACGATGCCTCGGCCAAACAGGTTGTGCCAGACGCGATTGACCATCACGCGCGCCGTCAGCGGATTTGCGGAACTGGCGATGCGTTCTGCCAGTTCGCGCCGACCGCTGCCTTGCGTCGCAGGCGGCTGCGACACACCTGCGATCACTTCGATGTATCGCGGCGGGACGGCGACTCCCGGCTTCGAAGCGTCACCTCCCTGCAACACGGGGAAGCCATTGGCGGTGCCCTGATCTGCCAGACCGGCGACCACGCGAGGCTGCGGAATTGTCGCCGTCACTTCACGATATCTCATCAACAGCTCGGCAAGCTGCTGGTCACCATCCGCCGAATTGGGAAGCAGCCCGGTTTTCAGCAGCCAGTTCAGCCAGTACACGTCGTCGCTGGTGGTACTGTCGTCCCGCCACGCGATGACCGCCTGCCGCGACACCACCTGAAAAATGGCGGCAATCGCGATCTCGTCAGGCGGTGAAGCGGACTGTCTCGCGTTATCCGCAACCGCCGCGGTCGCTGCAATACGGTCGGTCGTTTCGGACGTGACCGCTGCCAGCACCGACGGCGCAAACAACGCCAGCACCGGATCCAGTTCCGGCAGCGGTGCCGCAGCAGAATCGTGAAGCACGGCACGCATCACGCCGAACGAGGACCGCGGTGACTGCAGTTCCTCCGGATCACTCGTGCCCGCACGTCCGGGACGATCCGGCCAGCGCGGATTATCAGACTTCGTCGTCAGTTCCACGAAAGAGCGGTGCGAACCGCCGGCACTGGTCGGAAGTGTTTTCCACACCGTCGCCCCGCCGGCAAGATACTCCAGACCACCCCCCGCGAACTCGTTCAAACCGCAACTGTCAATGACCGGACGGATCATGCTTCGCCCGTCGCCGACGAGTTGCACGCTGATGTATTTCTTTTCCGTCGGAATCCACGGCGACCGAAGCGACCCATTCAAACGGTCAGTAATTGTGTTCGTATACAGACCTGCCGGAAGAATTGAGGTGACGATCCGGTCCCCTTCGTGCGTCACAGTGAATTCACCGTTTCGACATGAGCCGGTCGACAAACCGAGCCCGCTCACCGACCAGTCGTGTCCGTGCGACGGTCCGAAATCAGCCCACACTTCGAAAGCCGCGGCGTTCGATTCGTCGCGGCGAAGTTGCTCTGCCGTGTACTCCCTGTGAAGTTCCTGCCACAGCGCATCGACACTGGTTGCCGCATCCCGTTCCGCCAGCCGGCGCAGAACGTATGCCGGATCTTCGAGACCGCGCGCGCTGCTGTTCAGGTATTCGGCGAGCGATCCGGAACTCTCTCCGGAACCTTTTGAGGGCGAGATTACCGAGACGATCGCCTCTCGCGACTGATCAACCGCCGCCAGCCAGGTGTCTCCGAGCTGCTGACGAAGCTGGCCCTTGATCTGCCGCGCCTGCGACACACTGTCGGCAATGCGTTCAGGCGAATCGATTGTGTGAACGACCTGACTGCTGTTTTCCAGGATGCCCACAAGCGCGTAGTAGTCTTTTGTCGAGATCGCATCGACTTTGTGATCGTGGCAGCGAGCACACGAAATCGTCAGCCCCTGAAATGCCTTGGCGAACGTGTCGATCTGATTGTCCAGAGCGTCGAAGCGAATCTCCGGAAACTCAACACAATCGTCATGCCCCAGCTCGCCGAATCGCCAGAATGCAGTCCCGATAAGCGATTCGTTGATCCCTGACAATCTGTTGACGCGAGGCGTTTCCAGCAGATCTCCAGCGATATGCTCGCGGACAAGCTGGTCATACGGTACGTCGTCATTGAAGGCCCGAATCAGATAGTCGCGATAGCGCCACGCATCACGGATCTCATGGTTCCATTCGTAGCCATGCGTCTCGGCGAATCGCACGACGTCCATCCAGTGGCGAGCCCAGTGCTCTCCGAAGTGGGGCGACGCCAGCAATTCGTCAACAAGCCCTTCATAGGCCGCGTCGGGATCTTCATGGGAGTCTTTGACGAACCTGTCGACGTCCGCAGGTGCCGGTGGCAACCCGGTCAGTACAAGCGACAGCCGTCGTACCAGAACTTGTGCGTTCGCCGGTTTGCCCGGCCCGATTCCTGCAGCCTGCTGCTTTTCAGCAATGAATGCGTCGATCGGCTGAGGCCTTTCGAAAGTGCCCTGCGTCACCGGCGGCTCAACAGCGACCACCGGTTGAAGGCTCCACCAGTGCCGCCGTTCGTTCAGCACCGCCTTCCATGACAGCTCCGACACTTCATCTGAAGACGGCGGCTTGTCGCGAGGATCCGCGGCTCCGGATTCGATCCACTGCACAAAATCGGCGATGACGTTATCGGGAAGTTTGGTATCCGGCGGCATCGCGAACGACTCATGCCTGATCGCCTGCAGCAGAAGACTCTCGTCGGAATTTCCGGGCACAACCGCCGGACCGGATTCACCGCCTGTGCGGATCAGATCGCGACTGTCGAGTCGCAAGCCGCCCTTCACTTCGGTCGACGCCGCCGAATGGCACTCGTAGCAGTACCGAATCAGCACGGGCCGAATTCGCTTCTCGAAGAACGCGACATCGTCCGCTGGTCCGGAGTCACCCAGCGCCACCAGACGTGTAGCAAGAAGGATCGCGATGATTTGCGGCGTCGAACGCAGGTTCATTCGGGCACTCCTGAGCAGCAGAACGCGAATTGCCCGGCACCAGAAGTCGCCCGGCAGCGCGGATTGTACACTGAGCCACCAGTCGTTGTCGCATCAAACAGTATGGCCAGATCGGGCACGTTGCCCAAGTCCGGCCCGTTGGCGAAATTCCCGTTGCAAAGCAATCAGCACCACGGGGGAAGCGCGGTTCCGCAGCGATCGGTTCAGTGCGTGACACACGAGTTGACGCGCCGCCGGCGCATTTCGATTCTTCGCGTTGTTCGTCAGCCTGAAGGTTCAATAAGAGGATCTGCGTTCGCGCATGGAACGTGCGATGCCACGCGCCGGTGCGGCAGCGTCGGCAGCGTCGGCACTCCGCCGTTCCAGTCAGTCTCGGCGTACCGACGCCAGCAGAACCGGACCGACTTCCGGACCGGCCGCAGGTGGGGAGCAGAGAACCATTCGTTCGGCTCCGCAGTCCTCCGCAGCAACGCCACGGGTCACGCCGAGCACACGGGCGGGACTCAGCCCGGCGGAACGGCGCAGCGTCGCGTCACCTGAAGCAGCACCGCGCAGTGCCGCTACGAACGCTCTGTCGTCTGGGCGGCGTTCACCGGCTGTCGATGGAGCATCGTTGCAACGGAATCGCGCGTCGGCAGGTCGGCCAGCGGTAACTGTGCCTGACGGGCAGCCATCCGGTGGAACTCGAGACAGGTCACCGGCAGTCAGCCGTCCGAACGCAGCCAGTGCGAGGCCCGATCGGCCATCGCGAGTGACGGCACCGGCTGTCGTTCCGTCAGTTCGTGGCGGCCGACCAGCAGCTGTCGCACCATCAATTCGCGGCAGCCGAACACCGGCTTCCGTTCCGTCGATTCGCGACGGGGCCGGTGCGAGTGGGGCAGGCAGCATGCGTCGTTCCGGCAGTGGTGGGAACCCAAATATTGGACGAAGTTCGGCGGTCGGCACTCCGGCGGTTCGTGCTCCGGCAAACCGTCCTCCCACCGTTCGTGCTCCGGCAAACCGTGCTCCGGCGGTTCGCAGCGATGCGGGCCGTGGAGGTCCGGGACGAGCTGCCATCGGGGGCGGTTCCCCAGGGCGGGGTGGCTTGGGG